>NZ_SOEM01000015.1:0-115246 GCF_004368875.1 Neorhizobium sp. R1-B
CGCTTAGCCTCAATCTCTCAAACCGCCCGGTGCGGACCCGCATGCCGGGTGGTGTGGCAGGGGTGCGATTGATTAAATCGCCCCCTATGCCGATTAGGCCAAGGTGTAGGCGGTCTTCACGACGGTGAAGAATTCCGCGGCGTACTTACCCTGTTCGCGTGGGCCGAAAGAGGAAGCCTTGCGGCCGCCGAACGGGACGTGGAAATCGACGCCTGCGGTCGGCAGGTTGACCATCACCATGCCTGCTTCCGAGTTGCGCTTGAAATGGGTGGCATATTTCAGGCTGGTGGTGGCGATGCCGGCCGAGAGACCGAAGGGCGTGTCATTGGCAATTGCCAGCGCTTCTTCGTAGTTCTTGGCGCGGATGACGCTTGCGACCGGTCCGAAGATTTCCTCGCGGGAAATCCGCATCTGGTTGGTCGCTTCGGTAAACAGCGTTGGCTGCAGATAGAAGCCGGGGGTATCGCGCTTGATAACTTCGCCGCCGAAGGCGAGCTTGGCGCCTTCCGACTTGCCGATGTCGATATAGTCAGTGTCCTGCTTCAGCTGCTTGTCGTCGACGACCGGGCCGATATGGCTGCCGGCCTTCATGGCGTTGTCGACGTTGAGCGTCTTCAGCTTTTCGGTCAGCGCCGCGACAAACTTGTCGTGGATGCCTTCGGTGACGATCAGCCGCGAGGAGGCGGTGCAGCGCTGGCCGGTCGAGAAGAAGCCGGAATTGGCGGCTGCTTCGACAGCGACGGTCAAATCCGCGTCATCAAGGACGACCATCGGGTTCTTGCCGCCCATTTCCAGCTGGAACTTGCGGTTATGCTCGATCGAAGCGAGCGCGACGCGCTTGCCGGTGCCGGTGGAGCCGGTAAACGTGATGCCGGCGAGGTCCGGGCTGTCGAGCATGGCCTGGCCGACCACCGAGCCGCGGCCCATGACGAGATTCAGCACGCCCTTCGGGAGACCGGCGCGGTGCAGGATGTCGACGATCGCCCAGCCACATCCGGGTACAAGATCGGCAGGCTTGAAGACCACGGTATTGCCGTAGCAGAGGGCTGGCGCGATCTTCCAGGCCGGAATGGCGATCGGGAAATTCCAGGGCGTGATGATGCCGATGACGCCAAGCGGTTCGCGGGTGATCTCGACACCGATGTTCGGACGGGCGGAGGGCACCATTTCACCGGTGAGGCGCAGGGCTTCGCCGGCGAAGAAATCGAAGATCTGGGCGGCGCGGATGACTTCGCCGGTTGCTTCGGGAAGGATCTTGCCTTCCTCGCGGGCCAGGAGCGCGCCGAGCTCGTCCTTTCGGGCGAGGATTTCGTCGGAAGTCTTTCTGAGGATCGCGTGGCGTTCGAGGATGCCGGAGCGGGACCAAGCGGGGAAGGCTGCCTTTGCCGCGGCGATCGCCTCTTTGGCGTCTTCGGCGCTGCCCTGGGCATACATGCCCACCACATCATTCGTGTCGGAGGGATTGATGTTCTTCGAAGC
The DNA here is from genome assembly GCF_004368875.1 of Neorhizobium sp. R1-B. Lineage (NCBI taxonomy): Bacteria > Pseudomonadati > Pseudomonadota > Alphaproteobacteria > Hyphomicrobiales > Rhizobiaceae > Neorhizobium > Neorhizobium sp. R1-B. Next base: position 1,480 of record NZ_SOEM01000015.1, read on the forward strand.
GTCGGAGCCGACCCATTCGCCGGCGATCAGGTTCTGGTAGATGGTCATTGACCTCTCCTTTCATGTGAAAGGCCCCGTCATGGGACGGGACCGTCAGATAAAGCTTGTTCAGTCGCTCACCTGAAAATGCTTGGCAGCCAGAGCGACAGGGCAGGGATGTAAGTCACGAGCAGCAATACTGCTATGCTGGCTCCGAAGAAAGGCCAGATCGTGCGCATCGCTTCACGTATCGTGATGCCGCCCACCGCGCAACTGACGAATAGCACGGTTCCGACCGGCGGCGTGTTGAGGCCGATCCCGGCATTGAGGATCATGATGACGCCGAAGTGCACTGGATCGACGCCGAAAGCCTTGACGACGGGCAGCAGGATCGGCGTTGAGATGATAACCATCGGTGCCATGTCCATGAACGTGCCAAGGACCAGCAGGATAAGGTTGATCATCAGCAGAACGACGATCGGATTGTCCGAGATCGCGCTGATTGCTGAGATGATCAGCGACTGAACCTGCAGGAATGCCATCAGCCAGCCGAACGCGGCCGCGGTGCCGATGACCAGCAGCACCATCGCCGTGGTGCGCACCGCGCCCATGACAGCCTCGACAAAACCTTCCCAGTTCAATTCGCGATAGACGAGCATGGCGACCAAGAAGGCGTAGAGGACTGCGATGCAGGAGCTCTCCGTCGCCGTGAACACACCGGAGCGGACGCCGCCGAAGATGATGGCGATCAACAGGATACCGGGCAGCGAGGCCAGCAGGTAATAACCGACGCGGGCGAGGCCGGGGAACGGGTCAGCCGGATAACCACGCTTAACGGCAACCCACCAGGCCGTGAACATCAGCGCACCGGCGAGCAGCAGGCCGGGAATGATGCCGGCGGTGAAGAGATCTGCGACGGAGACGTTGCCGCCGGCTGCGATCGAATAGAGGATCATGTTGTGCGAGGGCGGGATCATCAGCGCGATGATGGCGGCATTGGCGGTCACGTTGACGGCGTAGTCCTTGTCATAGCCGCGGGCCGCCATTTGCGGGATCATGAGTCCGCCGACAGCCGAGGCATCCGCAACCGCTGAACCGGAAATACCACCGAACAGCGTTGAGGCGACGACGTTTACCTGGCCCAGGCCTCCGCGCAGATGCCCGACGAGGCCGGCTGCAAAGCGGATCAGTCGATGGGCAATACCGCCGCGCACCATCAGGTCGCCCGCGAAGATGAAGAACGGGATCGCCATCATCGCAAAGACGTTCATGCCGGAATTCAGCTGCTGGAAGACGACGATCGGCGGCAGACCTATGTAGAGGACCGTGGCGAAGGATGCGATCCCCAGGCAGAACGCGATCGGCATGCCAATCAGCATCAGGACAGTAAAAGAACCAAAAAGGATGGCGTAGGCCATTACGCAGCCTCCTGCACGAGGACGTCGGCAGCCACTTCAATGCCGACAACGACATCGACAAAGCGCTCCAGAGCGAACAGAGAGATCATCGCGCCGCCGACGATCATCGGGAAGAAATCCGTGCCACCCGGCCAGCCGAGAACGGGAATGGTGGCCGACCACGTGCCGATCGCGAGTAGCGTCGAGTAATAGGCCATTCCGATGCCAAAGAGCACGATGAGGCCGAGACTTATGAGATCCATCGTTTTCTGGATCACCGGCGGCATGACGTAACGGACGATATCGAGCCCGAGATGCACGCTCTCGCGAACGCCGACGGCTGCTCCGAGCATGATGAACCAGGACATCAGATAAAGTGACAGCGGCTCGGACCATGTCGGGGAATCGTTCAGCACGTAGCGGCCGAAAACCTGCCAACCGACGATGAGGGTCATGGTGACCATGCCAATGCCGGCGATGTAAAGTGACATGCGACTGAGCCCGCCCAGAAGGGGTCTTATGGCCAGCATGAAGTTTCTCATGATTACGTCCTCCCGCCGGTGTCTGCGAAAAACCGGCCTACAAAAAAACCGGCCCTCGAAGGAGGGCCGGTCTACCGCTTGAACTTACTTTACGTCCTGGATGCGCTTCAGGAGATCCTTCATCTTCGCATCGGTAACGAAGCGGTCGTAGACCGGCTTCATGGCCGCGGAGAATTCTTCCTTGTTGACCTCGATCACCTTGACGCCGCCGTCGCGGACCTTCTGTTCCGAGCTCTTTTCACGGGCCGCCCACAGTTCCCGCATCTTGCCGACGGATTCCTTGGCGGATTCCTTGACGGCCTTCTGGTCTTCCGGGCTCAGCTTGTCCCAGGACGTTTTCGACATGACCAGAATTTCCGGGGTCATGGAGTGCTGCGTCAGGGAATAGTTCTTGGCCACCTCGTAGTGACGAGCCGATTCATAGGAAGGCCAGTTGTTTTCCGCCCCGTCGACGACGCCGGTCTCGAGCGAGGAATAGACCTCACCCATCGGCATCGGCGTAGGATTGGCGCCGAAGGCCTGCATCATTGCAATCCACATGTCCGACTGCTGGACGCGAATCTTCATACCCTTAAGATCGGCGAGCTTCTCCACCGGCTTCTTGGTCGTATAAAAGGAACGTGCGCCGGAATCATAATAGGCGAGACCAACGAGACCATGGGGTTCGAAGGCTTTCAGAACCTCATCGCCAATCGGGCCGTCGACGACCTTGTGCATATGTTCGGTCGAACGGAACAGGAAGGGAAGGCCCAAAACGGCTGTCTCGGGCACCAGGTTGTTGAACGGAGCGGCGTTCACGCGGTTCATGTCGATGACGCCGAAGCGGGTCTGTTCGATCGTGTCCTTCTCGCTGCCAAGCACCGAGTTGTTCATGACCTGGATCTTGATGCGGCCGTTGGTGCGCTGCGAAATCAGTTCGCCCATATACTTGACCGCTTCCACGGTCGGATAGCCGTCCGGATGGATGTCGGCGGAACGCAGCGTTACTTCCTGCGAATGGGCGGTTGTCGCGGCGAGCGCCAGGCCTAGTGCAAGGCCGAGCATTTTGGTGAGTTTCATGTTTTCCTCCTCTGGTAACACGCCGGAGCCTCCATGCTCCGGTCGTTCTGTCGTCAGTCTCTTTCAGCCGTCCACGCGGGAAGGCCGTAAAGTTCTTCTGGATTCTTCACGAGCGCGAGGTGACGGGCCGTGTCGTCTGGGAGCCAGCCGAGCACGGTATCAGTCAGCGCCGCATCGTTCGGATAATCGGCCTGCTCGCGGGCGAGATTGTGGGGCCAGTTGGTGCCCCAGACGATGCGCTCGGGCGCATAGGCTGCGATTTCGCGCGCCACTGCCGCCACATCGGCATAGTCCGGGCCGCCGGACTTGGACGACTCGTAGACGCCGGCGAATTTGAACCAGCACCTGCCGCCGTCGATCAGCCGCTTGACCGCTGCGACCTGCGGACTGTCGGGCGTGACGCCCGCAAAGAATTTGCCATGATGATCGAGCACCCAGCGGGACTTGAGCTTGGCCAGTCTTGCCTCGTGGTCAAGAATGTTGCTGCCGTCGAATTGTATCGCGAGCATCCATCCCTGGGAGGCTGCTTTCGAATCCACCGCTTCCAATTCGCCGAGGTTCACCGCGCCGCCGGGAAGATCCATGATCCGCGCGCCGACATTGCCCGCTGCGGAAAGGCGCTCCAGTTCTGGGTCCGACGTGGTCGAGTCGATGACGCAGACACCGCGGGCGATCGAGCCGAACTCGGCAAGGCAGGCATTGAGGTTGGAATTGTCGCGCTGCTGGGCATTGCCCTGGGTGACGATGACCCGATCGATGCCGATCCAGCGCATGAATTCAAGATACTGGGCAGGCGTCGGTAAATCTCCTGCCGGCAGGCCTGGGCCGCCGGGCAGGGAAGGGTAACCCGGCAGATAGGCATGCATCTGGGTATCGACCGCGCCCTTGGGCAGTTTAGTCTTGGGAGGATTGCCGGAAAGGGTGCGGACGAGCATCAGATGTCTCCCATGCGGAATTCAGCGAGCGCATCGCGGTTGATCTCGATCCCGAGGCCTGGGCCGTTCGGAATCTGCACCACGCCGCGCTCGTGTTCGATCGGCGTTTTGATCACCGCTTGCCGGAACGGGTTATCGGTGCGGTCGAATTCGAGGATCGGTTCGATCGGGTTGACGCGGACCGGGCTTGGAATCATTGCTGCCATGAATTGCAAGGCTGCCGCGATATGCACCGCCGTACCCCAGACGTGCGGCACGACGCGGATGCCATGCAATGCGGCGAGGTCGGCGACGCGCTTGGCCTCCGTGAAACCGCCCACGCCAGCCAAATCGGGCTGCAGAATGTCTACCGCACGGGTTTCCACCGGTTCGCGTATACCCCAGCGGCTGTGCCAAGTCTCGCCGCCGGCAACCGGGATCGGCTGTCTGGCGCGGACTTCTCGATAGGCAGCGAGCTGTTCCGGGACGACGGGCTCCTCGAACCAGTCGATTCCGAACTGCGATGCTGCGTTGCCGAGCCTGATGGCTTCCACCGCGTCATATCCGTGATTGGCATCGATCATCAGGCGCATGTCCGGGCCGGCGGCATCGCGGACTGCGCGTATGACGCGCAGATCTTCCTCGACGCCGAAGCCGATCTTGATCTTGGTGGCGTGAAAACCCTCTTGGCGGTAGCGGGCGACATCCGTCGCATTGTCCTCGACCCGGTCGACACCGTCGCGCTTGAAGCTGCCGGTTGCGTAGGCCTTGACGGACTCGCGAAAGCGACCGCCGAGCAGGATCGAGACCGGGACACCGAAATGCTTGCCCTTTATGTCCCAGAGCGCGATGTCGATGCCGGACAATGCTGTGACGGCAAGGCCACGCTGGCCCTGGTCGCGAAGCGCATTGTAGAGCCGCGCCCAGATCTTTTCGGTTTCCAGCGGATTTTCGTCGACCAGCCAATTTGCATAGGCTGCGACGACCGCAGCATTCGGTCGGGCAGGGCCAAGACACTCGCCCCAGCCGATCGTGCCGTCGTCGCACTCGATCTCCACCAGAATATGCGCGCGGCGATCGAAGCGCATGGAAGCGCTTTCGAAGGCGACATCGAGCTTGTGTTCGAGAAGATGGGTGCGAACCGATGCGATCTTCATGGCATTACCGCTTGTGGGAGCCGATGAGTTGCAGAAGCATGTCTTCTTCGTCCGCTGTCAGATCGTCCAGCGGCGGGCGTACCTTGCCCGCATCGAAGCCCTGGAGGCGAACGCCAGCCTTGATTGCCGAAACCGCATAACCCTTGCGACGGCTGCGCAGCGCCATGAACGGGTAGAAGAAGTCCCTCAGGATCTCCTCGCAGCGTGCGCGATTGCCCGCCCGAAGAGCCTTGTAGAACTCGACGGCCAGTCCCGGCACGAAGTTGAAGACTGCTGAGGAATAGGTCGTGAAACCGGCCCCGAGATAAGCTTCCGCAAAAAGTTCGGCAGTCGGCATACCGCCGAGATACATCAGCCGATCGCCCATGGTGGCGGTGATCTGCCGGACCAGTCCGATGTCGCCGGTGCCGTCCTTGAAGGCGATGAGGTTCGGGCACTCATCACACAAGCGCTTCAGCGTGTCGACCTGCAGGACGGAATTGTCGCGGTTGTAGACCATGACGCCGATGCCGACCGACTGGCAGATGCGCTTCACATGATGATAGAGCCCTTCCTGTGGCGCATCGATGAGGTAATGGGGCAGCAGCAGGATGCCATCGGCGCCGGCCTTTTCGACGGCGCGGGCGAGTTCGACGCCCACATGGGTGCCGAAGCCGCAGCCGGAAACGATCGCAGTCTTGCCGGAGGCTTCCTTGGCGGCTGCGACGATACCGGGAATTTCGTTCGGAGAGAGCGAGAAGAACTCGCCGGTGCCGCCGGCGGCAAAGAGAACCGGCGCCTCGAAACCAGACAGCCATTCGATATGGCGGCGATAACTTTCCGGTTGAAACTGGCCTTCCTTGTCGAAATGGGTGACGGGAAAGGACAGCAGGCCGGCCCCAAGCGTAGCCTTGATTTCTTCAGGCGTCATGATCTGTATTTCCTCTGTAAACGTCTCCTCCGGACGGAAATTGTCGTACAGGTCGGAGTTACTTGTGTCAACAAGTTATCTTACAGATTCCCGCATCTCTCTCAGGAGGGTCCGGTAGCGCAGTTGGGCACCGCGCAGGTGCCGTCGCATCGCCTCGCGAGCGCCTTCCTCGTCGCCCATGGAGATCGCGCTCACGATGGCGTTATGTTCATCGTCCAGGAGCTTGATATAGGCCGCCTGATCGGCCTCGGAGTCGTCCGGTCGCAGAGCAGCGCGGGGGATGAGATTGCGTCCGATCATCGTGAGAAATTCGCGGAAGCGGGGATTGTTTGTCGCTTCCGCGATCGCGAGATGCAGTGCGAAATCCGCCTCGCTCGTCGGCTTCGAGGCCTCCAGACAGGCGCGAACTGCGTCATGTCGTTCGAGGATAACTTCCTCCTGCGCCGGTGACCGCCGGAGCGCTGCGAGCCCCGCAGCCTCCACCTCCACTGCAGTTCTGAGCTCGAGCAGCTCGATCATCGACGACACGCGAGCGAGGTCGGTATTGGAAAGTGATAACATTGCGGGACGATTCGGCGCGGAGGTCTCCAGCACGAAGACGCCGGCGCCTTGCCGTGCCTCCACCAGCCGGTCGGCCCGAAGTGCGGCTATCGCCTCGCGGACAACGGTGCGGCTGACGCCATGGGCCGCCGTCAGCTGGGCCTCGCTCGGCAGTTTCGAACCAGGCGGAAACTGACCGCTGGCGATCGCCCGCCTGAGCGTTTCGTCAAGCCGGGATACGAGCGTTCCTGATTTCTTCCCGGTATCCGCATTCGTCTCCACGCTCATAGGTTCCCTCATCCTTCTCCAGCCACGCCGAGTATTCCACTCGGGATAGCGTCTATTTCCGGTGCCCTGTTGTGCAAGATGTATGATAACTTTGGGTGGTTGTCATCAACAACGTTCGTATTGCAGGAAGGCGCGGCGCGCTCGCCGCCGGAAAGTGGGCAGGAACAAGCGGCACAGATGCCGCTTCCGCCTTACGAAGCCAAAGCGTTTTCAGGTCTGGCCGATGCCGCAATCGCGGGGGCGGCAACGAGAGCAAGTGCCGCAGCAGAGGCAAAGAATATTCCGTAGCCGAAGGCGTTTGCAATCTGGCCGGCCAGGATTCCGCCGAGGATGCTCACCAAAGCGTCCATGCACTGAAAGAGGGTAAAGTCGATTCCAGCCTGCCGTGGATCCGACCAGCGCATGAACTGGGCGTAAAGCGCGACGAAGCCAAAAGCCATGATGCCGGACGAACTGCCGATCGCTGCGACGACCAGCAGGCTTTCCGGCAGCAGTTTGGTAAAACCTGCAAGGCTGAACAGCGCGAGAAACGCCGCCTGGACAAGGAGTGAGAGCGCCAGCACGGGCCGCACGCCCCACAACCTGACGCAGAGCCCGCCAAGAAGTGCCGCGGCCAAGCCCACGAAAAGGCTTCCCACTCCGTTCAACAGGCCTATCGTCGCCACGTCGAACCCGGAATCGACGAGGAAGGGGCCGATCATCCCGAGCGCTGTTTTCTGCGCGATCACAAAGATCGCCGAAACCAGGAGGCCGCGACGCAGCTCCGGCCGCCTCAGCGGAGCGCCGAGCGATGGAACGTGCTGACGGGTTTCCTCCGGCAGGTTCCGTGCGGCGCCGAACAGGAAGGGCAGGCCGAGAAGGAGCAGGATCGCTGATATCGTCCAGGATGCCTGAGACCAGCCGAAGGCCCCGACCAGGTAAAGGAACAGGCCACCGCCTATCGCCGAACCGAGATAGGCGCCGCCGACCTGTGCGGCGTTGCCCCAGCCATGCTGCGCCTTGGACAGCGTCTGAACCGCAAAACCGTCACAGGCGATGTCGACCGTCGAGGCAGCAAAGGCCACAACCGTCAGGCAGGCAAGCAACGGAAAGGCTTCACTCGGCGTCAGGCTGCCGACCAGCAACATGCCGACGATCGAGATCAGTCCGCCTGTCGCAACGATTTCGGCAGAGCGGTTTTTTCCTCTTGGCGGCAGCCGGTAGCGCTCCACCCAGGGCGACCAGAGGAATTTGAGCGCCCAGGGCAGCGCGATCAGCGAAACATAGCCGATCTGGTCGAGCGGTACGCCCTCGGAGCGCATGATCGCGGGAAGGCCGGCCCAGGTAACGCCGCCGATGACGCTCTGCGCGACGTAAAGCCCACCGATCCCCGTGAGCACGAGGAGCGGCGAGGGCGGGTTGCGGATCGCTGTCTCAGCCATCAGAAGCGATAACGCAGGCTGCCATAGACCGTGCGTCCTTCGTCCCAATAGCAATTTCCGGCAGAGCAAACCGCCTTCTGGGTGTCGAACAGGTTCTTGGCGTTCACCTGAAGGGTCAGACCCTTCAGGTCCGGGTTCTGATAGCCGAAGTCGTAGGACAAGGCAGCGTCCATCAACGTGCGGGAATCATTCTTGAATGTATTCGTGTCGTCGCCATAGCTTTCGCCGATATAGCGGACGCCGGCGCCGAGACCGAGACCGGCGAGCGGACCGTCTTCGAACAGATAGTGCCCCCACAGCGAAGCGATGTGGTTCGGTGTAGCGGAAAGCTGATTGCCGACCGTGCCTGCCAGTCCCTTGTCGATCTCCATGCGCATGTAGGTATAGGAGGCGATCAGGCTGAAGCCGTTGTCGAACGAGGCGTTTGCCTCGAGTTCGATGCCGCGCGAATGCAAGTCGAGCTGGCGCTGAACCTGATTGCCGTCCGCGTCGAACGTACCGTCATAGACCACGCCGTCGGTCTGCTTGATATCGAAGTAGTTGGCGGTGATGACGGCGTTCGTATCCGGGATCTCATATTTGACGCCCACTTCGACCTGGTCGGCGAGCGTGGGTCTGGCAACAGATCGAACGCCGGAGGTGTCGTACACGAAGCCGAGGTTTGGCGAGAAGGACCGCGAATAGTTGGCATAGGGAATTACGCCCCATTCGGTTTCGTAGGATATTCCAACTCGGCCGGAGAAGGCGCTATCGGTACTGTCGATCTCGGTCAGGGCAGCCGTGACGCTGTGCGACTTCGCCCAATCCTGTCGACCGGTCACGAAGAACGTCCATTTGTCCCATTCCATCTGGTCGTGGAGATAGAGGCCGTACTGGTTCATTTCCTGGCTGCCGGAGAAGAAGAAGGGCTGCGACTTCAGGTCGTCGACCGATACGAAGGAGGAGGCGGAACGTGCGCTGTAGTCGGTCCAGCTGTAGTTGAAGCCGGCGACGGCCGTGTGGCTGACCGGGCCGGTGTCGAACTCGAACTGCGCCATGTTGTCGATCGAGAAGTTCTTCACGTGTTCCTTGTAATGTCCCCAATAGCGGGTGGGAGCAGCCGGATAAAAGCCGCTATACTGCAGATCGGCATCGACGTCGTGATAACGCAGGTTCTGCCGCAAGGTGACGACTTCGTTCAGGCGGTGCTCGAATTCGTATCCGATGCGGCCCTGCTTGGTGGTGAAATCGTTCCAGTCCGGGTCGCCGGCATAGGTTCGCGAGACAGTTCCGTAGGTTGGATTGTCGTAGAAAGCCGTGCCGCCCGTGACCGAGCGGGAATATTCGCCGAGCACCGTTAGCTTGGTGTCTTCATCCGGCTTCCAGGTAAAGGCCGGGGCAATATAGAACGTGTCGTCGGGATAGCCATCAATATGGGTGTCGCTCTTCCGGCCGAGCGCTGTCAGGCGGTAGAGGAGCGTGCCTTCTTCATCCACAGGCCCCGACAGATCGATTGCCGCCTGATACCTGTTGTCTTGCCCGATCACCGTCTCGACCTCATGGAAGGGCTCGTCCTTGGGACGCTTGGTGACCAGATTGACGATGCCGCCGGGGCCGCTCACACCATAGAGCGATGAGGCCGGTCCTTTGAGGACGGTGATACCCTCCAATCCGTAAGGTTCGGTCCGAAACCAGGCCGAGGGGCCATTAAACTGCTTCAACCCGTCGCGGAAGAGACCGGTATAATAGGCCGGGAAGCCGCGAAGATAAAAAGCATCATAGCGGGAATCGTAGCCGAACGTGTTCGGATTGGCGCCCGCGGTATAGCTCAGCGATTCGTTGAGGGTGCGCGGCTTCTGGTCCTCGATCTGATCTTGCGTAACGACCGAAACGGCTTGGGGAATTTTGACGATCGGGGTGTCCACCTTCGTGCCGATCCGGTCGGATTTTGCGACATATCCTTCCTGAACGAGGATGTCGTCGCTTTCCGACTCGAGAATGATCGGCGCGAGCGTCGTATCGGCGTTGGGATCCTGAGCCTTCGCCCAGCCAATGGAAGTGATGACCACGCCTGCCGCCAGCAGGCCCACCCGCACTTTGATTCTCATAACTTGCCCCTAGACTCATGAATAGTTCGAGCTCACAAATATGATACTGTCTGTCGAGTATTAATGGCGGTTCGAACGGGGGCAATTCGAAGATATCGGCTGGTGTATCCGGTAAGCATCAGATGGCGAGGGATGAAATCGGCGTCCGCTTCAGGCCTGTCGCAGCGCATTCTTGTTTCGCGACGGCCTACCCACCACATGCTGTTCTTCTTCCGCTTCTTCCATTTCCAGAAGCGCGGATTTCTGGAGTTCTTGCCATGGGTTTCATCGACATCAATCCTCCTGTTCCCGAGGATGGCGCCCTGCTTGACGTCTATTCGGAGACTGTTGCCGGCGCGGTTGATCGCGTCGGCCCTGCCGTCAGCCGCATCGAACGGCTCGGCGACAACGGCCATGGGTCCGGCTTTGCCATATCGCCCGACGGGCTGATCATCACCAATCACCATGTCGTCGGCGACGCGAAGGCCGTGCGCATCCGCAGCGCCGACGGCGCGGTGGGGCAGGCGAGCGTGCTCGGGCGCGATGCGGATACCGATATCGCACTTGTTCGTGCCGACATGGACGTCCAGGCCTGGGCCAGGCTCGGCGATTCGAAGAGACTGCGCCGCGGCCATGTCGCGATTGCCATCGGCAATCCGCTCGGCTTCGACTGGTCGGTCACGGCCGGCGTGGTTTCGGCACTCGGACGCTCGATGAGGGCGTCGACCGGCCGGCTGATCGAGGACGTCATACAGACGGATGCAGCACTTAATCCCGGCAATTCCGGAGGTCCGCTCGTCTCGGCTGCCGGCGAAGTCGTCGGCGTCAACACGGCCGTCATCCGCGGTGCGCAGGGCATCGCCTTCGCCGTCGCCTCTAACACGGCGAATTTTGTGGTCTCCGAAATCCTGCGCTTCGGGCATGTACGCCGGGCTTTTGTCGGGATCGTCGTCGATACGATCGCGCTGCCGCGTCGGATAGCGTTGAAGGCTGGGATGACCCAGGAGACGACGGTACGCATTCGCCGCATCGATCCGGGCAGTCCCGCGGAGCGGGCCGGGTTGAAGGAGGGGGATTTCATCCTGGCGATCGACGGCCAGCCGGTCAGCGGCGGGGATGATCTTATCCGTCTCCTGGATGGAACGCGAATAGGCAGGGAAACGCCGATTACCCTGTATGATCTCGATTCACGGATCACCCACCGGGTGCTGGTTCCAGCAGCGAGGCCGAAGACCTGATAATCGGCCGAGTCGGCGCTGGTTGTCGCTTCCCGATCAGGATTGTCGCCGGCTATATGTATGGAGCAGATGCGGTGACGGGCGGCGGTGGAAATTGAAACTTGTGGCGGTTCTCGCTACGATTTTGCGCAAACACGCAAGGGGAATCGGTTGACGAAAGGCATTGGACTTTGGGCTGCAGCCTCTTTTGCGCTCCTCCCGATGGAGGCATCAGCGCAGGCTCAGTGGCAGCCGGTCGAACAGGTGCAGACCTATCCCGTTACCGGCGATTCCGGGATCGATCTCTATGGATCGATCGGTGAAAGAGGCCCAAAAGTGGGCAAGGAGGTTCGGGCCATTGCCCACACCAACTTCAAACTCACCTGGACTAGGAAATACGAACCACAGCCAGATGGTGCCTGTACCCTGGTCTCGGCAAAACCGAAGCTGATCATCACTTACGTGCTGCCAAAGCCCGTTTCTCCCTTGTCGCCGGAGATTAAGAGGAAATGGGATATCTTCATCGCGGGGGTCCGTCGGCACGAAAATGTGCACGGGGTTATGATCGTCGACATGGTGAAGGAGATCGAGCGGGTGAGCGTCGGCCTCACGGTCGCCAACGATCCGAGGTGCTCTAAAATCCGGACGGAGCTGACCGCGAAACTCGGCGAGATTTCCAGGACTCACCGCAAGCGCAACAGCGATTTCGACAAGGTCGAGATGAGCGAGGGCGGCAACGTCCATCAACTCATCCTGAACCTGGTGAACGGCAAATAGTCGAGGCAGCCGCAAGGGCGGCTGCCAGAACGATTCAACAAAGTGGCGTAGCTATCTGTTAAGGCTGACTAAGCGCAGTACTTCACCTCCTGCGCATCAGATTGACGATCAGCACGCCGAGGATCGCTATGATGCCGCCTGCGGCCCCGATTACGGTGGGCACTTCGCCAAGCCACAGGAAACCGATCAAGGTGGCGGTCGGGGGGACGCCATAGAGGAAGTTTGCGGCCCGGGCTGCGGACAGGCGCTTCAAGGCGACTGCCCAGGTGACGTAGCCGATCACGGTCGGAAAGACGACCAGATATGCGACGCTCCAGTTCACGTCGGCGGGCGCAACGGCAAGCGCCTGTATCGTGAAAGGTACCGCCGGGAGCAGGGGAATGGAACCGATCAGCATCAGCCATGCGGTGACGGCAAGCACCGGCATCCGACCAAGGATCGGCTTCTGCAACACGCTCGCGACGGCGGAGCAGAGGGCGGCGCCGAGAATAAGGATGGCGTTGGGATCGAGATCGAAGCCGTTTTCGCTCGATGCAGCGATAAGAGCGACGCCGGCAAACGAGACCGCCGTGCCAAGCCAACCCCACTTCCCGAACCGCTCGCCGAGAACGAAGGTCGCAATCAGCGCAGTAAAGACAGGCATCGTGTTGATGATGAAGCTTGCCGGCCCCGCGGCGACCGTCCGCTCGCCCATGTTCAGCAGGACCGCATAAGCTGCGATGAACAGGATCGCTGCGACGGAAAGCCTCACGACATCCCGCCTTGCGGGAAGTACCGGCCTTGCCGCAGCGAGATAAAGGACTGCGATCAAGGCCGCGGAAACATAGCGTGCGGTGGCGAGTTCGATCGGGGTCAATGCCCCCAGACCGATGCGGATGGCGGCGAAGGAGGAAGCCCAGAAAACGATCGTCACGAGGATCGCGGCGAAGGCAATCCAGTCAAATCCCTGTCTTTCATTCATTGCTGGTGAGTCCATTGCAACAGTGCTCATGTCTGCCTCCGTCTGGCGTAGTCGACATTGGTTTAGGCCGTTGATCTATGCTTGAAAAGCAACGCGATCGATGATCATATGTGCGCATGGTTCACAGCTCGCAGACTTTGCCGCCTCTCGATACTTTGGAAACGTTTGCCCGGGCCGCTCGCCTCGGGTCCTTTTCGGCTGCGGCGGAAGAGGGCGGTGTGACACACGGGGCCGTCTCTCGTCAGGTCGCGCGGCTGGAACGCTGGATGGGGGTCCGGCTTTTCCTGCGTGAAGCGCGGGGCGTGACGCTGACGCCCGAAGGAATCCGGTTTTTGGCCCGCACCGAAGATGCGCTTGGAATCCTGGCCAACATGGACGAGAGATGGCTCCCTCGGCGCAACAGGACAGCGGTGCGGCTTTCGGTGACACCATCCGTCGCATCGCTCTGGTTGTTCCCACGACTGTCCAGGCTGGAGACCGAGGACATTCATCTCGAACTGGTGCTCGAACATCGGCTGGCTGATTTCAGCGAGGGGATCGATCTTGCGATTCGCTGCGGAAAAGGGCCGTGGGCCGGCGTCCGCAGCTTGCCGCTCTGGCAGGAGGAGCTCTACCCGATCGCGGCACCCATGCTGGCGGAACGACTAGGCCCGCATCCCGACGCCAAGTCCCTGCTCGATTATCCGATCCTGCATGATTCCAACATCGAAGCCTGGCGGCGCTGGCTGGCGGCCGAAGGTTTGGACTACGTGCCGCGTGGGCATGACCGGCGCTTCGAGGACTATAACCTCGTGGTCGATGCCTGCTCGCACGGCCTGGGTATTGCGCTCGCCCGTCCACCGCTCGCCGATGCGGCACTTGCCAGCGGCAGGATCGTGCGGGTTTCGGAAAGGACGATCGAACATCACGTCGCCTTTCATCTTATCCGATCAAACGATGCGTTGCGCGGGGCGGCGGCACAATTTGCCCACCGGTTTTTATCCGAGGCAGGGCACGACGAGGCAGCAATCGCCGCCTTCCTGTCGCCGGGGCGGGGGCGGTGACGGGCATGACAGTCTTCTCGAATGGAAGCTCCATTTTTCGTAAGGAATAGCAGGTTGTCTCTTCCTAGCGCTGTTCTACTTCCTCCGGCAGACGAAGCCGAGGAGCATCCATGGATACCAAAGCAACGATCGCACGAATCTGGCGGGGCCGAACGCTGGCCGAAGTGGCCGATGAATATGAGGCTTATCTGCGGGAGGCAGGCATTCCGCCGCTTGAGAAAACGGCTCTTGCCGTGCAGCTCTTTCGGGATGACATCGGCGCGGAAACCGAATTCATCACCACCTCCTACTGGCCCGATTTTGAATCCATGGCAGCGTTTACGGGTGGCGATCCCGACAAGGTGCATCACCTCGACCGCGATCCCGAATTCCTCATCGCGCTGCCCGAGAGAGTAGCAATCACCAGGATCCTCATCGATCGAAAAAACTAAGTGAGGGCGCTCACGCGGCTCCGGACTGGAGATAGCTGATCACCGCGTCGGCGATCATCCCCTTATGGCGCTGCATTGTCTCCGGTTCGGAGAGATCGCGACGGAAGATCGTGCCGAAGGTGTATCGGTTCGAGACCCGGAAAAAGCAGAAGGCGCTTATCAGCATGTGCACGTCCATCGGATCGGCTCTTCTCGTGAAGACGCCGTCGGCTATGCCGCGGTCGAGGATTGCTGCGATCGTCTCGATGATGGAAACGTTCAGGTCACGGATGGCATCGGAACGCAGCATGTGGGCCGCGTGATGTATGTTTTCGATACTGACCAGGCGCACGAAGTCCGGATTGGTTTCGTCGTGTTCGAACGTGGTGAAGATCAGCGTTCGCAACGCCTGTTCCGGCGGTAGATTGGAAAGCTGCAGATCGGCTTCCAATGTACGGATCTTGCGGTAGGCGCGTTCCAGAACGGAAAGATAAAGGCCTTCCTTGCTGCCGAAATAATAGTAGATCATCCGCTTCGAGGTGCGGGTCTTTTCCGCAATCGCATCGACCCTGCCGCCGGCAAGGCCGTTGGTGGAAAACTCTTCCGTCGCGACCTCCAGAATATCCTCCTGCGTGCGCTGCGGATCGTTCTTCCTGGTGTTTTGGCGTTTCGCTGCCATCCCCAACCCGCCTTCTTAAATTTACGCATCTTTTCCAAAGTCATAGCGATCCGTACCGGCAATTTCAACAGATCATGCTTGACATACTCACTAGTTAGTACATTTTATCATCCAATCAGCGGTCCTGAGGAGGGGGCGCTGGTGAGAGCTTCCTGTCAGGTGCAAAGTGGTGACGTTCCACGCGTCACCTTGGCAATTGGGCGGCGAAGCTTCGGGAGGACTGAATGACACGAATTATCGACTGGTATTTCCTTGCCTTGAAGGTGATCATCGCGCTGCTGCTGGCGGCCATGGTGGTGCTTGTCTTCGGCAATGTGGTGCTGCGTTACGCCTTCAACCAGGGCATTACCGCTTCCGAAGAGCTGTCGCGCGTTTTCTTCGTCTGGCTGACCTTCCTTGGTGCAGTCGTCGCAATGCGTGAGCACGGGCATCTCGGCGTGGATTCGCTCCTGAAGCGCCTGCCGCCCGCATCCGCGAAGATCGCAGTACTTCTCGGCCAGGGGCTGATGCTAGCCGCCACATGGCTGATGGTGAGCGGGAGCTGGACCCAGACGCTTATAAACCTTCCGGCCAGCATGCCGGCCACGGGCATTTCCATGGGCTGGTTCTACGGAGCCGGGCTTGCCTTCGGTGTCCCGACCTTCCTCATCATTCTTTATGACGCCTTCCAGGTAGCGACGGGGCGCATCGATCTCGCGACGGCCCATCTGGTCCGTGACAGCGAGGAGGAGATCGCGCTCGATAGCCACCCGGAAGCGGCCGTTGCCGGCGTTAACAAGGTCTGAGGAGAGCCGCCATGACACTGACCATCTTCCTCGGCGCACTTCTCGGCCCAATGGCACTCGGCGTGCCGATCGCGTTCGCGCTCATTCTCAGCGGCGTCGCGCTGATGATGTATATGGACATTTTCGACGCGCAGATCGTCGCTCAGAACGTGCTGAACGGTGCGGACAGTTTCCCCCTGATGGCAGTGCCCTTCTTCCTGCTTGCCGGCGAGATCATGAATACCGGCGGTCTCTCGAAGCGCATCGTCAACCTCGCCATGGCGATGGTCGGCCATATTCGCGGCGGTCTCGGCTTCGTTGCAATCTTTGCCGCCTGCATTCTGTCGAGCCTTTCCGGCTCGGCGGTGGCGGATGCCGCAGCGCTCGGCGCGCTGCTCTTTCCGATGATGATCAAGTCCGGTCATGATCCGGCCCGCACCGGCGGTCTCCTGGCTTCAGCCTCGGTCATCGGTCCGATCATTCCTCCCTCTATCGGTTTCATCCTCTATGGCGTTATCGGCGGCGTTTCGATCACCAAGCTTTTCCTCGCCGGCATCGTGCCGGGCCTCATGATTGCCGGGGCCCTTTGCATTACCTGGCTGATCGTTGCGCGCAGGGAACAGTTCGAGCTTCCGCAAAGACAGAGCCGGCAAGTTCGCATTGAGGCTTTCCTGGAAAGCATCTGGGCGCTGATGCTGCCGGTCATCATCATCGTCGGGCTGAAATTCGGCGTCTTTACGCCGACCGAAGCTGGCGTGGTGGCAGCCGTTTATTCGCTCTTCGTGTCGATGGTCGTCTATCGCGAACTGGCGCCCTCACAGCTCTTTTCCGTCTTCGTCGCGGCCGGAAAAATCACGGCGGTGGTCATGTTCCTGGTTGCCTGTGCGGCAGTCTCCGCCTGGCTTATCACGGTCGCCGACGTGCCGGGCAGTCTCGTTGCGCTCATCGAACCTCTGATGGACAACCAGACGCTTCTGCTTCTGGCGATCATGGTGCTGATCGTCGTCGTCGGCACGGCGATGGACATGACGCCCACCATCCTCGTCATGACCCCCGTGCTGATGCCGATCATCAAGCAGGCCGGCATCGATCCTGTTTACTTCGGCGTGCTGTTCATCATCAACAATTCGATCGGGCTGATCACGCCGCCGGTCGGCACCGTGCTCAACGTCATCTGCGGCGTGTCCAAGCTGTCGATGGAAGACCTCATGAAGGGCGTGATGCCGTTCATGATCGCCGAGCTGATCGTCCTTTTCCTTCTCGTCCTCTTTCCGCAGCTGGTGACCGTGCCGGTCGCTTGGTTCGCGCGGTGAGACCGAGGGGTGCCTTTTTAAAATGCATGTCAACCGGCCGTGGGGAACCCGGCCATTCTCTGGGAGGAAACTATGTTCGACACGATGAAGAAACTGGCGCTGGGGATCGCGCTGCCGGCGTTGTTGTTTGCCGGTACGGCGTCCGCCGAAATCGGCGCGCATACGCTCAAATTCGCAGCCGCCAACAACAAGGGCCATCCGCAGGTCACCGGGATGGAGAAGTTTGCCGAGATCGTCAAGGAAAAGAGCGGCGGCAAGATCGAGGTGAAGCTGTTCCCGGGCGGCGTCCTCGGCGGCGACGTCCAGACCGTCTCGGCGCTCCAGGGGGGCGTGGTGGAAATGCTGGTGCTGAACGCCGGCATTCTGGCAAGCAACGTCAAGGCATTCGGCGCCGTCGACCTGCCGTTCCTCTTCAACAGCGGCGAAGAAGCCGACAAGGTGATGGACGGCGCATTCGGCAAGAGCCTCGCCGACAAGCTGCCGGCGACCGGTCTGGTCGGACTTGCCTACTGGGAACTCGGTTTCCGCAACCTGACCAATGAACGCCGGCCGGTCACCAAGCTCGAAGACATCAAGGGCCTGAAGATCCGCACTCTGCAGTCGCCGATCCCGATCGAGATGTTCAACAGCCTGGGCGCCAACGCCGTGCCGCTGCCTTATACCGAACTCTATACGGCACTCGAAACCGGCACGGTCGACGGCCAGGAAAATCCGGCCGCCAACATCATCAACGCCAAGTTCTACGAAGTCCAGAAATACATGACGCTCACCCGTCACCAGTACAATCCGCAGATCGTGCTGATCAGCAAGAAGTTCTGGGACAACCTGAATGACGAGGAGAAGGCGGTCCTCCAGTCGGCAGCGACCGAGGCACGCGACTTCCAGCGTAAGGTCTCGCGCGAGGCGGATGCGAAGGCCGTCGCCGAGATCAAGGAGAAAGGCATGCAGGTCGATGAGCTCAGCGCGGCCGAAACCCAGAAGCTGCGTGATGCCGTGAAGCCGCTGATCGACAAGTTCAGCGCCGACATCGGTGCTGACACCGTCTCGCTGCTCTTCAGGGAACTCGAAGCCGTACGCAAGAAGTGACCGTTCCATCGGCCCGTCTTCACCGGGCGGGCCGATCCATCCAGGCATACAAGGCATAAACCATGGCCGAGACATTGCTGAAACCGTTGAAGGCCGCGCTGATCGGCGCCGGCATCCAGGCCTCGCTGACGCCCGCCATGCACATGGTGGAAGGCGCTGCGCAGGGCATCCGCTACGACTACGAGCTCATCGATCTGAATCAGATCGGCCGAACGCCGGAGAGCCTTCCGGACCTGCTTCGCGATGCCGAGGCGAGGGGGCTGATCGGACTGAATATCACCCATCCCTGCAAGCAGCTCGTCATTCCTTATCTCGATGAGCTGTCCGAAGAGGCGAGGGCACTGGGAGCGGTCAACACCGTCGTGCTGAAGGACGGAAAGCGCTTTGGCCATAACACCGACTGGTGGGGATTTGCCGAGAGTTTCAAGCGTGGTCTGCCGGATGCAGATTTGCAGGCGGCGGTTCAGCTTGGTGCCGGTGGCGCCGGTGTTGCCACCGCTTACGCCATTCTTTCCCTCGGCCTGAAGACGCTTACGGTTGTCGACCGAGAGCCGGAGAGGGCAGAGCAGCTGGCGGAAAGCATGTCGGTACTCTTTCCGGATACGACGATTTCGGCTTCGAGCGATGTCGCTTCCGCAATGGAGACGACGTCGGGCCTCATTCACGCGACTCCGACCGGCATGGCGAAATATCCGGGCATGCCGCTGCCGCCGGAGCTGCTGAAGCCGCATCATTGGGTTGCGGAGATCGTTTATTTTCCGCTGGAGACGACGCTCCTGAAGAAGGCTAGAGAGCGTGGATGCAAGGTTCTCAATGGTGGGGGAATGGCCGTCTTTCAGGCGGTGGGCGCCTTCCGGCTATTTACCGGGCACGAGCCCGATGTAGGCCGGATGATACGGCATTTCGAGACTATGACTGCTTGATTGTCCGTATCGGCAGCGCCGAGCGGATTTAACTCTGGTGATCCTTGGGCGGCTAATTATAGTGGGCCGGCCGCGCTTTTGCGGCCTCGCATTGCCCGCCATGCTTTCCCAGGTAGTTCTTCCATGACACTTGCCATTTCCGCCAAAGACATCGACGACCTTGCGCTGATCGAAGAGTTGAAGCGCTGGGTCGAAATGGAAACGCCGACGTCCAACGCGAGCGCCGTCAATCGTCTTGCAGATCGTGTCGAGGTTTTGAGCAGGCTGGCGGGTTTGGAAGTGGAGCGGCTGGCAGGCACCCTCGGCTTCGGCGATATCCTGGCTGTCCGTTCTCCGCGTCCGGCCGGCAGCAATGAAAAGACCCTGCTCGTCCTTGCCCACCTGGATACGGTACATGCGGAGGGTGTCATCGCCAAGCAGCTGCCATTGCGGCAGGAGGGCGACAGACTCTACGGCCCCGGCATCTATGACATGAAGTCCGGTGCCCTGATGGCGTTCGAAGCCATGAAGCTTGCCGTCAAGCAGGGAAACCACATGCCGATCGACCTGATCTTCGTGCCGGACGAAGAGACGGGCAGCCTGTCCTCGCGTGCCTTTATGGAGGAGGCCGCGCGGAGAGCCGGATATTCGCTCGTTGTGGAACCGGCGCGCGACGGCGGCAAGATCGTCGTCGCCCGCAAGGGCGTCGCCATGTACGACATCACCGTGAATGGACGCGCGGCTCATGCGGGGGTGAGGCCGCAGGAGGGCCGGAGCGCCATCCGCGCCGCTGCCCGTCTGGTGCTCGAGCTGGATGCGCTCAACGATGCGGAACGCGGCGTGACGGTCACCGTCGGAACGATCCACGGCGGGACGGGACGCAATACCGTTCCTGCAGAATGCCGGCTGCAGGTCGATGTCCGTGTCCCCAACGATGCCGTAGGCAGGGAGGTGACGGGCAGGATCGAGGCGGTGCGGCCGGTCGATCCCGACATCACCTTCGAAATCGTCGGGCAGATGAACCGGCCGCCCTTCGCGCAATCGGAAGAGGGGCGGAGATTGTTCGATGTCGCGGCCGATATTGCCGGCAATCTCGGTATCAAGCTTGAAGGCATGGCGACCGGCGGCGGGTCGGATGGCAATTTTACAGCAGCCCTAGGCGTGCCGACACTCGACGGCCTCGGCGCGGATGGCGCCGGTGCTCACACATTCGAAGAGCATATCTTCTTGAGCAGCATTGCTCCGCGCACCGCGCTGCTCGCCAATTTGATGCTTTCACTCCGGGCAAGATGAGCTCAGGCCGGCAGGGGCACCTCGAAGGAGTTGCGGATACGGCTCTTGCCGACCTCGATGACGTGACGCATGGCGGCAATGGCTTTCTGAGGATCGCGCGATGCTATCGCATGGGCGATCTTCAAATGATTATCGGCCACCTCGTCGATCATTTCGGGAGAAGCGGCCGGTGAGGAGAGCTGGAACGATATGGCCAGCGCTGCCTCGATCAGCGCGCTTGCCGAGCGCATGAACGGATTGCCGGACATCCGGGCGATTGCGAGATGGAATTCCAGATCCACGTTGGCGATCGTTTCCGGCGTGTGCGAGAGATCATCGAACTTGGCGGCGATCGCATAGAGCGCGATAATGTCGTCGCTGGAAGCACGCAAGGAAGCAGCAGCTGCCGCGGCTGGTTCGAGCGCCATGCGCATTTCCGCCAGGTGCTCGATGAACTCGTAGTCCAGCCCCGACTCGAAGCGCCAGCCGAGAACGTCAGGATCGAAGAAGTTCCAGCTTGCCTTGTCGAGGACGCGGGTTCCGACCTTTGCTTTCGCTTCGACAAGCCGTTTGGCCGCCAGCGTCTTCATGGCTTCCCGAAGTACGGTGCGGGACACCCCGAAGCGCGCCGAAAGTTCTGCATCGCCCGGTAGCAGCGAGCCTTCCGGTATCTTCCCGGACACGATTCCGCGGCCCAGCTCCGCTACCACATGCGCGTGGTTGCTGCGGCGCTTTCGACCACTGATCGTCGTTTCCAGAAGACCCAATTAAACCTCCCTAAGCCGTCCCTCGGCCAATCGCCTGTTCGAATACCAGATGATCCCGCGCTGCAATACAATGAAGATGAAGAGCAGAATGCCAATGACGATCTTGGTCCACCAGGAAGACAGCGTGCCGTCGAAGACGATGTAGGTCTGGATCAGGCCCTGGATCAGGATTCCGACGAATGTCCCTGCAACAAGACCGACGCCGCCCGTTAACAGCGTGCCACCGATAACGACCGCCGCGATCGCATCCAGCTCGACGCCGACGGTCGCCAGCGAATAGCCCGAAGACGTGTAGAGCGTATAGGCGATGCCGGAAAGGCCGGAGAGAAAGCCCGAAAGGGCATAGATACCGATGGTCGTCGGTCCGACCGCCACCCCCATCAGTTCCGCAGATTGTTCGCTGCCGCCGATCGCATAGACATTGGCGCCAAAGCGGGTCCGGCCGGCAACGAAGGCGCCGACGACAAACACCAGCAGCATCAGCATGGCGAGCGCCGTCAGCCTGCCTCCGCCCGGAAATCGGAAATAGAAGCCCTGGATCGTATCGATGACCTCGTGCGAAATCGGTACCGACTCCGTCGAGATGAGGTAGGCCGCGCCGCGGGCAAGAAACATTCCCGCAAGGGTGACGACGAAGGGCGGGATGCCGAGATAGCGGATCATCGCTCCCATTAAGCTGCCGAACAGCGTTGAGATCACCAGCACTACGGTAAAGGCGGCGAGCGGATGGACTCCCAGCGATCCGACCAGCACGGCGACGAAGACACTGGTGAATGCAATAACCGAACCGATGGACAGGTCTATGCCGCCCGAAAGTATGACGAATGTCATCCCGACCGCCGCAATGCCGAGGAAGGCATTGTCGGTCAGGAGATTGCCGATCACCCGGGTCGACAGCATGTTCGGGAACTGCAGGATGCAGAGCGCGTAGGCGATGACGAAGATGCCGAGCGTGGTGACGAAGGGCAGGTTGCGGGTATGGATCATCGCGCTGCTCCCTCCACTTTGCTGGCTGCCGTTTCCGGCCGGGTCTTCGCCGCTTTCACGAAGCCGAGCAGGTTCATGATCGCCGGAGATTGGAGTGTCAGCACGACGATGATGATGCCCGCCTTGATGATGAGGTTGAATTCCGGCGGGAAGCCCGAAACCAGGATGCCGGTATTGATCGACTGGATGATCAGCGCGCCGATCAACGAAGCGGTGATCGAGAACCGGCCGCCATTGAGCGATGTTCCGCCGATGACGACTGCCAGAATTGCATCCAGCTCCAGCCAGAGACCGGCATTGTTGGCGTCGGCGCCGCGGATGTCGGCGGTCACGATCAGGCCGGCTACGGCTGCGCAGATACCGGATATGGCATAGACGAAGAACAGCAGGAACCGCGCCCGTACGCCGGCAAGGGTCGCGGCGCGCCGGTTGATGCCGGTCGCTTCGATCAGGAAGCCCAGGGCAGAGCGCCTGACGAGCACGCCGATCAGAAGCGCCGCCAGGATCCAGATCAGGATCGGAACCGGGATGCCGGCCAGCGAACCGGAGCCCAGGGCAGAAAAGCCGTCATTGTTGAAGGTGAGAATGACGCCCTCGGTGATCAGCTGCGCAATGCCGCGCCCGGCCACCATCAGGATCAGGGTGGCAATGATCGGCTGAATGTCGAGGAGTGCGACGAGGACGCCATTCCACAAGCCGCACACCAGGCCGACGCAGAGCGATGTGAGGATCACCACCGAGAGCGGATAGTCCTTGCTGATGAGGGTTGCAGCAACGGCGCCGCAAATGGCGATCACCGCGCCGATCGAAAGGTCGATGCCTCGGGTCGCGATCACCAGTGTCATGCCGATCGTCAGCAGTGCTACCGGGGCGGCACGCACCAGAATGTCGATCAGGCTGCCGTAGAGGCGGCCGTTCTGGAAGGAGATCGTCAGAAAGCCGGGGGCGATCGCCGTGATCAGCGCGAGAATGATCGCCAGCGCGACCATCTGCGGGGCGAGGCGGCGCAGGCGGCGGGTGAGACGGTTCATCACGCGGCCTCCGTACGGGCGGAGGTGGCGATTGCCTGCATGATATTGTCGGCCGTCAAGGCGTCGCCGGACAGTTCCGCCACATGCCGCCGGTCGGAAAGCACGATGACCCGGTGGGCGACCGCCGTCAGTTCCTCAAGTTCCGACGAGATCACCACCAGGGACATGCCCTCCGAACACAGGCGTTCTATCATCTTGAGGATTTCCGCATGCGCGCCGATATCGATGCCGCGTGTCGGTTCGTCGAGGATCAGCAGGCGCGGCTCGGTCGCCAGCCAGCGGGCGAGGATCGCCTTCTGCTGGTTGCCGCCGGACAGGAATTTGATCGGCCGGTTGGCATCCGGCGGGCGGATATCGAGGGATTTGATGAAGCTTTCGGCCAGAGCGTGCTTTTCACGCGAGGAGATCGGCTTTGACCAGCCTTGCCGGGCCTGCAGCGCCAGAGCGATATTATCGGCAACCGAGAAGTCGCCGATGATGCCATCGGTCTTGCGTTCCTCGGGGCAGAAGCCGAAGCCGTTGACGATCGCCGCCTCGGGGGAAGTCAAGGAAACCGGCCGGCCGTCTATCGTCGCAGTGCCGCTGTCGGCCCGATCGATGCCGAAGAGCAAGAACGCGGTCTCGGTCCGCCCGGAGCCGAGGAGGCCCGCAATGCCGACCACTTCGCCGGGGCGAATATCAAGGTCGAAGGGCGCCACGCTGCCGCGCTTGCCATAATTTGCGAAGCGTATGGGCGCCTCGGCGGTTGCCGCAACCGTCTCGTCCTGGGCCTGATGTTCGCGGGTGATGTGCTGCAATTCGCGGCCGAGCATCATCGAGATAAGTTCCAGCTGCGGCAGTTCCGAAAGTTTTCGCGTGCCAACCAACCGCCCGTTGCGCAAAACCGTGACGCGGTCGGCAATCGCATAGACCTGGTTCAGGAAATGGGTGATGATGATGATGCCGAGGCCTTCTTCGCGGAGCCGGCGCAGCACCGAAAACAGCATCTCGACCTCATGGGAATCGAGGCTGGCGGTCGGTTCGTCGAGAACCAGGACCTTGCCGGACAGATCCACTGCACGGGCGATCGCGACGATCTGGCGGACGGCCACCGAATAGGAGGAGAGCAGGGCGTCGACATCGATGTCCAGGCCATAGCGGGCAAGCAGCGCCTTCGAACGCCGGCGCATTTCGCGGCGGTCGATCAGACCGAAGCGGTGCGGCTGGCGCCCCAGAAAGAGGTTTTCGGCTACCGTCAGGTTTTCCAGCAGATTGACTTCCTGGTAAACCGTACCGATGCCGAGTGCCTGAGCCTCAGCCACGTTTGCCGGGGTCACGTCGCTTCCGTCAAGTTGCATGGTTCCGCGGTCACGGCTGTAGACCCCGGTCAAAATCTTGATCAGCGTCGATTTGCCGGCGCCGTTTTCGCCGAGCAGCGCGTGGATTTCGCCCCGGTTCAGGGAGAAGTCGACGCCGTCGAGCGCCGTGATGCCGAGAAAGGCCTTGCCTATGCCTCGGGCTTCCAGAAGAGAATTGGAATCTGACATGCCGATAATTCCCGCACGTATCAAAGAACCGGAGCGGTATGGGGGCTCCGCTCCGGTTTCAGTTAGCGCCCGGCCCAGAATGAAGAGCAGGCCGGGCAGCGGGAGGACTTAGTAGCCGAGACCCTTCTTGGCCTCATAGACCTTCATTGGATCATCCTTGGCCGTATAGAGCTTGGATTCCGTCTGGATCCACTTCGGCGGCTCTTTCTTGTTCTTCAGATAGGCTTCGAGCGCATCGAATGCAGGGCCGGCCATGTTCGGCGTCAATTCCACCGTCGCGTTGGCTTCGCCCTTGGCCATTGCCTGGAAGATATCCGGCACGGCATCGATCGAGACGATCTTGATGTCGGTGCCGGGCTTCAGGCCGGCTTCCTTGATAGCCTGGATGGCGCCGACGGCCATGTCGTCGTTGTGGGCATAGACGGCGCAGATACCCTTGCCGCCGCCTTCGGCCTTGATGAAGCTTTCCATGACTTCCTTACCCTTGGTGCGGGTAAAGTCGCCGGTCTGCGAGCGGACGATCTTGATATTGCTCTTGCCGGCAATCGCTTGATCAAAACCTTTCTTGCGGTTGATGGCGGGCGAGGAGCCAGTCGTGCCCTGAAGCTCAACAACCTTGCAATCCTTGGAGCCGACTTCCTTGACCAGCCACTCGCCGGCGACCTTGCCTTCGAAGACGGTGTCGGACGTAACAGCGGTCAGGTAGAGGTCCTTCGGCGCATCGATCTCACGATCGAGCAGGATGACCGGGATTTTCTCTTCCTTGGCTTCCTTCAGGACTGCGTCCCAGCCGGTCGCCACGACCGGTGCCACGAAGATGGCGTCAACGCCCTGGGCGATGAAGCCGCGGATGGCCTTGATCTGGTTTTCCTGCTTCTGCTGCGCATCGGCAAATTTCAGATTCACGCCACGTTTTTGCGCTTCCTGCTTGGTAACGGTGGTTTCAGCCGCACGCCAGCCCGATTCGGAGCCGATCTGCGAGAAGCCAACGGTGAGTGATTGTGCGGATACGCCTGAAGCAAGTGCCAGGCCGAATGCGACGGTAACCGCCGCGAGTGCTCTTTTCATCTATAATCCTCCCAGAGATGAAGCAAACTGACGGAGCCGAGGATGAGCATATAATATTACTTTTTCAAGAGGCATTTTTGATGAAGTTGCGGGAAACTTCAGTTCGAGCACCTGTGCTTGTTTTTTAACGCATTGATATATATAAAGAATCTGTATGTGGAAAAATTTCCATGGCGTCTGAAGGGCTGCCCAATCGTTCTTGACAAGCGGGCGACCAATCCAATAGTCGTATTTATGACTGCATCGGATCCGAAGGTTCTGGTGGGAGGCGCATGGTGGCAGGAGACGCCATGCAGAATATGAAATCATTGGGTAACGGAATCGATGTTGCGCGTTCTTCAGGTTAAAGATGGCAGCGGCAAGCTGCAGGTCGTCGCATGGGATGGAGAAGGGGCTGCACGTATAGTGCAGGGCGTTTCTTCGACATATGAGCTCGCTCAGCAGGCAATTGCCGCCGGCCAGACGCTGGCGCAGCGCATCGATGCCGCGGGCCTGGGCGATGCCGTGGATGTTCAAAAGGCTGCCGAGGAGGGCCGTCTTGCTCTGCCGATCACGCATCCGGATCCCGGCCATTTCGTCGTAGCCGGGACGGGGCTCACCCATCTCGGTTCCGCGGACGGCCGCGACAAGATGCACAAGGCCGCTCAGTCCTCGGAAAAGCCCACCGATTCCATGCGCATGTTCCTCATGGGTGTCGAGGGCGGCAAGCCTGATCTGGGGCAGATCGGCGCGCAGCCGGAATGGTTCTACAAGGGCAATGGCTCGCAGTTGCGCGCAACCGGCGAAAATCTCGTTTCGCCCGCCTTCGCGCTCGATGGCGGCGAAGAGCCGGAGCTTGCCGGCATCTATCTGATCGGACCGGACGGTACGCCCTTCCGCATCGGCTTCTGCCTTGCCAACGAATTTTCCGACCATGTGACCGAAAAAGGCAACTATCTCTGGCTTGCCCACTCGAAGCTTCGGCAGGCCTCGCTGGGCGCTGAGCTTCTTGTCGGCGATCTGCCCGATCATGTAGAGGGCACGTCGCGGGTGCGTCGCGGCGATCAGGTGATCTTCG
Source organism: Neorhizobium sp. R1-B (assembly GCF_004368875.1). Taxonomy (NCBI): domain Bacteria; kingdom Pseudomonadati; phylum Pseudomonadota; class Alphaproteobacteria; order Hyphomicrobiales; family Rhizobiaceae; genus Neorhizobium; species Neorhizobium sp. R1-B. The sequence continues at coordinate 28,613 of NZ_SOEM01000015.1, forward strand.
AGAAGCCCTTCCTTTCCGGGGAGGCGAACATGTCTCATACGATCGCCAATCTCGAGCATCACAATTTCAAATATGAGCTGTTCCGCGAACCGGGCGATCTGCATGTCCACTTCTTCGGTACGGCTACGCTTTCCTTCTCGGAAGGGGTCAAGACGGAGCCAGGTGACGTGTTCGAGATCGCTGCGGCTCCCTTCAAGCTGCCGCTCGTCAACCGCCTGACGGTTGCCGCCGACAAGCCGGTTACGATCAAGAAGCTCTGAGGGTCCCATGGCTTCTATTCGTCTTGCCATCGTCGGTCTCGGAAAAATCGCAAGAGATCAGCATCTCGGCGCGATCAAGGCGACCGACGGCATCGAGCTTGTAGCCGTCGCAAGCCGCCATGCCCAGCTCGACGGCGTCGCCTGTTTCCACGAAATCGGCGATCTGCTTGCATCGGGCGTGGAAGTTGACGCCGTTTCTCTCTGTACGCCGCCGCAAGGCCGCTTCGAGCAGGCCAAGGCGGCGCTCGACGCCGGCAAGCACGTGATGCTCGAAAAGCCGCCGGGCGCGACGCTGTCCGAGGTCTACGCCTTGGAGGCACTCGCAAGGGCGAAAGGGTTGACGCTGTTTTCGACCTGGCATTCGCGCGCCGCTGCCGCAGTCGAGCCGGCACGCGCGCTGCTCGCCAAGCGAAAGATCCGCAGCGTGGCTGTGGAGTGGAAGGAAGACGTCCGTCACTGGCATCCGGGTCAAGCCTGGATTTGGGAGCCGGGCGGTCTCGGGGTATTCGATCCGGGCATCAATGCATTGTCGATCGTCACTCAAATCATGCCGGAAAAATTCCACCTCACCCGGTCCGAGCTGACCTTCCCGGCCAACCGCGCGGCACCGATCGCCGCCAGCCTTGCATTCGAGACCGATAGCGGGCTTCCGGTGGCGGCGGAATTCGACTGGCGGCAGACTGGCCCACAGACATGGGATATCCGGGTTGAGACCGACGAGGGCCCGGTCGTTTTGACGCATGGCGGCAGCCGGCTTTTTGTCGATGGTCAAAACGCGATTCTCGAAGAGGACCGCGAGTACCGTAACCTTTATCGTGATTTCGTAGCATTGGTGGCTGCCGGCCGGAGCGATGCCGACTTTTCGCCGCTGGTGCATGTCGCCGATGCCTTCATGCTGGGCCGGCGCATTCAAACAGATGCATTCGAGGACTGATTATGAGCAATTCAGAGAACGCTCCATCCAATGAGATCGCCGAAACCGAGCACCGCCGCCAGGAGGTGAAGAAGCTCCGCTCGCGCGCCTGGTTCGACAACCCGGCGAATGTCGACATGACGGCGCTTTATCTTGAGCGCTACATGAATTTCGGCCTCAGCCAGGCAGAACTTCAGTCGGATCGGCCGATCATCGGTATCGCGCAGACCGGCTCCGACCTCTCTCCGTGCAACCGCCATCACCTCGAGCTTGCTCATCGCTTGCGCGAAGGCATCCGGGAGGCCGGCGGCATCGCGATCGAATTCCCGGTTCATCCGATCCAGGAGACCGGCAAGCGTCCGACAGCAGGTCTCGACCGTAACCTGGCCTATCTCGGCCTCGTCGAGGTGCTCTACGGTTATCCGCTCGATGGCGTCGTCCTCACCATCGGTTGCGACAAGACGACCCCGGCCTGTCTCATGGCCGCCGCCACGGTCAACATTCCCGCGATCGCTCTGTCGGTCGGACCAATGCTGAACGGATGGTTCCGCGGCGAGCGCACCGGTTCGGGCACGATCGTCTGGAAAGCCCGCGAGCTGCTCGCAAAGGGCGAGATCGATTATGCAGGCTTCGTCAAGCTGGTCGCGTCGTCGGCGCCGTCTACCGGTTACTGCAACACCATGGGCACGGCAACGACGATGAATTCGCTGGCCGAGGCGCTGGGCATGCAGCTGCCGGGTTCGGCGGCCATCCCGGCACCTTACCGCGACCGCCAGGAGGTTTCCTATCTGACCGGCCTTCGCATCGTCGAGATGGTGAAGGAAGATCTGAAGCCTTCCGATATCCTGACCAAGGAAGCCTTCATCAACGCGATCCGCGTCAATTCCGCGATCGGCGGCTCCACCAATGCCCCGATCCATCTGAATGCGCTCGCCCGCCATATCGGCGTCGAACTCACCGTCGACGACTGGCAGACCTATGGTGAAGAGGTGCCGCTGCTGGTCAACCTCCAGCCGGCCGGCGAATATCTCGGCGAAGATTATTACCACGCGGGCGGCGTGCCGGCGGTCGTCAACCAGCTCATGGAACAGGGCCTCATTCACGAGGACGCTATGACCGTGAACGGCAAGACGATCGGCGAGAACTGCCGCGGCGCCATTATCGAGGATGCCAAGGTTATCCGCCGCTACGAAGAGCCGCTCAAGGAGCGGGCCGGCTTCCGCGTGCTGCGCGGCAATCTCTTCTCGTCCGCGATCATGAAGACCAGCGTCATTTCGCCGGAATTCCGCGAACGTTATCTGTCGAACCCGGCCGACCCGGAGGCATTCGAGGGCCGGGCCGTGGTATTCGACGGACCGGAGGATTATCACCACCGGATCGACGATCCGTCGCTGGAGATCGACGAGCATACCGTCCTCTTCATGCGCGGCGCCGGTCCGATCGGTTATCCTGGAGCGGCGGAAGTCGTGAACATGCGCGCGCCCGATTACCTCCTGAAGAAGGGTATTTCGTCGCTCGCCTGCATCGGCGACGGACGTCAGTCCGGCACGTCGGGCAGCCCGTCCATCCTTAATGCTTCGCCGGAAGCGGCGGCGGGTGGCGGCCTTGCGCTGCTGCGGACCGGTGACCGCGTGCGCATCGATCTCGGACGGGGCACGGCCAACATCCTGATCTCTGACGAAGAATTAACCGAACGCCGTAAGGCTTTGGAAGCAAACGGTGGTTACCACTATCCGAAGCATCAGACCCCCTGGCAGGAAATCCAGCGAGGCATCGTGGGTCAGATGGAAACCGGCGCGGTTCTTGAACCGGCCGTCAAATACCAGCGGATCGCCCAGACAGCCGGGCTGCCGCGCGATAACCACTGATCGGTAACGATCCCCAGGGGCGGCGGGGGGCCGCCCTAACCTTAGCTACGGCGGCTCAAGGGGAGCCGACCTCAAGGAGGAGTACTACATGAGCATCTTGAAATATATGACCACGGCCGCCATGCTGGCGGGCCTGGCCTTTGCTGCGCCTGCCGCAGCTCAGGAAAAGGGTCTCGTCGGCGTCGCTATGCCGACCAAGTCTTCGGCGCGCTGGATCGCCGACGGCGACAACATGGTGAAGGTTCTCAAGGAGCGCGGCTATCAGGTCGATCTGCAGTATGCGGAAGACGACGTTCCGAACCAGCTTTCCCAGATCGAGAACATGATCACCAAAGGTGCCAAGGTTCTCGTCGTTGCGTCGATCGACGGCACGACGCTTTCTGACGTTCTGCAGCAGGCTGCCGACCAGAAGATCAAGGTCATCGCTTATGACCGCCTGATCCGTGACACGCCGAACGTCGACTACTACGCCACCTTCGACAACTTCCAGGTCGGCGTGCAGCAGGCGACGTCGCTCGTGAAGGGCCTGAAGGCCGACACCGAAAAGGGTCCGTTCAACATCGAACTCTTCGGCGGTTCTCCGGACGATAACAACGCCTACTTCTTCTACAACGGCGCGATGAGCGTGCTTCAGCCACTGATCGACAAGGGTACGCTGGTCGTCGGCAGCGGCCAGACCGGCATGGACCAGGTTGCGACCCTTCGTTGGGATGGCGCGACGGCACAGGCTCGCATGGACGCAATCCTGTCGTCCACCTATTCCGACAAGAAGCTGAACGGCGTTCTGTCTCCCTATGACGGCATCTCCATCGGCATCCTGTCTTCCCTGAAGGGTGTCGGTTACGGCAGCGGCGACATGCCGATGCCGATCGTAACCGGCCAGGACGCGGAAGTTCCGTCGGTCAAGTCGATCCTTGCTGGCGAGCAGTATTCCACCATCTTCAAGGATACCCGCGAACTTGCTAAAGTGACTGTCGACATGGTGGATGCGGTCATGAGCGGCAAGGAGCCCCAGGTGAATGACACGAAGACCTACGACAACGGCAAGAAGGTCGTTCCGTCCTACCTGCTGAAGCCGGTTATCGTCGACAAGACCAACTGGAAAGAAATCCTGATCGGCAGCGGTTACTACACCGAAGCTCAGGTCAAGTAATCTCATCGACCCGCGCAGCGGAGCAATCCGCTGCGCGGGCTTTCTTATTGCGGAGTGATCATGCTCGATCCCGTCTCTCTTCCCGAAAAGCCGCCGATCCTCGAGATGCGGGGCATTTCGAAGAGCTTTGGCGCCGTCAAGGCGCTTTCCGATGTCAGCTTCACCGTCAAGGAAGGCGAGATCCATGCGCTCGTCGGCGAAAACGGAGCCGGTAAATCAACGTTGATGAAGGTGCTTTCGGGAGTCTATCCGCATGGCTCCTACGAAGGTTCGATCCTCTTCGATGGGGAGGAGCGGCACTTCCGCGACATCAACGATTCCGAAAAGCTCGGCATCATCATCATTCACCAGGAGCTTGCCCTCATTCCGCTGATGTCGATTGCCGAGAATATCTTTCTCGCCAAGGCGCCATCCAAATACGGCGTGATCGACCGCGACGAGCGCTACAGGCTCACCAAGCAGCTCCTGGCCAAGGTCGGGCTCACCGAAGCGCCGGAAACACTCATCACCAATCTTGGCGTCGGCAAGCAGCAGCTGGTCGAAATTGCCAAGGCGCTGTCGAAGGAAGTGCGCCTGCTGATCCTGGACGAGCCGACTGCGTCGCTCAACGAAACCGACAGCGCAGCACTTCTCGAACTGCTCAAGGAATTCCGCCGCAACGGCATCACCTCGATCATGATCAGCCACAAGCTGAACGAGATCACAGAGGTCGCTGACCGCATCACCGTTCTGCGCGACGGCCGGACCGTCGGCACGCTCGACTGCCACGAAGGCACCGTCGACGAGGATGAGATCGTCCGCCGAATGGTCGACCGCGACCTCGAAAGCCGTTATCCGGCCCGCACCCCCAAGATCGGCGAGGTCATCTTCGAAGTCGAAAACTGGTCCGTCTATCATCCGCTGCACGCAAGCCGGCAGGTTGTCAAGAATGTATCCATGAAGGTCCGCGCCGGCGAGGTCGTCGGTATTTCGGGCCTCATGGGCGCCGGCCGCACCGAATTCGCCATGAGCGTCTTCGGCCGCACTTACGGCCGCGACATCACGGGCACGGTGAAGATCCACGGCAAGGAAGTCGATACGTCGGACGTGCATCGCGCCATCAAGGCGGGTCTCGCCTATGTGACCGAAGACCGCAAGCACCTGGGGCTCATTCTGGCGGAAGACATCCGCAAGAACATCTCGCTTGCGCATCTCGGCGGCGTCTCGAACCGCGGGGTCATCGACGACATCCAGGAAATGAAGGTGGCCCAGGAGTTCCGCACCCGGATGCGGATCCGCAGCCATACCGTTTACCAGGAAACCGGCAAGCTCTCCGGCGGCAACCAGCAGAAGGTGGTGCTGTCGAAATGGCTGTTCACCGGGCCCGACATCCTGATCCTGGATGAGCCAACGCGTGGCATTGATGTCGGCGCAAAGTACGAAATCTATTCCATCATCAACGAACTTGCGGATGCCGGAAAAGCCGTCATCGTGATCTCGTCCGAAATGCCAGAACTGATCGGCACCTGTGATAGAATCATGGTGATGCATGAGGGTGAGTTCGTCGGCGAAGTGGCCGGCGAGCAGGCAACGCAGGAAAATATCATGCGCGCCATCATGCGTCGCAAAGGGAGATAATCATGACCACCCCGCAGGAAGCAATCACCGCTCCCAAGCTGGCAACGAGTTTCTGGAAAGATAACCTGCGCGACTATGGGATGCTGATCTCGCTGGTCGTGATCGTCATCTTCTTCCAGTTCGCGACCGGTGGCATTCTCCTCAAGCCGCTCAACGTAACCAATATCGTCCTGCAAAACAGCTATATCGTCATCATGGCGCTTGGTATGCTGATGGTGATCGTGACGGGCCATATCGACCTCTCGGTCGGCTCGGTTGCCGGCTTCATCGGCGGCCTGGCCGGGCTTCTGATGGTCCGGTGGGGCTTTGATTTCGCGAGCTCGATCGTGATCTGCCTCGTGGTCGGCGGGCTCATCGGCGCCATTCAAGGCTACTTTGTCGCCTATTTCAAGATACCGTCCTTCATCGTGACGCTGGCGGGCATGCTTGTCTTCCGCGGCTTCATGATCGCCATTCTCGGCAGCCAGGCTATCGGTCCGTTCCCGCCGATCTTTCAGAAGCTGTCGTCCGGCTATGTCGTCGAGCTCATCTCCTCCGATGGCGGCGTCTACCTGACCTCGTTCATTCTCGGCCTGCTGCTTGCCGCAGCGCTCGTCTGGCAGAACTTCCGCAGCCGCGCCCGCCGCATCTCGCACGGCGTGGAGAGCGAACCGATGGGCTTCTTCATCGGCAAGAACATCGTGGTTCTGGCCGCGATCGGCTATGTCGCTTATCTGATCTCGTCGCACCGCGGCATGCCGAACGTGCTGATCATCATGGCGGTGCTGGTCGCGGCCTACGGCTTCTTCACCAACCGCACCATCATCGGGCGGCAGATCTACGCGGTCGGCGGCAACGCCCGCGCTGCCGAACTCTCCGGCATCAAGACCACGCGCCTCGTCTTCTGGACATTCGTCAACATGGGCGTTCTGGCAGCGCTCGGCGGCCTCGTCGTCGCGGCCCGCCTCAACAGTGCAACCCCGAAGGCCGGCTCCGGCTTCGAGCTTGACGTCATCGCTGCCTGCTTCATCGGCGGTGCCTCGGCCTATGGCGGCGTCGGCAAGGTGACGGGTGCCGTCATCGGCGCATTCCTGATGGGCGTGATGAACAACGGCATGTCGATCCTCGGCATCGGCATCGACTACCAGCAGGTCATCAAGGGGCTGGTGCTTCTCGGTGCCGTCTGCGTAGACGTCTATAACCAGCGCCGTTGAGAGCCTGACACAGGCATCGGCAATCAAAAAAACGCCCGGAAGCGGCTGCCGCTTCCGGGCGTTTTTGCATTGATCTGCGCCGGAGAGGGCGGCGTGACCGGGCGGATCAGTGTCCCGCGATAACAAGTTTCAAATGACGGAAGATGAGATTCAGCGGCATAGCGAGGTATCGCCTACGCACTCCCTGGCCAGGGCAACGCCATCGCAGCCCGTGTTGGGGGCGCTGACGTCAGCGCCCCCAAACCGTTTCGTGGCATCTAGCGGCTATCCAACGAGCGCATTGTCGTCGCGCTTGATTGCGACCACGGTCGAGCGTGGCAGTTTGCCTTCGCCATCCGGGAAGGGAGCATCGGGATGCTGAATGCCGACGAAGTGGGTGCGCTTGTCGGCCGACCAGGTCTGGCCGGTGACTTCCGCGCCCTTGGGCGCGGTCAGGAAACGCTCGATGCGGCCGGTGACCGGATCGCCGGCGAGCATCTGGTTGTTGCCCTGACCGAGGAATTCGCCCTCATTGGTGTCCTCGCCGTCGGTCTGGATCCACAAGAGACCGGTCGAGTCGAACATCATGCCATCAGGCGAGTTGAACATGTTGCCGGAGTTGATGTTGGACGAACCGGCATAGGGGCCTTCCTTGTGCACGTCCGGATTGCCGGCCATGACGAACAGGTCCCACTTGAACTTGCCGTCGGCATGGTCGTCGTTTTCCGGATACCAGCGCACGATCTGGCCGTACTCGTTCTTCTCGCGCGGATTGGCCGCGTTGAGCGCCATGACGTCGCCGCCGGCGTTCGACTTCATCTTGCCGTCCTTGCTCACGGCGCGGTTCGAATTGTTGGTCAGCGCGCAATAGGCCTCGATGGCGACCGGGTTGACGGCGACCCATTCCGGACGGTCCATCGTCGTGGCGCCGACCTTGGAGGCGGCCTGGCGGGTGAAGACGCAGATCTCGTCCATCTTCATGCCGGTCGATTCCGGCGTCAGCGCGACCCATTCGCCCGTACCGTCGTCGGAGAACTTGGCGACGAAGAGCGTGCCTTCGTCGAGCAGCTTCGAGGTGTCGCCGCCCGGTACGTAGATGCCGTTGGAGACGAACTTGTAGAGGAATTCGCCACGCTCGTCGTCGCCCATGTAGACGACCACACGGCCGTCGCGTGCGACCACGGCGGCGGCGTTCTCATGCTTGATGCGGCCGAGCGCCGTGCGCTTGACCGGGGTCGAGGAGGCGTCCGACGGATCGATCTCGACGATATAGCCGGCGCGGCGGGGTTCGTTCGGGTTCTTGGCGACGTCGAAGCGTTCGTCGAACTTCTCGTAGGCATAACGCGTCTCGGCGACGATGCCGTAGCGCTTGTAGTCATCGGGCAGCTTGAAGGCGGCGTCGGTCGTGCCGAAATAGCCGTTGAAGTTCTCTTCGCAGGTGAGGTAGGTGCCCCACGGCGTGCGGCCGGCGCCGCAATTGTTGAAGGTCCCAAGACAGTCGGTGCCGTTCGGGTCGGCTGCGGTCTTGATGAGATCCGAGCCGGCGGCCGGGCCGGAGAGCTTCATCGGCGTGTTGTGATGGATGCGACGGTTGAACGGGCTGTCGAGCACGATCTCCCAGCCATTTTCCCCTTCGGCCACTTCCATGACGGTGACGCCCTGCATGTTCTGCAGGATGCGCACTTCATCGAGATTGGCCGGAGTGCCCTTTTCGCGATGCGGCAGGTTGATTTCGGGGTTCACATATTCGTGGTTGACGGCGATCAGCTGGTGGTCGCCGACGACGAAGAGTTCCATGCCGTCGGTGTTTTCACCAAACACCTTATCGGAGTTTTTGAGGCTCACACCCTTCACAGGGTCAACGTCCGGCACGCCCTTAAACAGCGGCTGCCCCCACTTGGCGAGCGGCTTCCAGCTGTAACCTTCGGGTACATGGATCGTATTGTCGGTGAAGACGGGGATCGGCTTGAACGCGAAGCGGCCGGCCGAGGCTGCCTGCTGTGCCTGGGCAGAGGTGGACGACATCAGGTTGCCGAGCGTGCCCATCGCAGCCGCGGCGGAGCCGATGGCAAGGACACCGCCGAGGAAGCCGCGCCGCGAAAGGGCACTTTCCACCACGCGGTCGAATTCGGTCTCGGCCGGCGGCGGATTGTGCAGTTCGTCCCACTCGTCCCAAGACAGTTTGCTGGTGTCGACGTCAGTCATGGTGGTTCTCCATCGTTGCTTTCGGAACAATCGCAACAAGCGGCGTACTTCCGGAATAATACATCTGGATGACGAGCGGCCGTTATTCGCGTTCAGGTCGAAATCTGTCCCGTGGAAAGCCAACGCATGCCTTTTGTAGCGGGGGCGCCGGGCGCCGGTCCTGGTGTCGTGCACGGAGCTCGGCGCCGGCTGCGCCCATTGGTTCGACGCCGCCGACATGCCGATCATGATGCTGCTTTTGAGGGGATACGCCACTTCGAATGGCTACATCCAGGGCTGTGGTAACTCTTGTCCGGCGGGCTCCGGCATTGTTGACTTGAATCAAGGAATGCGCGGTCGGAAGGGTCCAAAGTAGTCGGGTCGTGATGGCTGCGCGAACAGCCCCATCGGAGGATCTACAATGGTGAACACGATCCTGCACCCTGGTTCCGAGGCGTCTCCGGCAGTGTCCGCGCATGTCTCCGTTCCAGTCCTTGCCGCCACACTTGCCTCCTTCGCTACCATCTCGTTTCTGCTGTGCATGCTGCTCGGCTTCGTCGCTCCGGAATGGGGTCTGCACCGGACTTGGCTGCAGTTCTATCTGGGACTGACCGGCTTCGATCTGCAGAGCCTGGCGCTGGGCGTTGTTCAGAGTATCGTCTTCGGGGGCTATGCGGGAGCGTTGATCGGCACTATCTTCAACGCCATCAGCCGTCGCTTCGGCTGATCAGGGGAACGGAGCCGCACGCATGGCAGCCGATCGCCGCAGGTTCGCATGGATGAACGCAGTGCTGACCGTGCTGGTCGGGCTTGCGCTTCTCTTCGCGCCGACGGCAGGCGTGCAGGCGATGCAGTGCCATGAACATTCCGTTCACGAGCACTCCGGCTTCGAACGCTCCTCGATCCAGGAGGCCGTCCACGCCTCGGTCAAGGGCGGCCTTCACATTCCCGACCACAAGAGCTGCTGCGCCGTTCCATGCGGCTTCTGTGTCGTCCTGACGAATATGGACAGGCCGGAGGCGCCGGCAGCCATTGGCTCCTTCCTCCGTTTTGCATGGCGCGACCAGACCGGTCACGGTCTGGCGCTTCCGCCGACGCTTGGTCCCCCCCGTTTTCCGGTCTGAGGATTCCGGAAGCCGCTCCGTTGCGGCATCCGGCCATTTCGACGGGCTTCCTCACGGGTGCCCAAGACCAATGATCGGCGCAGCCGATCCGGAAACAGGACCAATTGCAATGAACCGCCGTGATTTTCTTAACGGTCTGATGGTCGGCGCAGCAGCGCTTGGCACATCGGCCGCCCTCCGTCCCGTCCGCGCCTTTTCGCAGGACGCAAGATCCACATCTGCACAGGGAGCGCCTCGCAGCCTCTCCGTCGGATACAGGACCATAGACGTCAGGGGCAAGTCTGCCCGAGTCTTCGGCCTCGTCCAGCCAGACAGCAGTTCGGGGCTGACGCTGGATGCCGGAACGGAATTCGATGTCGCGCTGTCGAGCGCTATCGACCAGCCCACTCTGATCCACTGGCACGGTCTGACGCCGCCCTGGGCGGCCGACGGCGTACCCGACAACCCGGCCGCACTCCTGAAGCCGTCCGAGACCCGCCGCTACATCTTCCCGGTCGGCGCGGGTGGCACGCATTGGATGCATGCCCATACGCTGCAGGAGCAGAACCTCCTCGCTGCACCGCTGATCGTGCGGACTGCCGAAGATCGCGCCCGCGACGAGCAGGAGGTCGTGATCCTGCTCCATGACTTCTCGTTCAAATCCCCGGAGGAACTGCTTGAAGGGCTGAAGGGTGTGAGCGCCGGGCATGGCATGCGGTCTGGCCATCAGGGCATGATGCAGACAATGAAGACTATGCAGGGGCATCAGATGCCGATGACGGGCATGTCGACGATGGGCATGCCGATGGCGGCCACGTCGGCGATGGACCTCAACGACATCGAATATGACGCCTATCTCGCCAACGACCGGACGCTCGACGATCCCGATGTCGTAAGGGTCGAGAAAGGCGGCCAGGTTCGTTTGCGCATCATCAACGGCGCCACGGCGACTGCCTTCACCATCGACACGGGCAGCCTTTCCGCGGAATTGGTCGCCGTCGACGGGCAGGGCGTGCAGCCGGTCACGGGGACGTCTTTCCCTGTCTCCATGGGTCAGCGTCTCGATATCCGCATCAGCATTCCGAAGAACGGCGGTGCGTTTCCCGTCCTCGCGTTGCGCGAGGGAGCCGTGGAACGGACGGGCATCATCCTTGCCACCGCGGGTGCGGATATTCGCAGGATCGCCGTTGATGGCGAGGCGAGGGGGCCGGTCCTCGGGCTCGATCTCGAACAGCGGCTGCATCCCGTCATCCCGCTGGCAGCCCGCGCGGCGGACCGCCGCTTCGAACTTTCGTTGACGGGCGACATGGCAGCCTACACCTGGGGAATCGATGGCGCGGACGGTCTTGTCGTGAAGCGCGGCGAGCGGATCGAAGTGGTGATCAGCAATACCTCGATGATGGCGCATCCGATGCACCTGCACGGCCACCATTTCCAGGTACGCGCCGTCAATGGAGCGCCGGTCGCAGGAGCCGTCAGGGATACCGTGCTGCTGCCGCCGATGGCGAGCGTCGTCCTGGCATTCGACGCCGACAATCCCGGCCGCTGGCCGCTTCACTGCCATCACCTCTACCACATGGCGACGGGCATGATGGCTTACGTGACCTATGACGGCATCGGTTGACGCGGTTGATGACTGCGAAGCCCTTCCCGAAACAAATCGACGAGACATTCTCATGGACAACAAAAACTCCCCATCTGCCTGGAGCACTTACAGCCGGACCGTCTTCATCGCCTTCACCGCGATCGCGCTGGCGCTCGTTGCCTACGAGCACCGCGTGCACGTCCTTGGCGTTCTGCCGTGGCTCCTCATCCTGATCTGCCCTCTGATGCACGTCGTCATGCATCACGGCCACGGTCACGGCGGCCATCCCGGCCATGATCATGCCGGCCACAGACTGGGCGCGGCCCAACAGAAGACGAAGGAGACCCGCGATGTTTGATGTTCCGGCCTACGGGTTCTGGAGTCTGGTGTTCATCAATTCCCTGGTGTTCATCATCTTCGCCGCGAGCTTCACGAAGCTTGAGACAAAACGGGACTGGCGCTCGCTCGGCGCCTTCTCCGCCTTCGTCGTCGCGCTCTTCACGGAGATGTACGGCTTCCCGCTCACCGTATACCTGCTGTCCGGCTGGCTCGGGCGGCAATTCCCCGGCATCGACTTCTGGTCGCATGACGCCGGCCATCTGCTGGAGATGATGTTCGGATGGCGGGTCAACCCGCATTTCGGACCGTTCCATCTCCTGAGCAATCTCCTGATCGTCGCAGGCTTCTGGCTGCTTGCGTCAAGCTGGCACGTACTCCACGCCGCCCAGCGCGATCACCGTCTGGCGACCTCGGGGCCGTATGCCCGCGTCCGGCATCCACAATACGATGCCTTCGTCGTGATCATGATAGGATTCCTGCTTCAATGGCCGACGCTTGTAACGCTCGCCATGTTCCCGGTCCTCGTCTGGGTCTATGTGCGGCTGGCGAAGCGGGAAGAGGAAGCCTCGCGAGCCGAGTTCGGAGCCGCATGGGACGCCTATGCAAGAGCGGTACCGAGGTTCCTTCCAAAGCTCGGCCGTGGGACGGATGCAGCCGGTTCTCATCGGGAAGGAGCAATCCATGACTGATCATCACACGCATGCAAGCCATTCCCTTTCCCGAAGCGGCCACCTCCACGAAGAGAAGAAGCCCGCCTCGAAGACGAGCGTCAAACCAGAGCCTGAGGCGGACGTGATCTACACCTGCCCGATGCATCCGCAGATCCGGCAGCTTGGCCCCGGCAACTGCCCGATTTGCGGGATGACGCTGGAGCCGGAAGTCGCGACCGAAGCGACGGGAGCAAGTCCTGAACTCTTGGACATGACCCGCAGGTTCTGGATCGGACTTGTGCTGACGTTGCCGGTGCTCGCTCTGGAGATCGGGAGCCATCTCACCAACCTTCACATGCTGCTCGGGGCGCAGCTTTCGAACTGGATCCAGCTCGCGCTTGCGACGCCAGTCGTCCTCTGGGCGGGATGGCCGTTCTTCGAGCGAGCCTGGGCCTCGCTCGTCAATCGCAGCCTTAACATGTTCACGCTGATCGCGATGGGAACGGGTGTCGCCTGGGTCTACAGCGTCGTCGCCACGGCCGTACCCGGCATCTTTCCGGACACCTTCCGCGCCGCTGACGGTTCCGTTGCGATCTACTTCGAGGCGGCGTCTGTCATCACAATCCTCGTGCTCTTGGGGCAGGTTCTGGAACTCAGGGCGCGGGAGCAGACCGGCGGCGCCATCCGGGCGCTGCTGGACCTCGCGCCGAAGACGGCCCGCCGTGTCGGAAATGACGGCTCGGACGAGGACGTCAGCCTCGACGTCGTGGAGGTCGGCGACCGCCTGCGGGTCCGGCCGGGCGAAAAGGTGCCGGTTGACGGGGAACTGGTCGAGGGGCGCAGCTCCGTCGACGAATCCATGATCACCGGGGAATCCATGCCGGTGACGAAGGAGGTCGGCGCAAAGCTGATCGGCGGCACGCTCAACCAGAGCGGCGGTTTCGTTATGCGGGCGGGCAAGGTCGGACGCGATACCATGCTTGCGCAGATCGTGCACATGGTCGCGGATGCCCAGCGCTCCCGCGCACCGATACAACGCCTGGCCGACCAAGTGTCGGGCTGGTTCGTTCCCGTGGTGATCCTTATCGCGGTCGCCGCCTTCGTCGCCTGGGGCATCTGGGGACCGGAACCTCGCTTCGCCCACGGCCTCGTCGCTGCCGTCGCCGTGCTGATCATCGCCTGCCCCTGCGCTCTCGGACTGGCGACCCCGATGTCGATCATGGTTGGTGTCGGGCGCGGCGCGGGGATGGGTGTCCTCATCAAGAACGCCGAGGCGCTGGAGCGTTTCGAGAAGATCGACACGCTGGTGGTCGACAAGACCGGCACCCTGACGGAAGGCCGGCCGAAGGTCACGGCGCTGAAGGCCATCGACGGCTTTAAGGAGACGGAGCTTCTGAGACTGGCCGCCACCCTCGAACGTGCCAGCGAGCATCCGCTTGCCGCGGCCATCGTCGCTGCAGCCAAGGAGAGAGAGATCGCTTTGGGCGAGGCGCGCGACTTCGACAGCCCGGTCGGTAAAGGCGTCACCGGGACCGTCGACGGCAAAAAGCTCGTCATCGGCAGCCATCGGATCATGGCGGAAATGGGGATCGACCTGTCGGTTCTCATGGGCGAGGCCGAGATGTTGCGAGGAGAGGGGGCAACGGTGATCTACGTCGCCGTCGACGGCAAAGTCGGCGGCCTTATTGCGATTGCCGATCCCGTCAAGGCGACGACGCCCGCCGCCCTGCGCTCGCTCAAGGAGGAGAATATCCGGGTCGTCATGCTGACTGGCGATAACAGAACGACGGCACAGGCGGTGGCGAGAAGACTCGGCATTGACGAGGTGGAAGCCGAGATCCTGCCGGAGGACAAGGGAAGGGTGGTTGCGCGGCTTCGAAGCGAAGGGCGTGTCGTGGCCATGGCTGGAGACGGGGTCAACGATGCGCCGGCGCTTGCCGCGGCCGATGTCGGCATCGCCATGGGCACGGGAACGGACGTTGCGATCGAGAGCGCCGGCGTCACGCTGCTGAAGGGCGACCTGCAAGGGATCGCTAGGGCGCGCAAGCTCAGTCACGCGACCATGAGCAACATCCGCCAGAACCTGTTCTTCGCCTTCTTCTACAACGCCGCGGGCGTGCCCGTCGCGGCGGGCGTGCTCTACCCGGCCTTCGGGCTGCTGTTGTCGCCGATCATTGCGGCGGCCGCCATGGCGCTCTCCTCGGTAAGCGTCATCGCCAACTCGCTCAGACTGCGCCGTTCATCGATCGACTAGGTGGCCCGGCGGCGCGTTCGCCGGACACGACATTCGAATTCATCCTGTCCCACTTCAGGGGGCAGGCGGATACAGACCAATCTAGAGGAGAAACGACATGAGAACCACAACAATTCCAACCGCTGTCCTGCTTGCCGCGGCGATCGCCTTCGGGAGTGCAGGTTTTGCCCTCGCGCAGACCAGCGGAGCGGATCCGCATCACCCGGCGGAGTCGTCGCAGGCCGCCCCGCCTTCGGGGACGGACGGCATGGCCGGACAAAGCCAGGGGACCATGCCCGGCTCCGACATGATGCCGGGCGGAATGATGGGGCGAGGCATGATGATGCAGCCCGGCATGATGGGAGGAATGCCGCAGATGGGCATGCGCGGACAGATGATGAAGATCATGTTCGCGATCGCCGACACCGACGGGGACGGCGCGCTGTCCTTCGAGGAGGTGGCGGCAGTCCACAAGCGGATCTTCGACAGCGTGGATGCGAACAAGGACAGCAAGGTAACGCCCAAAGAGATGCTGGCGTTCTGGCAGCAATAAGCATCGGACCGGCGACGGCGGGATCGGCGGCAATGTCCACCAATCCCGCACGGCCGCGACGACAAAGCATCAGGAAGGGCGCACCGCCAGATAGACGAAGGGCTTCGATCCGTCGCGCGGTACGGCCATCACGTCATAAGAGGCGTTGGGATCTGTTCCCATTCCCAGCGATCCCTTGGGCATGCCCGCGACCGCCAGCCCAGCGATCGGCGGTCGCTCATTCAGGAGCCTTTCCGCCGCCTCAAGGGGCACGTGCCCTTCCAGGTAATAGCCGTCGACGATGGCAGTGTGGCAGCCATGAACCTCGTTCGGCACCTTCAGTTGTGCCTTGATCATATCCATGTCGTCTTCGTTGCGGATAGTCACCACGAAGCCTGCTGCCTCGTAGGCCGATGCCCAAGCACCGCAGCAGCCGCAGTACGGGTCCTTGTGCACAACCAGCGCCGTGCCTTCAGCTGCTGCGGCGCGTGGCAGGAATGCCGCGGACGCTGCCATGCAGATGAATTGCCTACGTCTCATTTCTTTCTCCATCTCAACTCGGCCGCATCGGGAGAGCGCTCGCGTTGACGTTTCACATCTGCCTGTAGGTCGGAGCTTCACGTTCTGGTCTGACTCATAATATCATAAGTTGGAAGGAGCAGAACGGCACGGCGAAAATGTCGCGTTTCGTCTCGCAACTCGGACTGAACGTCCCGGCGCATCAGGTCGCCGATTCCGTCACCGCGTCTTCTATTATCTCCTCGGGGATATCATCGAAGGACGCGTAGTTGAGATTGTAGAGCTTGGCATAGAGCTTGCGGTTGCGCATCAGATCCGCGTGGTTGCCGCTTTCGATCAGCTCGCCGTTCTGCAGCACGATGATGCGATCTGCCTCGCGGATGGTGGCGAGACGGTGGGCAATGACCAGGCCGGTGCGGCCTTCGAGCAGCTTCACCAGCGCCTTCTGGATCAGCATTTCGGTATAGCTGTCGATGTTGGCGGTCGCCTCGTCGAGCACCAGGATCTTGGCATCGGCCACAAGCGCGCGGGCAAAACTGATCAATTGCCGCTGACCGAGCGAAAGGTTGCCGCCGCGCTGGCCGAGTTCGGCATCGTAGCCGCCCGGCATGCGCATGATGAAGTCATGGGCGCCCACGGCCTTGGCCGCCTCGATCACCTGCTCCCGCGTCGCTTCGGTCTTGTGGTAGCGGATGTTGTCGAAGACGGTGCCGGTGAACAGGAAGGGTTCCTGCAGCACCATGGCGATCTGCCGGCCGAGCGAATCCTGCGTCAGGTCCCGGACGTCGTGGCCGCCGACCAGGACCTGGCCCTGCTGGACATCGTAGAAACGATGAATGAGCGACATGCAGCTCGATTTGCCTGAGCCTGTCGGCCCAACAAGAGCCACCGTTTCTCCAGGATTGACCTTGAAACTCACATGTTTCAGCACCGGATGTTTCGGATTGTAGCCGAAGACAACGTCACGGAATTCGACCGAACCATCCATGTCCGGCGAGAGGACTTTGGCATTTGGCGCGTCCTTGATGTCGACTGGCACGTCCAGCACTTCGGTCAGCCTCTGGCCCGAGGCCATGGCGCGCTGCATCACGGAATATTGCAGCGTCAGTGAACGGATCGGGTCGAAGAAGCGCTGGATGTAGAACAGGAAGGCGATCATCACACCGACATCCAGCGCCTGGTTGAGGACGCGGGCGCCTCCCACGACGATGACCAGCGCCATGGCGAGGCCGGTGAGCGTATCGACGATCGGCACCATGACTTGGGCGTATTTCGCGGCCGTCAGATGGGTCCTGAGGTTCGCCCGCGCCTTGTCGTCGTAGAGCATGAAGTTGACCCGTTCGCGGTCCATGCTCTGGATGGCACGAACGCCATGGATTGCTTCGGCAAGGGCGCCGTTCGCGACGGAATTGGTCTCGTGCGCGGCCATGAAGGACTTGCGTGCCCTCGGCAGCCAGAAGATGCGGACGACAAAAAGGACCGGCAAGGCCGAAAGCGTCAGCAGGCCCAGTTTGAAATCAAGGTAGAGCATCACGAAAACGATGCCAAAGAGCAGGGCGATATCGCCCACCGACAGCACCGAGGTTTCCAGAAATTCCTGCATGGAATTGACGTCGCCCTGCAGCCGCGACATCAGCCGGCCGACTTCGGTCTTGTCCATCCACGAAAGAGAAACGCGTTGGAGATGGCTGAACATCGCCTTGCGGATGTCGAAGAGAACGTCCTCTGCGGCATTTCCGACCAGCATTTCCTGTGCATAGCTCGCGCCGAAATTGATGACGATCGCCACGAGAAAGGCACCGATGGCCCCGATGAGCACGCCGTGATCGGCGCTGCCGGACTGCATGCCGTTGTCGATCGCGTAACGGATGATCAGCGGGATCACCAACTGCATGGCGGTGAAGATCAGGACGGCGACAACCGCCCAGTAGATTTTCACCCGATAGGGGCGCACGAAGGCCCATATCCGCTTGACGATATCGCCGTCGAAGACCTTGCCGAAGATTTCCTCTTCGATCCGGTGTGAGCCGACGACCGCCCGGGGCGGCCGCCTGCCGTCGTCGCGCACGTCGGCGCGTTCGGTTTCCAGTTCATCGGCCATTCCCGGCTCCTCCTCAGGCCGTCATCAAGCGGTCAGCGCGTCGTCGTCGGGGCGAATCTGCAGATCGTAAAGCGCCTTGTAGCGACCGCCCAAAGCGAGCAACTCCTCGTGCGTGCCGCTTTCGACGATCCGCCCTTCCTCCATGAAGAGGATCCGGTCGGCATGCATCAGCGAACTCAGGCGGTGCGCGACGATGATCGTGACGCGATCCGAAGCGTATCTGCGCATGGCGCTGCGGATGCGCTGCTCGGTGCCGGCATCGATCGCGGCGGTGGAATCGTCCAGCACCATCACGGCGGGGCGCAGCATCAGGGTGCGGGCGATCGACAGGCGCTGGCGCTGGCCGCCGGAAAGAGAGACGCCGCGTTCACCGACGACAGTGTCATATCCGCTGGGAAGGCCGAGCACATAGTTATGCAGCTGGGCGCTTTCGCTGGCGCGCTCGATCCGGCCTTCCTTCGCCCAGGGATCGCCGTAGGCGATGTTGTTTTCGATGGTAGTGGTGAAAAGGAAGGAATCCTGCTGCACCACGACGACCTTGCGGCGCAGGGATTGCAGCGTCACGCTGCGAATGTCCTGTCCGTCCATGGTGATGCGTCCGGCTGTCACGTCATAGAAGCGCGGGATCAGATGAGCCAGGGTCGACTTGCCGCTACCGGGAGGTCCGACGATGCCGATTGTTTCGCCGCGTTTTGCTTCAAAGGAGATGTCCGTCAGCACTTTGTGCTCTTCTGCGCCGGGATAGGCGAAATCGACGTGTTCGAAGCGCAGCGTGCCTTGAGAAACGGCAAGGTCCTTGGCGTCCTTTTCGTCCTTGATCGCAATATCGAGATCGAGCAGCTCGAAGAGCCGCGCCCCGCAGGTAGAAGCACGGGCAAAGGCATTGACCATCAGGCCGAGCTGGCGCACCGGCATCTGCATGATCGTCATGAAGGTCAGGAACGAGGTGAGCGTGCCGACCGTCATCTCGCCGGCCATCACCTTGGCTCCGCCGAGCCAGAGAACGAGCACCATGGCGAGGAAGAACGAGAAGGTCATGGCGCTGGTGTTTGCGACCCGAATGCCGACGCGTTGATGCGCCAGCGTCACGGCGCTCTGCGAGGCTGTCTCGAACTTGTCGAGTTCATGTTTCTGCGCGGCGAATGCCCGGACGACGCGAATGCCGCCGAGGTTTTCCTCCATGACGCGGGTCAGCACCGACAGCCGCTCCTGTAGTTCCAGCCAGGTGGCGCGCAGCCTGAGCTGGGTCACGGACGACCGCCAGCCGACGAAGGGAACGAAGCTCAAGGCGAGCAGACCGAGGACGACATCGGTGGAGAGCAACAGGTAGGCACCGATGCCGATCAGCATGGTGAGAAGCACCATACGCACCAGTGCCGTCGAGAAATACATGCGGACGCCTTCGAGGTCGAGAAGCCCGACGGTGATCAGGTCTCCGGAATGCATGCTGTCGTGAAAGCTGAAGGACAGGCGCTGGATCTTTTCGTAACACGCGAGCCTCAGCCGATAGCCCATGTGGTGGCCGACGGATTCGCTGTAGTAGTTTTGCACGAGCGTGAAGATGCCGCGCAATACGCTCGCGCCCAGCAGAAGCAGTGCCGTGGTCAGGAGTGCATCCTGAGCCGCGCGGCCGGCATCACCGCCGGTGAGCACGACCTGCGTGTGATCCACCGCCTCGCCGAGCAGCTGCGGGATCATCAGCTGAAACGTCGAGGCGACCAGGGTCGCGCCGATCGCGAGACTTGATTGCCAGGGATGGCGGAAGGCCATGACGGTGATGCGGGTGAGGATCGAGAGGCCCTTGCCCCAGCCTGTCGCATTCACGAACGCCAACGAAGCCGACGGCTTCGCGACGCGAAGTTTTGCTTCGCTGCTCACGGTTTTATTCCAAAATGAATCACTGGGCCGGTTAAAATATCCGGAAAGACCACTATGAGATGAGACTCGGTAGAAGACCTAGCGTGCACAACCGTAATTGCCAGTCAACATAATTGACAAAATGCAGGTACTTCGATGGGACGATCCGGCATTTTCCGAGTGAATGGTTGGAAAGGTGCTCATCTGAGAACTTGAAGAAACGGATCTCATGGGTGAAAAGGTCGGGTCGGCTGAGCCAGGCAATTCAATCCGCCGGTGCCGTCGTTTTTGAACCCGAGGATCCGGATATGAACAAATTGGACCGCCGCCGCTTTCTGAAGACTTCGGTTGCCACCGGGTTGGCGCTCGCCGCTCCGGCCTATGTCCGCACCGCCAACGCTCGCGCGACTGCGATCACGGTCGCCTCGCTTCTGGGCGACGACAAGCCTGAGACCAAGATCTGGGTGAAGATCGGCGAACTGGTGGAGGCAAGGCTTCCCGGCCAGTTCAGGTTCAATGTGGTCAAGAACGGCGCACTTGGAGGCGAGAAGGAAGTTGCCGAGGGCGCCCGGCTGGGTTCGGTGCAAGCAAGCCTCTCGACAGTTTCCTCGCTCTCCGGATGGGTGCCGGAATTGCAGATCCTCGATCTTCCCTTCCTCTACCGTGATCGCGACCATGTGCGCCGGACCGTGGATGGGGAGATCGGCGGCAACCTGAAAGAGAAGCTTGCTGCGCAGGGTTTCGTCGTCGGAGATTTCATAAATTACGGTGCCAGGCACCTGCTTACCAAGGAGCCCGTAACGCGCCCCGATCAGCTCAAGGGCAAGAAGATCCGGGTCATCCAAAGCCCGCTGCACACCAAGCTCTGGAGCGCCTTCGGCACCACGCCCGTGGGCATCCCGATCACCGAAACCTACAATGCCCTGTCGACCGGCGTGGCGGATGCCATGGATCTCACCAAGTCCGCCTATGCCGGATTCAAGCTCTACGAGGTCGTGCCCTATATGACCGAGACGGGCCATATCTGGGCCTCGGGGGTGGTTTTCTACGCAGCGAACTTCTGGAACCGGCTGACGGACGAGCAGAAGACGGTTTTTCGCGATGCTTCGCAGGAGGCGGCGGGTTATTTCGACCGCCTTATCGTCGAAGACGAAGCCAGGTCGGTGCAGCAGGCGTTGGGGAACGGCGGCAAGGTCTTGAAGCCGGAGGCGCTCGACGAATGGCAAAAGGGAGCGCAAGGGGTTTGGCAGGAGTTTGCGGCCACTGTCGGCGGGATCGACCGTATCAAGACCATCCAGGCGGCCTGAGGGCGGGAGAATACGCATGACCAGCGGCCTTCATCACGTCACGGCGATAACCCGGAAGATCCAGGCCAATGTCGATTTCTACGTGGGTTTCCTCGGTCTGAGGCTCGTAAAGCGGACGGCGGGTTTCGAGGATGCGCGTCAGCTTCACCTCTTCTACGGTGACGGCGGCGCATCTCCCGGCTCATTGGTGACGTTTCTTGCCTGGGAGGACGGATCGCTCGGCCGGGTAGGCCATGGCGCGCCGAGCGAAATCAGCTTTTCGATCGCGCCGGACGCGATCGGTTTCTGGCTGACGCGGGCACTGCAGTACAATGTCAAGCTCAGCGGCCCCACACAGGAGTTTGGCGAACCGGTTCTGCGGCTGACGGATCCTGACGGCATTATCGTGAAACTGGTTGGGGTCGAGGAAGCCGCGCCCTGGATCTGGTGGGCCGGCGGCGGCATTGCCGAGGCTGACGCGATCCGCAGACTGCGCGGCGTGACAATCCTATCGGAAAAGCCGGCGGCGACGGCGGATTTCCTGGCGCGTCACATGGGACTTACGCCTGGACCGAAGGAGGGCACTATCCAGCGGCTCACCTCGGAGGCGCAGGACATCGTCGATGTCCGCGATGCGGGCGGCTTCTGGACCGCGGCTCCGGGCACAGGAACGATCGATCATATCGCCTTCCGGGCGCCTGACCGGGCACGGGTGGAGGCGGTGTATTCGGCGCTGGAAGCGGAAAGCAGCGGCGAGATGAACATGCACGACCGCCATTATTTCTATTCGCTCTATGTGCGTGAGCCTGCCGGAACGCTGATCGAATTGGCAACCGACGGGCCGGGTTTCACGGCCGACGAACCTCTGGAAACGCTTGGCAGCCGTCTTTTCATTCCGGCGCATTTCAAGGAAGACCATGAGGTGCTCCGGGTCATGCTGCCGCAATTCGGCCTGCCGGGAGAGGAGCGCATCATCTATCGCGACCTGCCTTTCGTGCATCGTATCCACATGCCCGAAACGTGGGACGGTTCCACACTGATCGTGATGCATGGAACGGGCGGCAACGAGACGACAATGCTTCCCTTCGGCCGCAGCGCTGCGCCGAATGCGATGCTGATCGGGATCCGGGGACGGTCGACCGACGAGGGACATCCCCGTTACTTCCGCCGCTTTAGCCAAACGACGTTCGACCAGAGGGAGATCGTATCCGAAGCGGAAGCTTTCGCGGCCTTCGTGCAGGAACTGGGGCCGGCCTATGGCGTCGATCCCGACCGTACGGCTTTTGCAGGCTGGTCGAACGGCGGCAACATGATCGGCGCGGTCATGCAGCTTCATCCGAAACTGATCCGCAAGGCGGTGCTGCTGCGTTCGATGAACTGCCTGGAAGAGAAACCGTCCGTTGTTCTTTCCGGCAGCAAGGTTCTTTCATTGAGCGCCACGGACGATTTCTACGGATCTCTCGCGGAGGAACTGGAGGAGCGGCTGCGGACTGCCGGTGCGGAGGTCACCGCGATGAAACTCGATGCCAACCACGGGATCGGGTGGGAGGACGAGACGATCGCTCGCAACTGGCTGAGCGACGCCGGGATGTAAATTTTCGTCCGGCCGCGTGCCTTACGAGATGTCGGCCCGGTCAGTCGCCGTAGTGGAGGGAGACCGCATCGACGGCTGCGGCGATATCCGCCTTGAAGCCGAGGCGCCTCAGACCCATGCCGAAGGCCGTGACATTGCCGAGCACGCTGTCGAAGCGGGCGCGGCGGCCGGTATGGTTCAGCCGGATGAGCCGTTCGGCGCCAGGGCCGACCCCGGCAGAGAGCTCCATGACGCCGGGCGCGACAGCCAGCAAGGCGGAGGTATCGGCACCCGCAGGCAGCCTGGCCGTGGTGACCAGATTGGAACGTCCGGCGGGAGGGACCCACAGCTCGGCTCCCATGGCGGCCAGTGCTGCTCGAGTTGCCCGGGCAGCCCGGACATGCCGGGCGATCATCTGCTCCAGGCCCTCTGCCTCCACCCGATCCAGCGCCGCCTCGAGCGCGAAGAATTCCAGCGGCGCCGCCGTCCCGGGCAATTGGCCGCGGCCGGTTTCGAGCCATGCCCTCTGGTCGAAAAGCGAAAGAATGGAATCCCTTGGTCCGCCTTCTTGAGAAATCAGTTTCCAGGCGGCGGGGCTGATCGACATGGCGGAAATGCCGGCCGGGCCAGCCAGCGATTTCTGAGCGCCGATCACGGCGACGTCGATGCCGAGCTCATCGACGTTCAAGGCATGGCCGCCGACGGAAGCGACCGCATCGACGATCGTCACTATACCGCGGGCACGCGCAAGCAGCATGATCTCCTCGAGCGGATTGCGGATGCCGCTCGCCGATTCCGCATGGACGAGTGACAGGACCGCAATGTCCGGATGAACCTTGAGGTTCGCTTCGACGGCCGCCGCATCGATGGGGCGCGCCGGTTCGGCCCTGAGTTCGATCACCTCGGCACCGGCACGTCTCAGCCAGTTGCCGATCCAGGCGCCGTAAAGGCTCGTAACGATGTTGAGGACCTTCATGCCGGGCCGCGCGACGCTGGCAGCCGCCGCCTCCAGCGCCACGACGGCTTCCGCCTGGATGAGCAGCACATCCATCCGTGTCTTCAGGATGTTCTTCAACCGATCGGCGACGGCGCCATAGCGCGCTGCGGGAAATGCGGGCGGATCGTTGAGCGGGTTCCACGATTCAAACGTCATGATGGGGTCTCTCTGGCATTCCGGTGACGAGACGCGGCACGGCGGCGATCAGCGCCCGCGCGGCGGACGATTGCGGATTTTCGATCACCTGGCGAGCGGAGGCGATTTCCACCAGTCGGCCGGCTTCCATGACTGCGATGCGGTGGGAGACGGCCCGCAGCACCGCAAGGTCGTGGGAAACGAAGAGGCAGGCGATGCCGCGCTCCTGCTGCAGTTCGACCAGGAGTTCGAGGATCTTTCCGCGGATGGAGACATCGAGCGCCGAGACGGCCTCGTCAAGCACGATCAGGGATGGCCGCGTGGCGATCGCTCTGGCTATCGCGATCCGCTGCCGCTGACCGCCTGAAACCTCGCGGATCGAGCGGCTAGCGTAACTTGCCGGCAGTCCGACCCGTTCGAGCAGGGTCGCTATCTCCCTCGGCCTCTCCACCTTCGGGACGATATCGTGGATCCGCAGCGGGTCGCCCAGGACCGAGGCGACGGTGGCGCGGGGATTGAAGGCGCCGAGCACGTCCTGAAACACCATCTGCATTTTTGCGCGACGGCGGCGCAGTTCAGCGCCCGAAAGCGCCAGCCAGTCTTTCCCTTCAAACCGGATACTGCCTGCATCGGCGGACGTCAGCCGCAGGAGAATGCGGGCGAGCGTCGATTTTCCGCTTCCCGACGCACCGACGAGACCAAGCGTCTCTCCGGGGTCGAGCGTCAACGAAACATCGTTCAGCGCCGCCACGTCGCGGCCGCCGGAGGAGAAGCGTTTCGAGAGGTTTGCGATATCGAGCAACATCAGGACGTCGCCTCGCGGATGAGAGGGGGTGTGGAGAGATCCCGATGGCTGGCAAGCAGCGCCCTGGTATAGACATCCTTCGGCGAGGTGAGGATGGCCCCGGTTGGTCCGGCCTCGACCAATCCGCCGTCCCTAAAGATTGCCACCCGGTCTGCAAAGCCAGACGCAAGCGCGATGTCGTGGGTGATGAAGATCAGCGTCATCCCGGCTTCGCGAACCAATTCGTCGAGGAGCGAGACGATTTCGGCCTGGACGATCATGTCGAGCGCGCTGGTTACTTCGTCCGCGATCAGAATGCCGGGCCCGGCCGCGAGAGCGGCCGCGATCGCCACCCGCTGCCTTTGTCCACCGGAAAGCTGATGCGGGAAAGCCTTCAACACTTTTGCCGGATCGGGAATCCGGACTCGTTCCAGCATGTCGAGAGCCCGCTCATAGGCAGTTCTCCAGGTCAGTCCGAGATGGCGGCGCGCGCCTTCGGCCACCTGTTCGCCGATCGTCAGCACGGGGTTGAGGCTTGCGGAGGGGTCCTGGAAGACGAATCCTAAGTCCCGGCCGGGAAGCGGCACCTGGCCGATGGACCAGCGCATCTCTCCGCGCACCCTCGCGCCAGCCGGCAGAAGCCTTGCAATTGTTCGCGCAAGCGTACTCTTGCCGGACCCGCTTTCGCCGATGATTGCCAGCCGCTCGCCGGCGTGGATATCGAGATCGATATTCGTCAGCGCGGGCACGGAATTGCCTCGATAGGCGACCTCGAGCTCTCTGATTTCGCAAAGCGCGCTCATGCCTCGCTCCCGGCGAGCGTTTTCCCGAAGCCCTCACTGAGCAGATAGACGCCGATAACCGTCACCACTAGAGCGATGCCCGGAAAGATCGACAGCGACGGCGACGAGCGCAGGACATTGCGGCCTTCGGCAATCATCGAACCCCAGGTGACGATATTGGGATCACCCAGGCCCAGAAAGGAAAGTGCGGCCTCCGTGAGGATCGCGGCAGCGACGATGATCGCCGACAGCGCCAGCACCGGCGGCAGGGCGTTCGGCAGGATTTCCTTCCAGGCGATCTCGACCGGATGCATGCCGATCACCCGGGCGGCGGCGACGTAGTCCCTTTCCCGGATCGAAAGCACCTGCGCCCTGGTCAGCCGGGCCGGGTCGGCCCATGCGCCCAAAGCGATTGCCAGCACCACGACGGGAACGGAGGCGCCGATGACGCTGACGAAGGCAAGCGCCAGGAGGAAGCTCGGCACGATCTGGAAGGCGTCGACCACCCGCATCAGCGCCTCTTCGACGAGCCCGCCGGCAAAGCCGGCCGCCAGCCCGACACAGAGGCCGATGGCAATGGCAGCAATGGCCGCCGCAATGCCGACCGCAAGCGAGGTGCGGGTTCCATGTATGATGCCGGCGAGTACATCCCGGCCGAGTCGATCCGTGCCGAGCGGGAAGGCGGGATCGACGAAGGGCGCCAGCAACGGGTCGCCCGCAATGCGCAGAGGATCACCGGGCGACAGCACCGGTGCGAACAGCGCGACGAGTATCAGCGTGGCCAAAATGCCAAACCCGGCCATACCTTCCGGCGTTTTCATGAGATTTCGAATCCGCCTCATGCTGCCGGCTCCGAGGCGCCGACGCGTGGATCGAGTGCGGCGTAAAGGAGGTCGATCACGAGGTTGATGCAGATGACCAGCACTGCGCTGACAAGGATGATACCCATCAGAAGCGGCGCATCGCGACCGCTCACCGCTTCCTGAGCCAGCCTGCCGAAGCCGGGTACCGCAAAAATGCTCTCGATGACGACGCTGCCGCCGAGCATGGCTGCCGACTGAAGGCCGAGCATGGTGACGAGCGGCAGGAGCGCGTTGCGGGCAACGTGGCGCAGCACGATGCGGCTGCGGGACAGACCCTTGGAGCGGGCGAAGAGCACGAAATCCAGCGCCCAGACATCGGCCATCCCGGCACGCATCACCCGCAGGAAAAGCGCCGTATAGATTAGCGCCAATGCCCCGACCGGCAGCACGAGATGGGACGCGATATCGGCGGCGCGGGTGAGGCCGGTCTTGCCGGAGGCGATCGTTTCGATCCCGGAAGTCGGCAGCCAGCGAAGCTGAACGGCAAAGACGATGCTGAGCACCAGGCCGAGCCAGAAGCTCGGGATCGCGTAGAGAATCAGGGAAACGGTGGAAAGCACTCTGTCGCTTGCGCTTTCTGGCTTTGCACCGGCGACGATGCCAAGTGCGGAACCGAGCCCAAAGGCAAGCGCGGTGGCGCTTCCCATCAGGAGCAGGGTATTAGGCAGGCGTTCGAGAACGAGGAGGAGGACCGGCCGGTCGAAGGCGACGGACCAGCCGAGGTCAAGTCGTGAGAGCGAAGAGATGTAGAGCCAGAGACGGGCGAGCATGGACTGGTCGAGGCCGTAGGCCTGGCGCAGCGATTGCGCCACTGTCGCATCCCCGCCGCCGATAGACAGCAGATAGGCGTCCACGGCGTCGCCGGAGGCGGATTCGAGCAGCAGGAAAGTCAGGACGATGACGATCAGCAGCACCGGAATGCTGCTGATCGCGCGTCGCCTGATCAATCGAAGGGCACGGTTCACGCTGCGGAAGGCCTTTGGACTCGTTTTTTGAAATCCGAACCTATCACGATTGCAGCGCCGTATCCGCCCAGTTGGAGACTGCCCAGCGCGGATTGTTGGAGACGTTGAGCACGCTGTCGCGCGCCACGGTGATGAAGCCCCACTCGGCGACGTTGATCAATGGCAAGTCGGTGGCGACCAATCTCTGGAACTGCTTGTAGAGGTCGGTGCGGGCCTTGGTGTCGACCGTCTCTGCCGCCTCGGAGATGACGTCGTCCAGTTCCTTGTTGGCGTAGCCGCCCTGGTTGGAGAAGGGCACTCCGGCGGGGGTGCCGGACTTCACGAGAATTGTCGTCGAGATTGCCGGATCGCCGCGGAAAACCGGCGGAGCGACTGCGAGATCGAAATCGTGGTCCGTGTAGACCGCTTTCTGGTGAGCAGCGGAATCCGCATTGACGAGTTGCGCATCGATGCCGATTGCGGCGAGCGCCTGGCGAAGATAGGCGCCGAACTGTTTGGTCTCGTTGAAATAGGGAGCCGGGCGCAGCTTGAGCGAGAGGCGGTTGCCGTCGGCGCCTTTCGGATAACCGGCTTCGTCAAGCAGGGCATTGGCCTTGGCGACGTCGAAATCATAGGCCGGCACGCTGGCGTCGTAGAATTCCGGGGCGTTCTTCGGCACTGGCCCGGTCGAGGCAGCCGCATAGCCGAGGAAGATGGTGTCGACGACAAACTTTTTGTCGATGGCATGCGCGATTGCCTGGCGCACCTTGAGATCGGCGAGTTCCTTGCGGCGGTGGTTGATCTCCACCACAAGCTGGTAAGTCAGTGCTTCGTAGCCCTTGGAGATGACCTTGATACCCGGCACCTTGGAAATGCGGGCGAGATCGGTGAGCGGTATGGCCGAGAAGGCGGCGAGCTGGATCTCTTCCGCTTCCAGCGCCGCGCCTGCGCCGGCGCGATCCGGCAGAACGCGGAAGATCACCTCGTCCAGCTTCGGTTCGCCTTTGTTCCAGTAGTCGGCATTCCTCGTCAGGCGATAATATTCCCCCGGCTTGTATTCCGTGAACTTGAACGGGCCGGTGCCGACGAGCTTTACATTGGCAGGATTAGTGGCGATGTCGGTGCCTTCGTAGAGGTGTTTCGGTACGACGCTGCTGACTACCGGGAGGGCATTGCGGATCAGCTGGAAGGGCGTCGGCTTTGAGAAGCGGAAAACGGCGGTCGCCGCATCCGGCGTGTCGACCGCTTCGAGATTGGCGAAGACGAGGCGGCCGAGATTTTGCAGCGGCTTCCAGATGTTGAGCGCCGAATAGGCGACATCGGCGGAGGTGAACGGCTTGCCGTCGTGCCATTTCACGCCTTCGCGCAGCTTGAACGTCACCGATTTCCCGTCCGCCGATCCTTCCCATGAGGTCGCAAGGCGCGGCGAAAGCCCGTCCTTGCCCTCGAAAGAGGCCTCCGCCAGCGGCTCGATAACCTTGCTCGCGATGAAGAAGACGCCGTTCGAGGCGACGATCGCCGGATTGAGATTCTTCGGTTCCGAATCCGCCGCGACGATCAGCCGGCCGCCCGAGGGAGCATCTTGAGCGCGCGCCAGCGTCGGCAAGGCGGTCGAGGCGAGCAAGCCAGCGCCTGCCTGCAAAAGAGTGCGTCGGGATAGGTTGGCGATCGTCATGGTTGGCTCCTCGGTGCGGTCTTTCGGCAGCATATTGGCAGCGAATTTTCTTCCCGCACAGACAGGAATTTCTTCCCCCGCGCATTCGGGAACAAATTCTCGCCGGATGTTGAGGCGAACGCAAAAAGGCCCCGGCAGCCGGAGCCGCCGGGGCAGGTGCCCTGGGAGGAGGGTCAGGGATAGATCTTTTTCGCCAGCTCCATCAGCGGACCGTATTCGTTCATCTCGCGGGTGCCGAGCAGCTTGGCGCTCGCAAAGCGTTTCGATTCCGGATCGAGTTGATCCTCGACGCCCTTGGCGACTGGCAGCATCCAGGCCTTGGCGTAGGTAACCTGCTGCTCCATGTCGAGGAAGTGGTTGATGAAGAGTTTGGCGGCATTCGGATGCGGTGCGTTCTTCATGATCGCGAAGTGGATCGATACATAGGGTACGCCTTCCTCCGGCACGATCACCTTGATCGGCAGGCCCTTCAGATCATTGGCAAAGGCGAACATCTGCGGGATATAGACCGGATATTCGCCGCGGGCGACGCGCCGCGCGTCATTGCGCAGATCGCGGCTGAAGACCGGCTTGTTCTCGGCGAGCTTCTCGTTAAAGGCCTGTCCGTAAGTCTTGTTGAAGACCACGAACATGGTGCCGCCGGACCCCAGCGGGCGCATGTCATCGGACAGGATCTTGCCCTTCCATCTGGGGTCGGCGAGGTCCTTCCAGCTCTTCGGTTCGTCCTCGGGCTTCACAAGTCCGGTATTCACCAGGATGCCGTAGGCCTGCAGGAAACCCGGCACATGGTCGGCGGTGACTTCCTTCTTCATGTCGTCGCGGATATTGGCGACGTTCGGTATCTTGCCCAGAGGCTCGACCAGGATGCCTTGGGTCTTGCCCGTTTCGATCGAATTGGCGGAGTGCATCTGGATGTCGGCCAGATAGCGTCCGGCGGCATGCTCGGAGCGCAGGCGCTCGGTGAGTTCGCTGGCGCGGACATCGAGGGATTCGACCTTGATGCCGTATTTCTTCTGAAAGGACTCGGTCACCGCTACGAAGTTCGGGGCGCCGAGCTGCGAATTGTAGACGGTGACGGTGCCTTCCTTCTTGGCGGCCTCCACCACCTTGTCCCATTCGGCATCTTGCGCCAAGGCCGGATTTGCGATCAACGCGGCAACCGCAAGGGCTGCCAATTGACGGATAAGCGACATTTTCTCCTCCCTAGAATCTTCGCTATCTTGCAGTCTGTGTTCAGATCTCCACGATGACGTAGTCCTCATCGATGGAAACCGGAAAGACCTCGGCCTGATAAGGACCCTCCGCGAGCGCTCCGCCTTTTGCGACGGAGACGTCGAAGCTCTTGACACGGGTGCGGGCCGGGTCGCACCAGGACTTTCCCGTGCGAATGTCGAATTCCCAACCGTGCCAGGGGCAGCGCACCAGTTCGCCGTGCCGCGTCATGCGGTAGTGGCCGGGTTCATCGGATTCGGCGAGGCCCACCACCTGGCCGCGGCAGAGATCGGCGCCCTCGTGCGGGCAGCGATTGGCGATGGCGAAGAATTCGCCCTTGACGTTGAAGAGGGCGATGTCGCGGCCGGCGACTTTCACCAGCTTGGACTTGCCGATATCGAGTTCATCGACCTTGGCGACGACGTGACGAGCCATTCTCAGTTCAATCCATAGAAGTTGACAGCATTTCCGGCGAAGATTGCCGCCTTTTCGATCGCCGTGAGCGGCACCTTGAAGGCAAAGCGGGGATCGTCGAAATCCCAATGGGGATAGTCGGTCGAGAACATCAGCCGGTCGGTTCCGATCCACCTCAGTGTATCGGCCAGGTTCTTCGCCGGGTTCGGCTCCTCCATCGGCTGGGTGGTGAACCAGACGTTCTGCCGCAGATATCCGGACGGCGGACGCTTCACATGCGGGACCTCGTCGCGCATCGTTTGCCAGGCCTTGTCCATCCGCCACCCGAATGACGGCACCCAGGAGAAGCCGCCTTCGACGAAGGAGATTTTCAGTTCCGGGAAATGTTCGAAGACGCCTTCGAAGATGAGGCTTGCGATCACCGCCTGCATGGTCTGCACCTGGCTGTGATGTTCTTCGAGATAATAGGAAGGCCAGCCGGCGCCGGTCGCCTGGTGTCCGCCGACGCCGCCGACATGCAGCGATAACGGCAGGCTATGTCTGACGGCAGCCT
This sequence comes from Neorhizobium sp. R1-B, assembly GCF_004368875.1. NCBI lineage: Bacteria > Pseudomonadati > Pseudomonadota > Alphaproteobacteria > Hyphomicrobiales > Rhizobiaceae > Neorhizobium > Neorhizobium sp. R1-B. The sequence continues at coordinate 59,917 of NZ_SOEM01000015.1, forward strand.
CGAAGATCGGCCAGTGGCGGCGTTTCCCCAGGGGCTCAATGGAGCGCGGCGGCAGCAGGACCTGCACGAAGCGCTTGTCCGAAGCGCGCCGATTGATCTCCGCGACGGCATTGGCCGGATCTTCCTGCGTGGCGATGATCGATCCGCGCAGACGGGGTTCTGGATCCAAAAACTTGCCGACCTGCCAGTCGTTGATGGCGGTGGCGATGGCGATGGCAAAATCGGGATGGCGTTGGCCGCTGGCATTAAAGCGCAGCGGCACGAGGACGCCGATATCGATGCCGAGGTTGTCGAGATGCTGTTCGCGCAGGAAGGGCAGGTCGGAGCCCGGCGGGCCTCCCGACGGAGGCCAGCTATCGACGCGCGAGACTTCCGGCACCATGCGCGGATGGGAGAGCGTTTCCGACAATCCCTGGCGCGTATGGCCGCCATAGGTCGCGAGATGATCCCGCCAACGCTGCGACAGATAGGGCTGTATTTCCGCCGGCGTCTTCATCGACGGATGGATGTCGCAGTCGATCAGATTGTATTTGGCCTTCGTCTCGACCGGGCGTTCCAATGTGCCGGTTTCCGTCATTTCGCGACCTCCTCGTTAAAAATCCGCGGCGATCCGCGGATAGGTGGCAAGCGGATTGTCGATCAGGATCTTCTTGGCAAGCGTCTCGCCAAAGGCGACCGGCAGGGCGTTCAAGCCCTCGAACTGCGCATGCGGATAATCTGTCGAGAAGAGCAGGATGTCGTCGCAGTCGATGTGTTCGAGCGTGCGGGCGAGCGCGTCCTGGTCCGGCGGAGCTTCGATGGGTTGCAGCGTGAAGCGGACATGCCGCTTGACGATATCGCTCGGCTGTTCCGTCAGCCACGGCGTTTCGGCACGCACGCCACGCCAGGTCTTGTCGGCCCGCCAGAAGAAGGACGGCAGCCATGTGAAACCGCTTTCGGCGAAGACCACCTTGAGGTCCGGCACCTTTTGGAAGACCCCTTCGGCGACGAGGCTCAACAACTGGCTTTCGAAAATCGATGCCTGCGCCACATAGGATTCGACGAAATAGCTCGGCCAGCCGGTGGCGGTGGGCGCATGGCGGTTGCTGCCTCCTGCATGGATGCAGAGGGGCAGATGGTTGCGGGCGGCCGCCTCGTAGATCGGCCAGTAACGGCGGCGACCGAGCGGCTCGTCGTTCTGGGCGAGGATCAGGACCTGCACGAAACGGTGGTCCGCAGCCCGTCTCTCGATCTCGGCGACGGCAAGCTCGGCATTCTGGGCGGAGACGATGATCGAGCCTCGCAGCCGCGGTTCCCTGTCGAGCCATTCCCGTGCCAGCCATTCGTTGGCGGCGCCGCACAGGGCTGCAGCCATGTCGTCTGAATGCATGATCATCGCGCCATGCAGGACATTGCAGATCGCCAGTCGCGTGCCGAACGGATCGAGCGCTTGGGCGCGAACCGCCTCCAGCGTATCGCCGGCAAAGCCGCTCTCGGCCTTCCAGTCGGAGCGGACGTTGATTGGCGCCCGTGGCGGCGAGGACGTCATGGCAAGGCTTAAACGATCGACGCCGCGCATGACGAAGGTTTCGCGCCAGTACTCATCAAGGTAGGGAAGCAGCGTCTTCGTTGCTGGCGATGCCGGGTGGAGGTCGCAGTCTATGCCGCCGACGGTCGAAAGCCCCAGCTTGCTTTCCAATGATCGGATCATCTCGTTCATGCGGGCACTCCCAGGATCAAGGCAGGCGGTAAACCTGTTTTGCGTTTTCGCGAAAGATCTTCTCGCGCTCGGCCGGCGACAGCGGCACCTTGAAGGCGTAGCGCGGGTCGTCGAAATCCCAGTGCGGATAGTCGGTCGAGAACATCAGCCGGTCGGTCCCGACCCAGCGCAGCGTATCGAGCAGGTGGCGGTTGTTTTCCGGCTCCTCGATCGGCTGGGTGGTGAACCAGACGTTTTGCCGGATATATTCGGATGGGGGCCGCTTCACATGCGGAACTTCCGAGCGCATCCGATTCCATTGTCTGTCGAGCCGCCACATCAAGGGTGCCGCCCAGGCAAAACCACCCTCGACGACAATGAGTTTCAGTTTGGGAAAACGCTCGAAGACACCTTCGAAAACCATGCTGGCGACGACACTCTGCAGGCTGTGCGAGAAGGCGTAGTGTTCCTCGATATAGAAATTCAGCCAGCCGGCGCCGCTATTGGTGTGCCAGCCGAAAGCGGCGGAATGCATACCGATCGGCATGTCGTAGTGTTCGGCGACTTCGTAGATCGGCCAGTAGCGGCGCCGACCTGCCGGCTCGATCGTGCGGGGCGGGATGGCGATCTGGACGAAGCTTCTGTTGCCGATGCGTGCCTCGATCTCGGCGATCGCTGCGGTTGCATCTTCCTGGGCAACGGAAATGGAGGCCTTGAGACGTGGTTCCGGACCGGTCCATTTGTCGAGCTGCCAGTCGTTGACCGCAGTGCACATGGCCGCACCCAGATCCTGGTTGAGCGTTGAGGATCCGGCGGCGAGCGGCTGAAGGATCCCGTATTCGATGCCGAGCGGATCGAGGAGCTGTTCGCGCAGGAAGGAAAGGTCCGAGGCCGGCGGCCCGCCATTCGGCGGCCAGGCGTCGCGGCGCATGCCGTTGCCGGGCGTCATGCGCGGATAGGGCAGGGTGCCCACCAGCGGATTGGCGCTTCGCTGGCCGTAATCCGCCAGGTGGTTGCGCCAGCGTTGGGGCAGGAATTTCGCAAGCTCGTCGGGTGTGCTGAACGCCGGATGGATGTCGCAGTCGACGATTCCGAGTTTGGCTTCTGTACCGGTTTCCTTTTCGAGAACAGCTTGGTTCATGGCCGCTCCTCCAGTCGTGGATAGGTGGCAAGCGCGTTCTCCCGCGCCAGCCGATCGATCAGCCGCTCAGGGAAGCCGTCCGGGATGGCAGCGTCGCCTTCAAACTGTGCATGCGGATAGTCGGTGGAAAACAGCAGCATGTCGTCGGCGTCGAGATGTTCGATGATGCGCTCGAGTTCCGCGGGGTCGGAAGGCGCGTCGAAGGGCTGTGTCGTCATGCGGATCTGACGCCGGACCAGCGCCGACGGCGGCTCCTTGACCCATGGCACCTCGATGCGTGCGCCGCGCCAGTCCTTGCTCATCCGCCACATCTGGCCGGGCAGCCAGGAGACGCCGGATTCGATCAGCACGATCTTCATGTCGGGGAATTTGCCGAGCACGCCTTCGGCGACGAAGCTGCCGACCTGGGCCGCAAAACCCTGAACCTGGTGCACGTAATCTTCGGCGAGATACGAGAGGAAGCCGCTTTGACTTGGCGCATGGCGATAGGCGCTGCCGGCATGGACGCCGAGCGAAAAACCGTGGCGTTGGGCGGCCTCGTAGATCGGCCAGTAATAGCGGCGACCAAGGGGCATTTCGCCCATGCAGAGCGCAAGGACCTGGACAAAGCGCCGGTCATTCGCGAAACGCTCGATCTCTTCGACGGCGGCTTCCGGATTTTGCATCGGGAGGACCAGAGAGGCGCGCAACCGCGGATCCCGGTCCAGCCATTCCGCCTTCAGCCAATCGTTGGTAGCGCGGCAGACCGCGGCCGCCAGATACGGATCGTAGATCGCATGCACGCCGGTGACGCAGTTCAGGATCGCGTATTTGAGGCCGAACGGATCGAGCAGATTGCGACGCAGCTTTTCGACGCCTCTGCCTTCGGCTGCCTTCCAGTCTTCGCGGAAGAACGGCTTTGTCCGGGTCGGAAAATTGGTGAGCTCCAGCCGATCCACGTCTCGAGTGGTGACGATCTCCTTCCAATAATCGTCGAAGTAGGGCAGCAGATCAGAACGCTGCGGCGCATCGGGATGAACATCACAGTCGATTGCGCCCAGTTGCGAGAGCACAGAGCGCTGCCGGGCGACAGCGGTATCCACCACACAAGACCTCCCTGTTTTCGCCGGTCGACACGTCCTCTTCCCGGACGTTGCCGACTTCACTCCCATGCGATGCGCTGAACGGCGCAAGGCAAGCACGCGTTGGCGATGCGTATCCTCGATGTGGAAGGGTAAGGGGCAGGGGCGCCGGAGAGAATACGCTTTTTCGTCCTAGCGGTTTTCTCGAATCGAGAAAGCTGCAAGGGGTTGGTCTTTTCCCTGGAGGCAAAGGTCAGTGTTTCTCATGCGGGTTTCTCGCCGAGAACGAGCGCCGTGTGCATATGAACCCGAAGCCATTCCATGACTGCTCTCACAGTCGGCTTACGGGCCTGGGTTTGCGGGATCAGCGCCTTCAGCCAGAGTTCGGCGACAGGATATTCCGGCAGCAGTTCGATCAGTTTGCCGGTTCTGATCGAGTCTTCCGCGACATAGGTCGCAACCATGGCTACGCCTCGACCGCGCAAGGCCAAGTCGTGCAGGACCTGGGTGTCGTTGGCGCTGAAGGCGGAGCGGACCTCGACGTCGACCGGTCCGCCGGGGCTCACGAACGACCAGGTAGATCCGGTGGCATGAAAGGTCAGGCAGATGTGATCGACAAGGTCGCGCGGGTGTTTCGGGATGCCGCGGCTCTCCAGATAGGATGGAGCGGCGCAAAGTTTGCGGGGGTAGGGACAGAGCGGTTCGTCGACCACGTTGGAGTAGGAAGCCGGAAGTGCGCCAAGCGCGATGTCATATCCCTCTTCGGCAGGATTGACCGAACGGTCGACCAGAGCAACATCCATCGTCACGTTGGGGTTCTCTTGCTGAAAGTCGCTCAAGATCCGCGCCAGAAAGGCGATCGTCACCGTCGTCGGAGCTTTGATGCGCAGATGTCCTTCGATCCGCTGCGCGACCGCTGCGGCGCCGCCGATCGCGTCGTCGATGTCCTTTACCAGCGACTGATAGCGCGGCAGGTAGCGTTCTCCCACCTCCGTCAAAATGAGTTGGCGCGTCGAACGAACAAACAGTTTTACCCGCATCTGGTCCTCGAGCCGGCTGATCCGCTTTGTGACCACCGAGGGCGCGACGCCCAGATGACGGCCGGCTGCGGAGAAGCTTCCGGAGCGGGCGACCGCGAGAAAGGTGCGGATGTTGATGAGCGTGTCCAATGCTTTAGGCCTCCCCACCCAGCGCTATGGTGCAAATCTGCTGCCAGCTTAGCACGCTTCATCTTTCTGCTTTCGAGAAAAGTGAATGTAAAAAAATGATGCTTTTCCACTGCGGGGGAAAAGGTCAATCTAGCAGGAGAGGGAACTTGGCTTCCAGCGAGCGCTATACGTCGTCGGACGCATGGGCTTGCCTGCGGATTCCAGGGGCAGGAGTTTGTTAAGCGGAAGCCTGTTCTTATGCGGTCGATGTATCCGCCGGGATAATGGCTCGGGAAAGTCGATGTCGGAAGAATAAGGCGGTGCCGGTCGGGAAAACGGCGCCACCAAAGCGGAGAAGGAGAGGGCGGCGATCGAGCCGCGTATAGTTCGGTGTCGAGAGCAGGGCGCGGCCCTGCGATTGCGCTCAGTCGTCAGTTCCAGGGAGGAGAGACACGTGACGAGCAACAGATCGATGACGGCGGCGGCCATTCGGCAATGGTCGAGGCGATGTTTTCTGACGGCCGCAGGCGGAATCGCGGTCGCAGCGGCGGTGTGGCAGCCGGTGCAGGCGCAGGATGCCGAGTGGGACAAGGTGGTCGGGGCGGCCAAAAAAGAAGGTACGGTCGTCCTTTACACCGCGCTTGTCGGGCAGCCGAGCACCAAGAAGATCGCCGAAGCCTTCACCGAGGAATATGGAATTGCCGTCGAGGTTCTGGAAGCTCGCGCCAGCGAAATCCGTGAGCGCGTGCGCGTCGAGCAGGCTGCGGGTCGCTTTGCCGCGGACGTGATGTTCACCAGCGAAGGGCAGACGCGGCTCTATGATGCGGAGGACAAGTCCATCGATCCGCTCCCCGTGACGCCGAATTCTCAGAAGATCAAACCGCAGTTCAAGCTACAGGTGCCGATGGCTTCGGTCATGACCATCCCCTACGGCATCATGGTCAATACCGGGCTCGTCAAGCCGGCCGATGAACCGAAGAGCTGGAAGGATCTCGCCGATCCGAAATGGCAGGGAAAGATTCTCGCCGACGATCCCCGCGCAATCGGAGCCGGTTACCTGTGGTTCTTTTCAACCTATGACCGGATCGGCGAAGATTACCTCAAGAAGGTCGCCGGACAGAAGCTCGTCTTTACCCGCGACCAGCGGGAATCCCAGCGCCGTACGGCGCGTGGCGAATATTCGATCTATATGCCCGTTATCCTGACGGACATGTCCGACTTGAAGGGGCTGCCGGTCAAGTTCATCATACCGGAAGAGGGCGTCGGTTATGTCCTTTACGGCAACGTCCTTTTGAAGAAGGCGCCCCATCCGAACGCTGCCAAGCTTTACCTTGATTTCCTTCAGGGGCCGACTGCGCAGAAGATCTATGCCAGCCTCGGTTACGGTCCGGTGATCGACGGAGTGACCGAGGGATTGCCTGCAGACATCAAGGCGATCTCGGAGGCCAAGCTCTACGGCACGAGCGACTCGCGCCGGCAGAACGAGATGCTCGCCAAGGCAAAAGAAATCTTCAAGTGACGGTGTCGCGCCGTTGCCGCGATATGAGCGGCAAGGGCGCGATATCCAATGCCGTGGAGCCACGAGGACCGCATGACCATAATTCATAATCGCTCGCTCGATGATATTGCCGAGACCGGCCCCACGCTTGGCGGCAACGCCGTTACCCGCGCTTTTTCCGGCGGCTCGATCGGGCGATTGATCGGCATGCTGGCGCTGATCGCCATACTGGGCTTCCTGACGATCTATCCCTTGGCCATGCTGCTTTACGGCAGCCTCCATTCGACTCCGCCGGGCCTTGCGGGTGAGTTCAACCTCAACGGCTATCGCGCCATCATGACGACCCAGAATTTTCTGGTCCTGATCAACACGGTCGGCATCTCGCTGGCCAAGACCGTTCCCTCGCTTACGATCGCGGTGTTTCTGGCCTGGATTATCGCTCGCACCGACACGCCCTTCCGCGGCACCCTAGAAGTGTTGATCACGCTGCCCTTCTTCATCCCGCCGATCCTGACGGCGATGGCCTGGGGCATGCTTGGCAATCCGCAGGTTGGCGTCATCAACCTCGTCTGGCGTTCGATCAGCGGCTCGACGGATCCGCTCGTCAACGTCTATTCCTATGGCGGCGTCGTCTGGCACATGTGCCAGTATTCTATCCCGTTCCTGTTCCTCTTCACCGTCGACGCCTTCCGGACCATGGATCCTTCGCTGGAGGAATCGAGCCGGATGTGCGGCGCCTCGCGGTGGACGACATTCCGCAAGATCACGCTGCTGCTGATGCTGCCGGTGCTGACGAGCTCTTTTATGCTGAGCTTCATTCGCGGCATCGAATCCTTCGAATCGCCGCTGTTTTTCGGACTTCCCGCCGGCATCAAGGTGATCACCACCGACATCTACGAGTCGATCAACCACCGCGCCACGCCTGACTATCAATATGCCACGTCGCTGTCCTTCGCGATCATGGGGCTGATGTTCCTGCTGGTCATCTGGCAATGGGCGCTGCTGCGCGGCAAGAGTTTCCAGACCGTCACCGGAAAGGGGTTTCGGCCGAACGTGATGGAACTCGGCCCCTGGCGCTGGGTGACCTTCGGCTTCTGCGTGCTGTTCTTCATCATCACCGTGGTCCTGCCGGTCGGCCAGCTTCTGCTCGGCTCGTTCTTCCGGTTCTTCGGTTTTTACACCTACGAGATGCTGACGCTCGAGCATTACAGAGCGGTCTTTTCCAATTCGGAATTCTGGCGGGCGGTGCGCAATACAATGATGCTGGGGCTGCTTGGCGCCACCGCCACCATGGCGCTTGGCGCAGTGGTCGCCTATGTCTCGGTCCGCACCCGATGGCGCGGCCGCAGCCTGATCGACGGCATGGCCTGGCTGCCGTGGATGATGCCCGGCATGGTGCTCGGCGTGGGGTTCCTATGGGCCTTCGCCATGCTGCCGGGGCCGATCCCGATCTATGGGACGGTGTGGGCGCTCCTGCTCGCCTATCTGGCGCTCGGCACGCCGGTCGCCGTGCGCGTGATGACCGGGGCCTACCACCAGCTTTCCTACGACCTCGAGGAATGTTCCCGTGTCCATGGCGCGAGCTGGTTCCAGACCATGTGGCGCATCATGGTGGCGCTGGCATGGCCGGCGTTTGCGGTCGGCTGGGTGCTGACCTTTTTCGGCATCATGAGGGAGCTGTCGGCGTCGATCCTGCTCTATTCGGTCGGTTCCGAAACGCTTGCCGTCGTGCTCCTCAAGCTCTGGGCGAACGGCAACGCCGAGCAGGTGAGCGTCATCGGCCTGATGATGATGCTGCTCGTCATTCTGTTCCGCTGGGTGCAGCTCCGATTCATCAAGGCGCGCATCAGCAAGCTTTAGGGCCAGGGATTTTGCCCCCTTGGCAGGCCGGTTTTCAGTTGGCGGACAGAGCTGTCCGCACCGAAAGGAAGAAAAAGTATGGCTTCGGTAACCCTTGAGAATGTGACCCGCATGTACGGCGCAGTCACGGCCGTGGATCAGGTGAACCTGAGGGTCAAAAGCGGTGAATTCGTCACGCTGCTCGGCCCGTCCGGCTGCGGCAAGACGACGACGCTGCGCATGGTGGCGGGACTGGAGAAGAACACCGGTGGGCGCATCAGCATCGGCGACAATGTGGTGTCGGATGCGGACAAGGGCTATTTCGTTCCCTCCGAACGGCGCAGGCTCGGCATGGTTTTCCAGTCCTATGCGATCTGGCCGCATATGACGGTGTTCGACAATGTCGCCTATCCGTTGCGCATCCGTCGCCGGACCGACAAGGAGATCCAGGACCGGGTGATGAATGCGTTGCGCCTCGTCGAGATGGAGCAATATGCCGAACGCCCGTCGCCGGCACTATCGGGCGGTCAGCAACAGCGCGTGGCGATCGCGCGCGCCCTGGTGTTCGAGCCTGAGGTGCTGCTGCTTGACGAGCCGCTGTCGAACCTCGATGCGCGGCTGCGCACGCAGATGGGCGACGAATTCCGCCAGCTCCAGCAGCGCCTCAAGATCACGACCCTTTACGTCACGCATGACCAGTCGGAGGCCATGGCGCTTTCCGATCGGGTCGTCGTGATGCATGGCGGCAAGATCCTGCAGGTCGGCGCACCGGAGGACATTTACCGGCGGCCGGAAAGCCGGCAGGTTGCGGCATTCTTCGGTACGCCGAACCTCCTGCAGGCGAAGGTCAGGAATTGCCGCCCGAACGGCGGCCAGTATTACAAGCTGGACGTCGAAGGGAGGGGATGGTCGGGCGAATGTCACGCGGCCATCGAGATACCGGCGGGAGCGGACGTGACCGTTATGGTGAGGCCGGAAAACCTGCAACTCGGCGAGGCGGGAGCGGCAAATGGCGGTCTTTCCTGGGCAGGCGAGATCAGCCAGGCTATTTTTCGCGGGCCCCATCGTTCCGTCATGGTCAAGACCGCCGACCAGACGCTGCATATCGAAACGCCGTCGCTGGCCGATGTCGGCATCGGCCGTGCGGTGACGGTAGCCGCGCCCTCGGACGCCGCCTGGGCTGTCCGCAGCTAAGCAGGCTCTCTCTTATCAATGGATACGAGGACAGCGGTCCTCCAACCGTGACCTGCGTCTTTGGCACGCCACGCGATTTCGTCTGCCGTGAACGGTGACGCGTTGCACGAGGACGAGCGCCGTCCGTCGCAGCCTTGCTTTGTATACATAATTGGCTTGATAAGGTCATTATCGGAAAAAATCCGCGCGGAATGTCAGCTTTCTGATTCATTCGTGTATGCATTGTCGTCTATTTATTGTTGTGTATGCCGAATCCTTGTTCTATGAATCTTGGAACCGGGGGGCGGACGAAGCTTTCGCCGTTGGCGACAGTCGCGGAGCGAGACCGGCCGGCGAGAGGAGAATGGCGGGAGGAGAACCGCGGCCCCTCACATGCATTGGCAATCTTGACCTGTTCGGTCGCTCCTTCCTTCGGTGCGGACGGCCTAATCGGGGAGCAACAGAGGGAAAGGTTTATGACAAAGAATCTGACGCAGGTCCTGAAGGAAAAGGGAAATCCGGTCGAGATGCTGCGCAATTCGCGCATCGGCATGTATATCTATCCGGTCGTCGCGCCCGAGTTTTCCAACTGGCGGACGGAACAGGTCGCGTGGCGCGAGTCGGCCGTTCTCTTTGATCAGTCGCACCACATGGACGAATTGATCGTTGAGGGCCCGGACGCGGCAAAATTTCTCGAAAGCCTCGCGATCAACAGCTTTGCGAATTTCGGCACCAATCGCGCCAAGCACTACGTGCCGGTCACGCCGGCGGGGTATGTCATCGGCGACATGATCATCTTTCGGGAGCGGGAAGACAAGTTCGTGCTCGTCGGCCGGGCGCCGACCGCCAACTGGTTGCGCTACAACGCCTCGCTCGGCAAGCATGATGTGAAGCTTACCCATGACCCGCGCTCGCCTTCGCGTCCCGATGGCAAGGAGGTCAACCGGGTTCACTACCGTTTCCAGATCCAGGGACCGGATGCGCCGAAGATCTTCGAGAAAATGAACGGAGGTCCGATCCCCGACATCAAGTTCTTTCATGTCGACTGGATCAATGTCGGCAACCGGAAGGTTCAGGCGCTGCGCCACGGCATGGCCGGTGCCCCGGGTCTCGAGATATGGGGGCCCTACGCGGAAAAGGACGAGGTACGCGAGATCGTGGTTCAGGCCGCGAAAGATGCAGGCGTCGACCTCTATCTTGTAGGCGCGCGTGCCTATTCCACCAATACGCTGGAATCCGGCTGGATCCCGTCGCCTCTTCCGGCAATCTATACCGGGCCTGAACTGCAGGGATACCGCGACTGGCTGACGGAGGACAGCTACGAAGCCATGGGTTCGATCGGCGGCAGCCTCGTTTCCGATAACATCGAGGACTATTACGTCACCCCTTACGAACTCGGCTACGGCATCTATATCAAGTTCGACCACGACTTTGTCGGGCGCGAGGCGCTGGAAAAGATGAAGGGCAAGCCGCATCGCAAGAAGGTCACCTTCGAATGGAACGCCGAAGATGTCATGAAAGTCATCGCATCGAGCTTCGTTCCGGGCGAGCAGGCCTACAAGTGGATCGACCTGCCGCAGCCGAACTACGCATCCTCCAGCGCCGACAGGATCATGCATGGCGACAAAGTTGTCGGCATGTCGATGTTCAACGGCTACAGCTACAACGAACGCTGCATGCTCTCGCTCGGTGTCGTCGATGCGGACATCCAGGAAGGCGACGTGCTGACACTCATCTGGGGTGAGCCGAACGGGGGGACGGGCAAGACCTCGATCGAGAAGGGGCACAAGCAGGCCGAAATCCGCGTGCGTGTCTCCCCGACGCCTTATGCGCGGGAAGCCCGCGAGAACTACGCCGAAAGCTGGCGCACGAAGAGAAGCTGATTTCTAGTGACAAAATGTGAAGCGGCGACCTCCGGTCGCCGCTTTTCGTATTCCGGCCCGACGGACCGTCACCTAACGCTGTTTGGCGCCGGCGCTCTTGCCGTCGGAACTCTTCGAACGTTCCTCGAAACGATCCTTACCCTTTGGGAGATCGGAGCCTTTTTGGGCTTCGACCTTCTTTTCTTCCTTCCGAGTGCTCTGCTTCAGCCCACGGGCCGATTCACGACCCTTTTCGGTCGGTGCCTGTTCGATACCCATCCTGCTTCCTCCTGCATCCTCATGGGATCCAATGAAACACGCGGGAGCGGCCTCTTGTTCCTGACCCCGGCGTCAGCCAGCTTTGCCGGCAAGCACCTTTGGCCGCGCGGATAAAAATCCGGCGCGGTTCGGTTTTTGTGGGAATGGGGCAGGCGGGGTATTCGGGTATTGGGTATTCAGGTTTCCACCTGCCCCGACCGTCTCAGTGGTTTCCGGGGATTTCCCAGCCCCCTTCGACCACTTCATCGACCATCATCGGGAACCGGACTTTGCAAGACCGTGGATGCGACCGGTTCGCGAACCCGGTTTCCCATCCGATGACGGGAAGGATTATGCGGGTGGTGCGGGATGCGGGGACGAAGTGGGGAAAAGAAGATTGCTAAGTATTTGAATTAAAATATGAAAACTTTCCAGCGGGACGAGATTTTTCCTCACCCGCCGTCCGTCTTCGGGAGGCAATCCTGCCGCCGGAGCGGCGGTTGGCTTGTGCAGTCCTCACCGTCCCGCCGAACGCGCCGACAAAAACACCTGCGGCTCGTAGGCGAAATCCCTGTCGAAGGGATAGGTCGGGCGCTGCTTGCGGTGGCGCTCCAGCCGTTCGACGAACTGGTCGACAACGCCCGGCGAGAGTGCCATCAGGTTAGGATTGGCGATCGGCGCCAATTCCGGCGAGAGATAACCGGATTTTACGACGATGATCTTGGCCTTCTTCGGATCCAGGCCGAGACGGGTGAAGTCGGCAATGTTGTGATAGGGCCGGCGCTTCGCTGACAGCACCAGATCGATGCCGCCGATTGCAACCACCGCCTGGCGATCGGCAAGGTCGGTCGTTTCGTGCAGGAATTTCACCTTGACCCTGGCCTGTACCGGTTTGCTGCCGATCGTATCGAGCGAGGCGCCGACGGAAAGATCGAGTTCCGCGCCGACGCCGGCGGCGTAGCAGGCCTCGGCCGCGGCCTTGTCGGCAATGCCGGCGAACACAACGCCGGTGGCGCTCCTGGTGATCAGTTCGGCGAGCACCTCGGCCCGGTCGCCGACGCCACCGCCGGTCGGGTTGTCGCCGGATTCTGCAAGCACCACCGGAGCGGTCTTGCTGGCCACGGCCCTTGCGACGCATTCCTGAATCGAGCCGGTTTCGCAGCCGAAGACGAATTTTCCTCGCGCATTCCAGTAGGCCGCTGCGACGCGCCTGGCCTCGCGTTCCAGAACGGCGCGGTCCGTGCCGGTCAGGATCGCGGCCGCTGTGGCGCGCGGTTCGTCGGCCCAGACGTAGCCGACCATCAGCGAGGCGTCCCACACGCCGTCGATCGCATCGATTTCAGGCATCATCGCGTAAAGGCTCTTTGCCGGCTCGTCGACCGTGCTGGTGCGCTCGCCTGGCAGCAGAACCGGTATCGGTGCCCAGAGCAGTAGCGGCTTTACGCCGGTCTTCAGGCTTTCGACCAGCATCTTCACCGACCGGCGCATCGTCTCCTCGACATCGATATGGGGCGCGGTGCGATAGGTGGAATACATATCGAGCGCGTCGATGATGCGCTGGCTGACATTGCCGTGCAGGTCGTAGCTTGCAGAAACCGTGCAGTCGGGGCCGACGAGATCGCGTGCAGCGGTAATCCAGTCGCCTTCGGCGTCCTCCATGCCCTGGACATACATGGCGCCATGCATTGCCAGATAGAGGCCGTCCAAAGGCAGCAGCGGCTTCAGGCGCTCCAGGAATTCGGCCTTGAAACGCTCATATGTGGAGCGGGCGACCGGACCGCCCGCGATGGCCCGGCAATGGATAGTCGGCAGGAATTCGGCTTCATAGTCCTTGAGAAAGGCAAAATAGGGCGATGCCGTCAGCTCCTCGCCTCGCACGACGCGAAAGTCCTTCTCCTCGTTCAGGACGGGGTTGTAGGTGCTGCATTCGATATGGATGCCGCCGACAGCAATACGCATGGAAAAACCTCAACTCGTATGGGAACCGATCAGGAAATTATGGGCGGCAATGCTTGCCGCCCCGCGTGCCCAGACATCGCCGTCGACGCGCTTGATGCGGATGGGCGTCTGGCCGGCGTAACGCGGCAGAACATTGGTCTCGATCGCCTGGTTGACCACGGTGCCGAAAAGACCCTCGAACGAACCTTCCGTGTGCGTGATCAGGATGAGGCCGGGGTCGTTCATCTGGATGAGGTTGGCTATCGCAAGCCCGAGCGCCGAGCCGGCGCGGTGCAGGATGCGGATTGCCGCTGCATTGCCGGTCGAAGCTTCGTCTTCGATGTCCGACAGCGAAACGCATTCGAGCCCCTCGGCGCGCGACATTTCCTTGATCGCTTTCATCGAGGCGACAGTATCGAGGCAGCCGCGTTTGCCGCATCGGCAGGGGGCGCCGCCGGGCTCGATGGTGCAATGGGCAATTTCGCCTGCGCCGCCGTGATTGCCGCGATAGAGCCTGCCGTCGATGAAATGGGCGCAGCCGATGCCGTCGCCGAGCGAAACCACGCTGAAATTCTGGATTTCGCGGGCGCTGCCGAACAGTTTCTCGCTGACCGCGACTGCCTTCGCGTCGTTCTCGATAAAGGTTTCGATGCCGGAGCGTTCGCGGATGATTTTCGCGAGCGGTACATCCTGCCAGTTCAGAAGCGTCGACTGGACGCAATGGGCCTGGGTCTCATCAACGAAGCCCGAGAGCGCGACGCCGATGCCGGAGAGTTTTTCCTTCGCGTCCGGATGAGCTTCGAGAAGGCTCGGCAGCCCTTCCGAAATCGCCTCGGCAATGACCTTCGGGTCGCGCGACAGCGGCATTGCTTGACGGGCGATGATCTTGCCGTTGAGGTCGCTGAGGATCATCGGCGCCGGGTCTTCCAGCAGCGAAATGCCGACGAAGAAGGCGCATTCGGGATGCAGGTCGAGCAGTACCGAAGGCCGGCCCTGGCCGTAGATGATTTCTGTCTCGTGCAGCACGCCGAGATCGATCAGGTCGCGCGCAATGCCGCTCATCGCCGCTTTGCTCAATCCCAGCATCTGAGCCATCTCTGTCCGGCTGAGGGGGCCGGACTCGCTGATGGCGCGCAGCAGTTGGCGTTGCGAGGAAGTGAGCATGGCGGTCAAGCGGCTTCGGCCCCTATGGATTGTGCCTTGACACTAAGTTTAGAAAGTGAACAAATCAACGGTAATAAATTATAAAAGTGATCTAAGGGGCACAGCATGCCCTGACGTCAACAAAAAACAAGGGTGAACAATCATGGCCATGTTTCTGAAAAATCGTCGCTTTGTACTCGCCTCGGCGGTTGCGGGCGCTCTCATGTTTCCGATCGTTGCGGGCGCTGCGACGCTGAACGTGATGCAGACCGAAGCGCCGCGTTCCATGGATCCGGGCGACCAGACTGCCACCTACACAGCCGCTTTGCTCGATCCGATGTATGAGGGCCTGACCAAGCGGGATCCGGATCTTTCGCTCAAACCGGCGCTTGCCACCGAATGGTCCTCGGATGCTGCAGGTCTGGTGTGGACTTTCAAGCTGCGCCCGGGCGTCAAGTTCCATGATGGCACCCCCTTTGACGCCGATGCCGTGGTCAAGAACTTCACCCGCCACCTCGACACCAAACGCGGGCTTGCCGCGAGCGGCCGTCTGCGCACCTTTCTCGAAGGCGTGACTGCCGTCGATCCGATGACCGTGCAATTCAAGCTGAAGACCCAGTATCCGGCCTTCCTGGCGCTGCTTGCCACCGGTCCCTGCCTGATGGTGAGCCCTGCCGCGGAGACCGCGGGAACGATCGGCAGCAAAGCGGTGGGAACCGGTCCCTATAAACTCGCCGAATATAAATCCGGCGAATACGTGCTGCAGACCAAGAACACTGAATGGTGGGGTGGCGCGCCGAAGGGCGAAGACGAGATCAAGTGGACCTGGACGCCGGAGCCGTCGGTCATGAACATGGCGCTGCAGACAGGCGATGCCGATGTGGTCAATCCGTTCCCTGCGGCCTTTGCCCAGCAGATCAAGGCCAATCCGGACATGACGCTCAGCGCCACCGACGGTTCGGCGGTGTTCTGGGTTTCGCTGAACACCAAGATGAAGCCGCTCGACGATGTGCGCGTTCGTCAGGCACTGAACTACGCGACCGACCGCGAAGGGATCGTAAAGGCCTTCATGCAGGGTTTTGCGACGCCGGCCAACTCGCCGCTGGCGCCGGTGACGCCCGGCTACGACAAATCGCTCGCACCCTATAGCTATGACGTCGAGAAGGCGAAGCAGTTGTTGAAGGAGGCCGGCTACCCGGAAGGCTTCTCCATGTCGACCATCGTGCAGGAGCAGGAATCCCGCATCGGCGAGCTGCTGCAGGCCATGTGGGCGAAAGCCGGGGTCAAGCTCGAAGTGCGCAAGATGGAAGGCGGCGTCTGGTCCAAGGCGGCATTTCTCGACCCGGCTGGCAAGGAAAAAGACACTATCGGTTCCTCGATCGCCTCCTGGTCCTCAGGGGTGAACGGTGCGGATCTTCAATTCCGTCCTCTCTACCACTCGAAGAGCGCGTCACCGGCCGGCGCCAATCTCGGTTTCTTCTCCGATCCGAAGCTCGACGAGTTGATCGACAAGGCGGCTTCGACCCTCGATGAGAAAGCGCGCAACGCCATCTACGTGGATGCACAGAAGCTCGTGAATGAACAGGCACCGCATGTGCTTCTCTTCACGAAGCAGGATCTTTTTGCGACGCGGGCAGGCGTCAAGGGCACCTGGGTCATTCCGGGCGGCCTGATCATCGTCAAAGACGCCAGGAAATAACTGAGGTGCGGGCGGGCAAGGAGATTCGCCCGCCACTCCTTTAGATGAATTGACCGAGCGAGCGGATGAAAGCCTATATCGCCAAGAAGCTGCTGGCCTTGCCGTTGATCCTCATCGGGGTATCCCTTCTGGTCTTTGTCGCCATACGCGCGCTGCCCGGCGATCCTGCACGGCTGATGGCGGGGCCGGAAGCGACCCAGGAAGCCGTGGACAACATGACTCGCCGGCTCGGTCTCGACCGCAGCCTGCCGGAGCAATATGCCTCCTTTGCCTATGGAGCCGTGAGAGGCGATCTCGGGATCTCCATCAAGTCCAAGCTGCCGGTGGTCGACGAGATTGCCGAGCGTTTGCCGTTTACGCTTGGACTTGCAATCACCGCTTATCTCCTGGCGATCGGCATCGGCGTGCCGGCCGGCATGATTGCCGCGATCTACCGTCACGGCTGGCCTGATCAGATCGTCATGATCCTTGCCATTGCCGGCGCGTCGATCGCCAATTTCTGGCTGGCGCTGATGGCGATGAACACGTTCTCCGTCCAGCTCGGCTGGCTGCCGCTGCTCGGCGCCTCTTCATGGAGGAGCTTCATTCTTCCCTCGATCACGCTCGCCGTGCTGCCGACCGCCGTCATTGCCCGCATGACCCGCTCCAGCATGATCGAGGTCATGTCTCAGGACTATATCCGCACCGCCTACGCGAAAGGCGTCGCTCCCCAGACGATCTACTGGAGCCACGCGCTGCGCAACGCGCTGATCCCGATCATCACCATCGTCGGCCTCAATTTCGGCAGTCTCGTCGGTGGCGCAGTCGTCACCGAATCCGTCTTCAACTGGCCGGGTATCGGTCGTTTCCTTGTCGATGCCGTCCGTTATCGGGATTATCCGGTCATCCAGGGCGTGACGCTCGTCGCCGTGACCGGCGTGGTCGTCATGAACCTGCTCGCGGAACTTCTGATCGCGGTTCTCAACCCGAAGATAAGGTTCGACTGATGGCGTCGATCGAAACGGAGATTGCACCGCGCCGCCGGGCGTTATCGCGGGCTTTGCGCTGGATGGCGGTCCACCGCAGCATCGCTCTCGGCGGTTTCCTCGTCGGCCTGATCGTGCCTGCCGCAATCCTTGCGCCGCTGATCGCTTCCGTCGACCCTTATGCGCAGGACCTGCTTGCGACCATGGAGCCACCCTCCTGGGCACATCCGTTCGGGACGGACGACAACGGCCGCGACATATTTGCCCGCGTCCTCTATGGAGCGCGTATTTCGTTGCTCGAGGTGGTGCTCAGCGTCGGCCTGGCGGTGATCGTTGGCGTGCCGCTCGGCATTTTGTCGGGCATGAGCGGCCGTTATGTCGACCAGGCGGTCATGTGGGTCATGGACATTCTATTCGCCTTTCCGGGCATCGTGCTTGCAATCCTGATCGTCAGCGTGCTCGGCAGCAGCCTGATCAACCTTCTGATCGCCATTGCCATCTTCTCCGTGCCGGTCTACGCCCGGCTCAGCCGGAACCTCACGCTTGGGCTGAAGAGCATGGACTATGTCGAAGCTGCGATCTCGCTCGGGATTTCGCGCCGCCGCATCATGACCCATTATATCCTGCGCAATGCGATCGGGCCGATCATCGTCCAGTCGACGCTGACGGCCGGAACCGTCATCCTTTCTGCCGCGAGCCTTTCCTTCCTTGGCCTCGGGGCGCAGCCGCCGCTTCCCGAATGGGGCGCGATGATGAGCGACGGCCGGAATTATCTCGGCCTCAATATCTACATGTCGCTGTTTCCCGGCCTCGCAATCATGATCACGGTGCTTGGCTTCAACATCCTCGGTGACGGACTGCGCGATCTGCTGGATCCGCGCAAATGAGTATGATCGCGGCGGAATCTGAATGGGCGGATAGGCGGGGGTCGGGAAAGCCGGTCTTCTGCGCCGATGTCGGCGGTTCGTTCATGAAGTTTGCCGTGTCGCCGGCGCCGGGTGCGTTGGTGCCATTGGAGAAGGTAGCGACGCCCGCTGCAAACTGGGGTGACCTGGCTGCTTCGCTGTCGGCGCTGATCGAGCGTCACCAAGGTGCAGGTGATCCGGAATCGCCTCTGGCATTGTCGATCGCCGGTCTCGTCGACCCCCGTGATGGCAGGGCCACATCGGCGAACATTCCCTGCATAACCGGAAGACGGCTCGTTGACGAACTGTCGGTCATGCTTGGCCGGCGGGTGCTGGCGGCCAACGACGCCGACTGCCTGACATTGGCGGAAGCCAATGAGGGGGCAGGGCGGGGGCATTCGGTCGTCTTCTGCGCCATCATGGGCACCGGGATCGGTGGTGGACTGGCGATCGATGGCCGTCTGGTGCGGGGTGCCGGCGGCGTGACCGGCGAATGGGGGCATGGCCCGATCCTCAACACGACGGTCGAGCTCTACGGCGAAACGCTGCATGTGCCGCGGTTTCCCTGTGGCTGCGGTCAATCCGGCTGCGTCGATACGATTGGTGGGGCTCGCGGCATCGAACGGCTGCACGATTTCCTGCATGGCTGCGAAGAGACCAGCCACGATATCCTCGGAAGCTGGCAGGCGGGCGAGGCGCGGGCGGTCAAAACGGTGGCGGTTTATCTCGAACTTGTCGCCGATCCGCTGGCGCTGGCGGTCAACGTCACGGGTGCGTCGATCGTGCCGGTCGGGGGCGGCCTTGCATCAGTGATACCGCTAATCGATGCGCTGGATCAGGCCGTGCGCAGGCGCATTCTCAATCGCTTCGGTCACCCCCTGGTGACGCCGGCGCTTCGGCAGGATGACGGCGGACTGGTGGGTGCCGCCGTGCTCGGCCATCAGGGAGGTTGATGTGGGTATTCTCCTCGAAGTCTGTGTCGACAGCCCGCAGAGCCTAGCCGCCGCGATCGCCGGAGGCGCGGACCGGGTCGAACTCTGCTCGGCGCTCGATGTCAGCGGATTGACCCCTACGCCAGGCCTCCTGACGCTTGCGGCAAAAGCGCCGATTCCGGTCTATGCAATGATACGACCGCGTGCCGGAGACTTCGTCTTCGGCGCCGACGACGAAACGGCAATGCTGGCCGATATCGATGCAGTGCGCGCCGCTGGCCTGGCGGGCGTCGTGCTCGGAGCAAGCCGTCCCGACGACACGCTCGACCTGGCTCTCCTAACGCGGTTGACGGATCATGCAACGGGTCTTGGGGTCACCCTGCATCGGGCTTTCGACCTGGTGCCGAATGCCGACGAGGCGCTTGAGCAGGCCGTCGAACTGGGCGTGGAACGCGTCCTGACATCGGGCCTCGAGGTTAGCGCGCCCAATGGCCTCGATCGGCTTGGCAGACTGGTGGAACAGGCGAAGGGACGTCTGTCGATCATGCCAGGCAGCGGCATCAACCTAATGAATGCCGAGCAGATCGTGCGGCAGACCGGAGCCCGCGAGATTCATAGTTCCTGCCGCCGACCGATTGACGGCGTTAGCCCAAAAGCCATTGCTTTCGGCTTCCAGGCTTCCGCCTCCTACGCGACCGACAGCGGGATCGTCCGCAGCATGCGCGCCATGCTGGACGAGATCGGTTGAGCCGCTGGTCTGGAAGTGAGGCCTAATCTATGCGCAGAGGCTGCGGAGCGCGTCGGGCCTCTTGAATTCGACGCGGCGAGTGCTCTTCAGCCTGATGAACCCGCCCGAACGAAGCTTCGCGAATACCCGCGACACCGTTTCTATCGTCAGACCGAGATGGTCGGCGATGTCCAGCCGGCTCATCGGCAGATCGAAATGTTCGAGGTCGCCCTGGCGGTTTGCCATGTCGATCAGGAAGCTGGCGATCCGTTCGACCGCGGTCTGTCGACCGATCATCATGATGTGTTCCTGGGCACGCAGCATCCCGCGCAATGCCAGGCTGAGAAGTTCGGGCGAGGCTTCGTCGTTGGCAGGGCGGGTCATGGCGCGCAGCCCCGTTTGCGTGATGGCTTCCGCGAAGAAACTGTGGGTCCGGTCTGCATCATAGCCGAAGGTCTCTCCAGCCAGGTAGAAGGCGATGATCTGCCGTCTTCCGTCCGACAGCAGCCTGTGGACGCGTACCGCGCCGAATTCGACCTGATAGAACGTACCAGCCCTGCTGCCCGGAGCGTAGATTTCCGCGCCTGCCGTAAAGCCCACGACGGGATATGGCCTGCAAAAGCCGGCAGTCTTGGGAGAGTTTGCCGTCGATCCGGGTTGCCTTTGATTGTGGGCGGCGGCGGTTTGCATACTGCATTCTCCCGTTCTGAGGTTTCAGGATGCCTCAAGACGGACCAGTGAAAAATTCGGTTCTCTCACTAGGGGGATGTACGTAGCCGCGGGGTAACGAAAGGATTGGGGATATCAGTCTACCGTCTCGAGGCTTCTTACGAGCCGCAGCAGATCGGCGCCCTCGAAGGGTTTTGTGAGGATGAGACCGTCATCGTTTACGGCAGGATATACGCCATCGGTGAGGAGGATGACGGTCTGGCCCAAATCGCGCAGGTACCGCCTCGCATCCTCGCGGCTCCGCAACAGGTTGTCGTCGATGATCATGCAGAGGGTTGGGGTGATCGGAATATACGCCTTGCGCCACGTATCGAGGGCTTCGACCCGATATCCCTCCACCTCGAGCGCAAACGTCAACGATTGCCGGAGGCCGAGATCCGGTTCGATGATGACGATGTTTCTCAACGATGAGTGCACCAGACTATCCGCAAGCTTGGATGGCAAATTACCTCCGACATCCGGTTCCTAGCGCCTTCAGGGCAGGTCCGCTTTGCGCTGGATCAAGAAATGAAAATTAATTATCCGCTTCACCGAGGGGCGAGCCGGCGGCAATGGCCATGCGAACGAGCTGTGGCAGGCTCCTTGCTTTCATCTTTGCCATGACGTTTGCCCGATGCACCTCGACCGTTCGAGGGCTGATGTCGAGATCATATGCGATCGATTTGTTCGGCTGGCCGGCGACCACTGCCGCCAATACCTGCCGCTCCCGATCGCTCAAGCTCTTAAGGCGGCTCCTGACTTCGTCCATATCGCCGGGATCGGCGGTTTTCTCCCGGAATTGAGCCGCGGCACGTTCTATCGCTTCAATGATGACCGTATCTTCGAAGGGCTTTTCTATGAAATCCACGGCGCCGGCTTTCATCGCTTCCACGGCCAGGGGTACGTCGCCGTGGCCGGTGATCACGATGGCCGGGACATTTGTACGTCCTGTCACGAGTTTACGGATCAGCTCAACGCCGGTCATGTCCGGCATGCGCAGATCCGTTATCAAGACGCCGTTGCGGATGCTGGGTGCGAACTGCAGGAAGGACGACGCCGTTTCATGGATACGCACGGCAAAGCCGTTCATCGTCAGCATGAATGCAAGAGATTTCCTGACCGGCTCCTCGTCGTCGACGATATGAACCGTATAGTCACCTGTCTGCATTCTCGCTGTCCCCCTTGTAGATCGGAAGCGTGAAGCGGAACGTCGCTCCTCCCGCCGGATTGCTCGATACGATCATATCGCCGCCATGGGCTTCCACAATACGCTTCGAGATAGAGAGGCCTATCCCCATCCCGCCCGGTTTGGTGGTGACGAAGGGCCTGAATAGCTGTTCGGCAATTTCACCCGGAATGCCTGGTCCCGTGTCGCGTACGGTGATCATCATGAGGTTGTTGCTCTCGGGTTCGGTGCGGATGACCAATTCGCGCCGTTCACTCTCGCTCATGGCCTCGATCGCGTTGCGCATCAGATTCGTCAAAACCTGCTGGATCTGAATACGGTCGGCCACCACTATTTCTGGACCGGGTGCGAATTCGAAGACCACCCTGACGCCTTTCTCGCGTGAACCGACCAATGCCAGCGCTCCGGCCTCCTCGACCAGCCGGCGAATGTTCTCAGGCGCCTTTTCCGTCTCTCCCTTGGTGACGAACTCTCTGAGGTGCTTGATGATCTGGCCGGCCCTGAGCGATTGTCTGGCCGTTTCCTCCAAGGCTTCGCGCATCCTCATCGCGATCGGCTCGTCGACGTCGCGCAGCAGGCGCGCGCAGCCATGCACGTAGTTGGAGATTGCCGAGAGTGGCTGGTTCAGCTCGTGGGCGAGCGTCGAAGCCATTTCTCCCATTTCGTTAAGGCGGGCGAGCCGGGCCAGTTCCCCCTGAATTTCCTGAAGGCGGGCGGCATATTCCTCCCGCTCCGTCAGATCGCGCACAAAACCGGTGAAAAAGACTTCTCCATCGGACTGGGTTTCGGCAACGGCGAGCTTCATCGGAAACGTGGAGCCGTCCTTGCGGCGCCCGACGACGACCCGATCGATTCCGATGATCCGCCTTTCGCCGGTCGACAGATACCGGGCGAGATATCCGTCATGCTCGCGGTGATAGGGCTCCGGCATCAATATACGAAGGTTTTGCCCGATCGCCTCCTCTTCGGTGTAGCCGAACTGTCGGACGGCCGCCGCATTGAAGGACACGATCGTCCCGTCCTTGGTGCTGACGATGCTGGCGTCGAGCACCGTATCGAGCACGGAGCGCAGATGCGCTTCGCGCGAATCCGCCCTGGCCTGGACCTTCTCGATGGTCTTGCGCGCGGAATGAAGAATCTCGCCGACAAGCGCGATCGCAACCCCCACGATTCCGATGGCGGCCATTTCCGAAAGGGTCGGTCCGCGTGGGGTAAATTCCTTGATGACGTAGACGGCCAGGACGGAAAGGGCGACCGAGAAGATCGATGCCGGAATGCCGCCGATGACCGCGGCAATCAGAATGGGCGGAATGAAGAAAGTAAAGGTCGCCCGGTCATCGAGCAGGCCGTGCAGAGCAAGGCGCAAGACGAAGGCGGTCAACACACAGGCGACCGCGATGAAATAGATTTCTGCGGTAGAAAAGCGGTGGCTTAAAAAAGACTGGATGAGGCCATTCTTCCCGTCTGCGGCCATTCGCATGTCAACGGCGCCCGCCCGCCGCCGGTCTCTCACAGAAAGTCTCTGTTCGTTCATATGAAACCTGACAGGTTATCCAGAACATATATTAGCACGCCGAACGGCTGCGCGTCCAACCGCGGAACCGAGGACAAACATGTGATACACATGCTTTTTCCTGCATTCCTGCGCCAGTGGACGGCGTGCTTGCAGCGGGCCATTGCGAGCCCGGCGGCCGAATAATCGATGAAAGTGGTCGCAGCTAGAAAAATCCGAGTCTTCTTCGGAAATCCTGCATTTTCGAGGTTCGTTGTTATCGCTTTTCTAATTCATGAATGCCTATGTTGCGGCTCCACAGCCCTTTTGCGGAGGAGAGATGTCTAACGCCGATAGCATGGACATTGCGGAGCGCAGACGGCTCGATGTTCTGGATCGCTACCGGATCGCGGGCACTGCCTCGGAAAATCGCTTCGACCGGATATGCCGCTTTGCGTCGGAGCTTTTTTCCACCCGCATGGCCTTTGTGACGCTGATCGAAGAGGATCGGCAGTGGTTCAAGTCCTGCGCCGGCTACGAGTTCGAGCAGACCCTCCGATCGGAATCCTTCTGCCAGCATACAATCACCACGCATGATGTTCTGGTCGTCCCGGATGCAAGGCTCGATCCGCGTTTTTCGGGCCTGCCGATCGTGACGAGCAAGCCATTCATCCGCTTTTACGCCGGAGCGCCCTTGACCACGCCGGACGGATGGCGGATCGGGGCTCTTTGCATCGCAGATACCAAGGCCCGAGCAAACTTCTCGGAACGCGAGAGAAAGGCACTGGCCGGCCTGGCATCGATGGTGATGGAGCATATCGAGCTGCGCCGCGAGGGAATACCTCAGGCCACGGCGGCGAAGTTTGCAGATTCCACCGATCTTTCTCTGATTACCGCCGATCCGAAGGGCCGCATTGAGTTCGTGAACCAGGCTGCGCTCGACATGTTCGGCTATGAACGCGACGAGATGATTGGGAATCCGCTCGATCTTATCGTTCCGGAACGTTTTCGGGCCGCTCACAATGCCGGCTTTGCGCGCGTCATTTCGGGCGGCAATTCCAACCTCCGCGGCAAAACGGTCGAGATTTCGGCACGGCGAAAGGATGGCGAGGAATTTCCGATCGAACTGGCCCTGTCTATCTGGCGCGACGAACAAGGGGTCGGTGTCGGTGCCATCATCAAGGACATATCGGAGCGGCGGGACCGCGACATGCGGCTTCTGAGGCTCGCCAGCCAGGATACTCTGACGGGGCTTTGCAACAGGCCCCGCTTCGAGGATCTGCTGCGCGAAGAGCTCGGGCAGGGCAGACCGCTTGCGGTTTTGCTCTTCGACCTGGACGGCTTCAAGGATGTCAACGACCGGCTGGGCCATGCCGTCGGAGATTCCCTGTTGCAGGCGATCGGCGTCCGGCTGCCAGCGGTTCTCGACCGCCACGTCACGGTCTCCCGTTTCGGCGGCGACGAATTTGCCATACTCGTGCCGGGCACCGGTGATCCTCGCATCGCACAGGAAAATGCCAACACCGTAATCGAGGCGTTCAAGGCGCCTTTCGAGGTTGGCGGTCATACGCTGCGCGTCGGAGCAAGCGTGGGCTTCTCGCTTGCTCCGTCCCACGGATCCGACGCGGATGAGCTTATCGCAGGCGCTGATTTCGCCTTGTATCGCGCCAAGCAGGCCGGTGGGCGCGTTTCGCGAATGTTCGAGCCTTCGATGCGGAACGAGACGCTGGTTCGCCGCACGCTCAGAGATGGGTTGCTTCGCGCCTTGAACAGGCAGGAGCTCGTTTTGCACTATCAGCCGCAGGTGATCCTCGAAACGGGCGACGTGTTCGGCGTCGAAGCGCTGATCCGTTGGCGGCATCCCGAGCGCGGCCTGTTGTCGCCGGCGGCCTTCCTGCCTGCCCTGGAACAAAGTTCGATCGCCCTCGACGTCGGTTTCTGGGTGCTCGAGGAAGCCGCACGCCAGATGGCTGCCTGGAGACAGGTCGGCTACCCGCCGATCAAGATGGGCATCAATCTCTTTCCCGCGCAGGTGCGTGCGGGCGATTTGCCGCGTTTCGTGGAAAACCTGATCTCGCGCTACAATCTCGATCCGCATTTTCTGGAGATCGAGATCACCGAGACCGTCACGCTCAAGGATGACGATCAGTCGCTGGAAACGATCCAGGCCCTGCGGGAAATGGGGGTCGGCGTTGCCTTTGACGATTTCGGCACCGGTTACGCCTCGCTCGGATCGCTGCAGCGTTATCCCTTGACGACGTTGAAGATCGATCGGGGCTTTGTCCGCGACCTCCTGACCAAGCCGAAGGACGCAGCCATCACCCGCGCCCTCATCATGCTCAGCACCGAGCTTGGACTGCGGACGATCGCCGAGGGAATTGAAACACTGGAGCAGGAGAAAGCGCTGAGGCTGATGGGATGCGAGGCGGGGCAGGGTTTCCGTTATGGAAAGGCGATGCCGGCGGAGGCTGTTGCCCGTCTCATCGCCCGCCCGACGACCAACCAGCGCATGAGTATCTGGTGACCCGTCTTGCGTCCCTCGAGCGCGATGACTGTGCCAGAACCAAAGACAACGTGATGAAATCAGATATTTTTTAGATATTCATAATAATAGGTGTGATTTTGTTCGCCGGCATTTGATTTCAATTGTCAACGATCCCCGAACCTCTATAACCTCCCGGTACGTGTCAGCATCGGGGGCGGCCCATGTTCCGTTTGACGGAGCTTTTCAACATCGATCCGAAGCCGCGATCTTTCGCGCACGATCCACTGATGCCCGAGGTGGAGCTCCCATCCTCGACATCCTATCCGGTTGCGGGTCTCGATGGAGAACTGCCTCCGGTCGGCAAGGATGATCTGAGCAATCTTTCCGGTATGCAGGGCGGTGAAAAAGTACCGTCGGGCTCAACACCGGCAACCAATCCGGCTGTCGAAGGACCTGTCCCGGAGGGTCGGCAGATCACAGTGCTGTTTGTGGAGGACGAGGCGTTGATCCGTATCTCCGCCGCGGATTTTCTTCAGGACTCGGGCCTGACCGTCGTGGAGGCGGGATCAGCGAAGGAGGCGCTCGCTGCCGTCGACGACGACGTGCGGATCGATATTGCCGTGACCGATGTCCATCTGCCAGAAATGAGCGGACCGCAGCTCGTCCTGAAAATACGCGAGGTATTGCCGGATCTTCCCGTCGTATTTGCAACGGGCGATTCCGACGTTCCCGAGGCGGAGGGCTTGAGCAAAACGGCGCTTATCACCAAGCCCTACGACTATGAAGCACTGGCCTCCCTTATCCGCGGCATGGTTGCGCCGTGATAAGGCCGTCATCGTCAATCTTCCTTCATTCCGGCGGCGACCTCGGTCTTGCGCAGTAGCCAAAGGATGATGACGCCGGCGATCGTGGCACCGACTGCCACAAGCCACATGCCGAGGCCTGCACAAAGGCCGATTGCACCCGAGAGCCACATGCTGGCGCCGGTCGTCAACCCCTTCACGTCGCCACGCGTGTAGATGACGACTCCGGCCGCCAGGAAGGCTATGCCGGCGGTGATCGCTTCGATGAGGCGGATCGGATCGAACTGGACCGTGTTCGGTCGGTCGCCGAAATCGTGCATCAGCTGCAATCCCACGAGTGCGAAAACCGCTGCGGCTAAGCCGATCAGCATATTGGTTCGCAGTCCGGCAGGATTTTTCCTGAATTCTCTCTCCAGTCCAATGAGGCCACAGAGAATTGTCGCCCCCACCAGCCTCGCCAGAAGCACTTCAATCGCCACGGGGGCCTCGTGGGAAAACTCCTCGGCAAGGCTGCTCAGCATCGTTGATCGTCTTCCGAATGTTACGGTTTTGTGACTTTCGAAAAAACTGATCCGGGCGGGGATGGTTCCGTCACCTTGCGGGACGACGTCAGATAGGCCCCTTGGCTTCCGCAATCACCTTCGTCAGGCTGCCGGTGGCCGGGAACAGCGGGATGAGGCATGCCTGCAATGCGTGGTAGATATCGCCCTTACCCGGAAAGAGCGTGTGGGCCGGGATAAGATCTTCCGTCAGTTCTTCGTGCCAGCCGCCGTTCTCATGATCGAGGAAGCGGTTGGCGATCGTGCCCCAGATCAGGCGATAGCTGTCTTCGTAGAAGCGGTCTGCGGGAAGATGTTCATTGAGGAAATGGGCCGCGCCGGCACCTTCGCACATCGGCCACCAGAGCTTGTTGGTCTTGGCCGGATTGTCATTCCAGTCGAGCGTATAGAAAAAGCCGCCTTTCTCCCTGTCCCAGCCCAGTGACATGGACTGGACGAAGAGTGATTTTGCGGCATCCGGCATCCAGCCGTGCCGTTTGTCCCCCAGCACCCACAACTGGAGCAGGAGACGTGCCCATTCCAGCCAGTGCCCTGGCGTGGTGCCGGCCGGGCGGAACATCTCGTCGGGGTGGTAATAGGACTTGTCGATGGTCCATTCCTGGTCGAAATGCTCGGCGACGCGGAAGCCGACGCTGCCGGCCAGACGACAGATGACAAGATCCGCGATACTCTCCGCCTTGGCGAGATAGGTCTTCTCTCCGGTCGCCTCGTAGGCCGCCATCAGGGCCTCGGTAAGATGCATATTGGAGTTTTGCCCGCGATAGCCGCCGCCATCGATCGGCGACCAATCGCGATTGAATTCTTCCGCAATCGCACCGTGCGAGGCTTCCCAGAATTTCGTATCGAGAATTTCGCTGATATCCGCCAGCATCTTGTCTGCGAGCGGATGGCCGGCGACCTTGGCAGAGGATGCGGCGAGCAGGACGAAGGCGTGTCCGTAACCCTGTTTGGCGGCATCCACGGCGCCGTCGTCGTTGACCTGCCAGAAATAGCCGCCGTGCTCGCTGTCTCGATGCCGCTCCCAGAGGTAGCGCATGCCGTGATCGATGATCTCACCTGCGCCTGGACGGCCGAGCAGGTAGCCGATCGAAAAACAATGCACCATACGAGCGGATGCATGGATACCGCGGGTAGGATTGGCTCCGCCCAAGGGAAGGCCGGTGTCATCGAGGTCGAAAAAGCCGCCGGCTGGATTGACCGCACGGTACTGGAAGAAATCGAAAAGTCCGTCGGCCTGATCGAGCAGCCAACGGCGATGGTATGGAAGATTGTTCCATTTTTCTGCCGTCGCTCCGCCGTCGCTCATGCTGGTCTCCCTGATGCACTCGTCGTTTCTGACTGGAGGCTATAACGTCCCCGCAATAGTCTGTCATCGGCAAAACTTGGACAGAATGCGTCAACCGTGCTGGACTTCACATAAAGACATCTTTATATCATTAAGTCACCTGCTGCGATTTGGGAGTGCGCCTATGTTGGATGATCTGTTTGGTCCGGAAGATGCCCGCCGGGATGGCGCCGAAATTCTTGCCGCGCTTCAGGCTGCCGCCAGGGAGAAAATCCTTGTTATCGACGGCGCCATGGGGACTCAAATTCAAGGCCTTGGCTTCGACGAGGAGCAGTTCCGTGGAGAGCGCTTTATCGGATGCGCCTGTCATCAGCAGGGCAACAACGATCTCCTGATCCTTTCCCAGCCGCAGGCGATCGAAGAGATCCACTATCGCTACGCCAAGGCCGGGGCCGACATCATCGAGACAAACACCTTCTCCTCCACCCGGATCGCCCAGGCCGATTATCAGATGGAGAATGCGGTTTACGATCTGAACCGTGACGGTGCCCGCCTGGCGCGCCGTGCAGCGCTTCGTGCAGAGAGGGAGGACGGCCGCCGTCGTTTCGTCGCCGGTGCCATCGGGCCCACCAACCGCACGGCGTCGATCTCGCCTGATGTCAATAATCCCGGTTACCGCGCGGTGACATTCGATGATCTGCGAATTGCGTATGGTGAGCAGATCGACGGGCTCGTCGATGGCGGTGCCGATATCATCCTGATCGAGACGATCTTCGACACGCTGAACGCCAAGGCGGCCATTTTCGCCTGTGCCGAGCGGTTTGCAGAAAAGGGTATTCACCTGCCGGTGATGATCTCCGGCACGATCACCGACCTGTCGGGGCGTACGCTGTCCGGCCAGACACCATCGGCCTTCTGGTATTCGGTCCGCCACGCCAAGCCTTTCACGATCGGGCTGAACTGCGCACTCGGCGCCGACGCGATGCGGCCGCATCTGCAAGAGCTTTCAGCGGTCGCCGACACATTCATCTCCGCCTATCCGAATGCGGGCCTGCCGAACGAGTTCGGTCGCTACGACGAGACGCCCGACGATATGGCGCGGCAGATCCGGGGATTTGCCGAAGAGGGAATCGTCAATGTGGTCGGCGGCTGCTGCGGCTCGACGCCGGAGCATATACGCGCGATTGCCGAAGCGGTTGCCCCGCACAGGCCGCGTGAAGTCCCCGAGCACAAGCCTTTTATGTCGCTTGCCGGCCTCGAACCCTTCGTCTTCACGAAGGACATCCCTTTCGTGAACGTCGGCGAGCGCACCAACGTCACCGGCTCGGCAAAATTCCGCAAGCTGATCACCGCTGGCGATCTTACGGCGGCTCTCGCCGTTGCGAGGGATCAGGTGGAAAACGGCGCGTCCGTGATCGACATCAACATGGACGAGGGGCTTATCGATTCTGAAAAGGCGATGGTGGATTTCCTGAACCTCATCGCCGCCGAACCGGATATCGCCCGTGTTCCGGTAATGCTCGACTCCTCGAAGTTCGAGATTATGGAGGCCGGCCTCAAGTGTGTGCAAGGCAAGCCCGTCGTCAATTCGATCTCGCTCAAGGAAGGCGAGGAGAAGTTCCTGGCCCAGGCGCGTCTGCTTCGCAATTACGGTGCTGCCGTGGTCGTCATGGCATTCGACGAACAGGGGCAGGCCGACACCTACGAGCGGAAGGTGGCAATCAGCGAGCGCGCTTACAAGCTGTTGACAGAAGAGGCGGACTTTCCGCCGGAAGACATCATCTTCGACCCGAACATTTTTGCGGTCGCCACGGGGATGGAGGAACATAACGGCTACGGACTTGCCTTCATCGAGGCGACCCGAACGATCCGCGAGCGGATGCCGCTGGTACATATCTCCGGCGGCGTTTCGAACCTCTCCTTTTCCTTCCGCGGCAACGAGCCGGTGCGCGAGGCGATGCATGCCGTATTTCTCTACCATGCCATCCAGGCGGGCATGGACATGGGCATCGTCAATGCCGGTCAGCTGGCAATCTACGAGAACATAGACCCGGAGCTCCGCGAAGCCTGTGAGGATGTCGTGCTCAATCGGCGCGACGATGCGACGGAGCGGATGCTCGATATCGCCGAGCGCTATCGCGGCACCGGCACCAAGGAAGCCAAGGCGCAGGATCTCGCCTGGCGCGAATGGCCTGTCGAAAAGCGCCTTTCCCATGCGCTGGTTATCGGCAACACCGATTTCATCGAACAGGATACCGAGGAAGCAAGGCAACAGGCTGCAAGGCCGCTCGACGTCATCGAAGGGCCGCTGATGGCCGGCATGAACGTGGTTGGCGATCTTTTCGGCTCGGGCAAGATGTTCCTGCCGCAGGTGGTGAAGTCGGCGCGGGTCATGAAGCAGGCGGTGGCGGTGCTGCTGCCGTATATGGAGGAAGAGAAGCGGCTGAAGGGTGGCGACCAGAGGAAGTCTGCCGGCAAGGTGTTGATGGCAACCGTGAAGGGCGACGTCCACGATATCGGCAAGAACATCGTCGGTGTCGTACTCGCCTGCAACAATTACGAGATCATCGATCTCGGCGTCATGGTGCCCTCGACCAAGATCCTGGAAACGGCGATTGCCGAGAAGGTCGACATCATCGGGCTTTCCGGCCTCATCACGCCGTCGCTTGACGAGATGGCGCACGTGGCTTCGGAGATGGAGCGTCAGGGCTTCGATATTCCACTGCTGATCGGCGGCGCTACGACCAGCCGTGTCCATACTGCGGTCAAGATCCATCCGCGTTACAATCGGGGCCAGGCGATCTACGTTACCGACGCAAGCCGCGCCGTGGGAGTCGTATCTTCGCTGCTGTCGCCGGAGGCAAAGCAGAACTACATCAGCACCATTCAGGCGGAATACAGCAAAGTGGCCGCTGCCCATGCACGCTCGGAAGCGGAGAAGACCCGTTTGCCGATCGCCCGTGCCCGCGACAATCCGGAAAAGCTCGACTGGACCGGCTACAAACCGGTCAGGCCGCAGTTCACCGGCACAAAAGTGTTCGAAACCTACGATCTTGCCGAACTTGCGAAGTATATCGACTGGACCCCATTCTTCCAGACCTGGGAACTGAAGGGGCGTTTCCCTGCGATCCTGGAGGATGAAGCTCAGGGCGAGGCGGCGCGCCAGCTCTATGCCGATGCACAGGCGATGCTCGACAAGATCATCGCGGAAAAGTGGTTCAGGCCGCGGGCGGTGATCGGCTTCTGGCCGGCCAATACGGTAGGGGATGACATCCGCCTCTTTACCGACGACAGCCGGAGCCAAGAGCTTGCGACCTTCTTCACGCTGCGTCAGCAACTGTCGAAGCGGGACGGGCGGCCGAATGTGGCGCTTTCTGACTTCGTGGCGCCGCTGGCAAGCGGCGTTCAGGACTATGTGGGCGGCTTCGTCGTTACCGCGGGTATCGAGGAGATCGCCATCGCCGAGCGCTTCGAGCGGGCCAACGACGACTATTCGTCCATCCTGGTGAAGGCGCTGGCGGACCGTTTCGCGGAAGCCTTTGCGGAATGCATGCACGAGCGCGTGCGCAAGGAATTCTGGGGATATGCGCCGGACGAGAATTTTTCCTCGGACGAACTGGTCACCGAAGCCTATGCCGGCATCCGTCCGGCGCCCGGCTATCCGGCACAGCCGGATCATACCGAAAAGTCGACGCTTTTCCGGCTGCTGGACGCCGAGAACGCAACCGGTGTGGCGCTTACCGACAGCTACGCCATGTGGCCCGGTTCGTCGGTCTCGGGCCTCTATATCGGCCATCCCGCTTCGTATTATTTCGGAGTTGCCAAGGTCGAGCGCGACCAGGTCGAGGACTATGCCAAGCGCAAGGGCATGTCGGTTGAGGAGGTCGAGCGCTGGCTCGGCCCGGTCCTCAACTATGTGCCTTCCTCGCTGGTCGAGGATGCCGCCTGAAATCGACGACGTTACCTGAAAGGTGATCGGCGAATTCGATCACCTTTTCTCCAGGCGGCTGGATCAGTCCCTGACGATCAGGAAATCTCCTGACGAGAAGCGAAGGGTCAGTACTTCGCCCGGTTGCGGCAATACGGCGTCCGGGGCATTGAACATGTCGAAGGAAATCTGGTTGCCGCCAACATCCATTTTTGTGCGGATCACCGACCCCAGGAAATGCGAAGAGATGACTTTGCCGACGATCGCAGTGTCTCCCTTGGCGCTTTCCGAGAGAGAACCGGCTTCTGGACGAAGCGCGATCGAAATCTTGTCGTCTACGTTCAATGCGCCGATCGGTTCGCGCAGTCTCACCGTATTGTCGCCCACCTTGACGGTATTGGCGGACGGATCGGCGACGGTCGCCTCGATGATGTTAAGCGTACCCACGAAGGAGGCGACGAAACGGGTGTTCGGTCGGTTGTAGATTTCCGACGGCGTGCCGATCTGTTCGGCGCGGCCGGCGTTCATCACAACGATGCGGTCCGAGATCGACAGGGCTTCTTCCTGGTCGTGGGTGACGAATACCGTGGTGATGCCGAGCTGCCGCTGGATCTGGCGGATTTCCTCGCGCAGGGAAACGCGGATCTTTGCGTCGAGCGCGGACAGGGGTTCGTCGAGCAGGAGGACCTGTGGTTTGGGGGCAAGCGCGCGGGCGAGGGCAACACGCTGCTGCTGGCCGCCCGACATCTGATAGGGATACCGGTCCGCAAGATGGTCCAGCCGGATCAGGGCAAGCATCTCCTTCACGCGGGTTTCGATTTCCTCTTTCGGCTTGCCGGCGACCTTGAGGCCGAAGGCGACGTTGTCGAAGACGTTCATGTTGGGGAAAAGTGCATAGGCCTGGAAAACCATGCCGATGTTGCGCTGATTGGTCTTGAGGCGGTTCTGGTTCTTGCCGTTGATGGAAATCGTGCCGTCGCTCGGGTTTTCGAAACCCGCGATCATGCGCAGCACCGTCGTCTTTCCGCAGCCGGACGGTCCGAGAAAGGAAACGAATTCGCCTTTCTCGATGGACATGTTGAAGTCCTTGACGACCTGCGTCTGACCGAAACTCTTCTTGATGTTGTCAAGGACGAGGAAAGACATGCGAGGAATTCCTTATGGCCGGGAGGGTGCCATCTTGCTGAAACGGGAAACGAGCTGAAGGAGCCCCATCGATAGCCAGGTGATCGCAAATGCGATAACGGCGAGGGCCGCAGGCTCATAAGCCTTGTTGGCGCCGACGAGCTGCAGGTAAGGTCCAAAGGCCGGGCGATTGAGAAGGGCGGCCATCGTGAATTCGCCCATGACGATCGCAAAGGTGATGAAGGCCCCCGAGAGCACACCCGACATCACGTTGGGGAATATGCAGCGAAGCATGATGGTCGGCCACTTGGCCCCCAGAATTTCCGCTGCCTCGGTCAGCGTCCTCACATCGATGGCGCGCATGGCGGTATCCACCGCACGGTACATGTAGGGCAGGGAGAGCGTTATATAGGACAATACCAGCAGCGCATTGGTGCCGGACGTGGAGCCCGTGAAGGGTATCCAGGAGGATGAATTGTAGAGCCTCAGGTAACCGAAGACGATGACAATCGCAGGGATGACGAGCGGCAGCAGCGTAATGAATTCGATAACCGGGCGGATTTGCGGCAGACGTAGCCGCACCCAGTAGGCGGTCGGCACGACGAGCAACATTCCGAAGATGATGGTGAGCAGCGCCATCACCATCGAAAAGCCGAAGGTCTCCCGGAACTGCATGTCCGAAAAGACGGACTGGTAAGCGTCGGCGGAATATTCGCCGCGCCGCATGCGCAGCGAAAATTCGAAGGTGCCGATCAGCGGAACGAAGAAGTAGATGACGCCGATGGCGATGGCGATCCAGGCCAGTATCTTCTGCGTCTTCATTTCTGCCACCGTTCAGCGCGCATGCGCAGCAGGATGTAGAGGAGATTGGAGATGCCGGTGATGACGATCATGCCGAGCGCCAGCGCATAACCGAGATTGGCATTGTGCAAGACGTCGCCGCGGATCTGCGCGTAGAGCAGGATCGGCACGATATTGAGCGAGGAGCCGGTGAGGGCGTAGGCGGTCGCGATCGCTCCAAACGCGTTTGCAAAAAGAAGAAGCGTCGTACCCATCAGGCTCGGCCAGAGGATGGGCAGCGCCACCATGCGCCAATATTGCCATGTGGAAGCTCCGAGTATTTCCGAAGCCTCGCGCCATTCCTTTTTCATGCCATCGAGGGCCGGCGTCAGGATCAGCACCATCAACGGGATCTGGAAGAACATGTAGGTGATGGTCAGCCCGAAGAAGGACAGGATATTGAAGCCGGTGGAATAGAGATTGAAGCCCAGCCAGTCCCGCAACAGGACCGTGACAAGGCCGGTTCGCCCGAGGGTGGCGAGAAAGGCGAAGGCAAGGGGAACCCCCGCAAAATTGGACGCAACGCCGGAAAAGGTCAAAAGCCCGGAGCGCACCCAGG
This sequence comes from Neorhizobium sp. R1-B, assembly GCF_004368875.1. Classification (NCBI taxonomy): domain Bacteria; kingdom Pseudomonadati; phylum Pseudomonadota; class Alphaproteobacteria; order Hyphomicrobiales; family Rhizobiaceae; genus Neorhizobium; species Neorhizobium sp. R1-B. Next base: position 94,855 of record NZ_SOEM01000015.1, read on the forward strand.
AGGGGACGCCGCCGAGCACGATTGCCCAGGCAAGAAAGAAGCCGATCAGCGCGCCTCCGAGCGAAGAGGCGACGGAGACCTTGATGCTGATCCAGTAGGCGCTGATGATGGACGGCGTGAAGAGGTCGGCGATGTTCCTGAAGGTGAACTGGCCGTCAGGGGTAAAGAATGCCCCCATCACCAGATAAAGCGTCGGAATGATCAGGAACATCAATGCGAAGATCATGAACGGAACGATGCCGAGCCAGTCGACGACAGTGCGGCGGTCGATGAAGGACGTCGTTGCGGCGCTCATGATGCGGAGGTCTTTCGCAGGAAGGGAGGTCTTCCCGCATAGGCGGGAAGACCGAGGATCGCAAGATTACTTGACGTTGGCGCCGACAACGCTGTCCCACTTGGTGGTGATGGCGGCCTTGCCTGCGGCCTGTTCATCGAGCGTCGGGAAAACAGCCTTTTCATAGGCTGCAGCCGGCGGCAGCGCGTCGAGAAGCGCCTTCGGGATCTTGTTGTTCTTGGCAAGATCGTTGAAGCGGATCGGGTGGCAGTAACCCTTCAGCCAGCCAAGCTGACCTTCGTCCGAATAAAGATGCTCCATCCAGAGCTTTGCCGCGTTTGGATGCGGAGCGAAAGCCGAAATCGCCTGCACGTAAACGCCGGCCACGACGCCCGAAGCCGGGACCACGACCTCGACCGGCGGGTTGCCCTTGAGGCTGTCGCGCCAGGAAAGACCGTTGTAATCCCAGGCAATCACGATCGGGGTCGATCCCTGGGCGAGCGAGGCGGACTTGCCGATAACGGGCACGAAGTTGCCGGCCTTGTTGACTTCCGCGAAGAAGGAGAGACCGGCTTCCCCAGCCTTGGCCGCGTCTTTTTCGCCTGCTGCCAATCCAGCCGCATAAACGGCCTGGACGGCCTGGTTGGAGGCGCGCGGGTCACCGGCAAGCGCTACGGAATTTGCCAGCTCCGACTTCTTCAGGTCGGCCCAGTCCTTGGGCACGTCCTTGACGATGTCCGTGTTCACGACGAAGGAGAGGACGCCGTAATAATCGCCGTACCAGTAGCCTTCGGCATCCTTGGCGCTATCGGGGATGCTGTCCCAGGTCGAGACCTTATAGGGCATGAGCAGGCCTTCAGCCTTTGCCGACGGTCCGAAGGAAAGGCCGACGTCGATCACGTCGGGAGCCTGCGGGCCTTTGTTGCCCTTGTTGGCCTTGATGGCTTCGATTTCGTCCCCGGAACCGGCGTCGGGGTTCAGTTCGTTGACCTCGATCCCGTATTTGGTCTTGAACGCGGCGATCACGTCGCCGTAACCGCACCAGCTGTGGGGCAGCGCGATCGTGGTGAGCGTTCCTTCCTTCTTTGCGGCAGCAATCAGTTCGGCGCTCGGCTCGGCGGCTGCAAGGCTGGCCGAAGCGACGACGATCGCGGTCGTCATCGAAAGAAGACGTTGGGTCTTGTTGAGCACGGTATCCTCCTAGGGTTCAGGTCGTGTCGGGCGCGACTCGTAGAGTCAGTTTATGTATCGTCTATGACAGCTCGGGCGCATCAGCATCCGCTTATGAAGCTCCTGATCTGCCTGCAGTTTTCAGCCTCATTGTCCTCGTTCAAGAAAAGCTCTGACGGCCCGGTCTGCGGAAGAGGCGGCTCCGTTCGAAAAGGCCCTCAAGAGAATTCATGCGTTCGCGGGTTTCCTCCCATGTGGCGTTTTGAACCGCCTCGATCAGAGCTTCGACAACAAAGAGCGTGACGACGGACGAATCCCACGCGGAAGGAGCCTCGGTACGCACCTTGAATATGTGCTGTGCCTGCTGGGCGACCGGCGAGGCCCAGACATCGGTAAACAAGATGATGACGACGCCATTGGCCCTGGCGGCCTCTGCCAGCGTCGCCATCTCCTGCTCGTAACGGCGGATATCGAAAATCACCAGGATGTCGCCCGCGTTCATGTTGAGCACGTGCTGCGGCCAGGAGCTGGAATTGTTGGTGATCAACGTCGTTTTCGGGCGGATGACCTGCATGTGGGTGAAGAAATATTCCGCCAGCGAACCGGTGATGCGGCCGCCGACGAAGTAGATGCTTCGCTCCCGATCTTTGAGCAGCGCGGCGGCCCCCTCAAACGTCCGGGTATCCAAATCCGAAAGGGTATCACGCAGGTTTGCGGTGATGGCCTCGGCAAAGCGGTTCAGGATATGGGTTCCGGGCACATTGGAGGCCCAGCGGTCGTGCTTGGCGATCGGATTGGAGATCGTCTCTTCCAGCTCCTGGTGAAGGTGGGATTGGAATTCCGGATAACCCTTGTAACCGAGTTTCTGCACCATGCGTGCAACAGTCGGCGTCGAGACGCCGGCGTTTTCCGCGATCGTCGTGATGCTGCCCAGCCCCGACACGGGATAATTCTCCAATAAGCTGTCCGCCAACTGTTTTTCCGCACGCGTCAGCCCGTCGTAACGACGACGAATGACATCCGATACGGTGCGTGCTGTTGGTGGCACGAAAGCTGTTCCCTCCGGTCTTCGCCGGTTTATGACAGGATTAACGATTGTTTCTGGAGAGAAGTCAACGGCTCGTTTGAAGAGAATTTTTCAGTTTCACGTTGACGATCATCAAAAAGTGAAGAATTCTCTTCTTGGGTCGATTTTACTCAAATTTCGCGGGAAGCCTTCCATGCTGGTCCAATCGGAATTTTTCACGGCGGCGGACGGTGAACCCGTTGCCGTGGAAAATGCCGGCGGCAAGGGTGAGGTCTTATTGATCTGCGAGCATGCCTCGCGGCGTTTGCCTGAAAGTTACGGCAATCTCGGTCTGCCGGAGGAGGCGCTCGCTTCCCACATCGCGTGGGATCCGGGCGCGCTTGCCGTTGCGCGATTGATGTCAAAGGGGCTTGATGCCACGCTCATCCACCAGCGCTTCTCCCGCCTCATTTATGACTGCAACCGTCCGCCGGACTCGCCTGCGGCGATGCGCGATGTTTCGGAAGTCTTTCGCATTCCGGGCAACGAAAACCTTTCCGATGCCGAAAAGTCCCGGCGCACCACGGCGCTCTACATGCCGTTCCACGGCCGCATTCGGGAAGAGATCGCCGCCAGGCGGGCAAGGGGTCAGGCGAGCGTGCTGGTCACGGTCCACAGTTTCACGCCCGTCTATTTCGGCAAGGCGCGTCCGGTCGAGATCGGCATTCTGCACGATGCGGACAGCCGTCTTGCGGATCGGATGCTCAAGGCAGCCTCCGATACTCATCTCTATCGGGTCGAGCGCAACGAGCCCTATGGACCAGCCGATGGCGTCACCCACACGCTTGAAGTTCACGCTTTGCCCGCGGGGCTGCTCAATGTGATGATCGAGGTGAGAAACGATTTGATTGCAGACGAAACCGGCCAGGGGGTCGCGGCCGATTTCTTGACAGGACTGCTGCGGGAAAGTCTCGCAGACATCCCAAGATAAGACCCGGGGGAGCAGTGAAAGCTGCAGGCGCCGACACCGGAAAAGAACGGGCGGCGTCAACATATGTCGACTGGGGTGGGGGTTGATCATGATGATCGGCCGCCCGATTCTTTGATCAGGAGAGAAGGGCATGGAAAATTCATCTGCGGGCGTCAGCTACAAGAAGGCAGACGCTTCCTATTTCGAAAAGCGCGGGCTCTCCCGCTATGCGGGCGTATGGTCGCTCTGGGCGCTCGGCGTCGGAGCGGTCATTTCCGGACACTTTTCCGGCTGGAACTTCGGTTTTGCGACCGGCGGTTGGGGTGGCATGCTGGTTGCGGGCATCATCATCGCGGTGATGTATCTCGGCCTCACGTTCTCGATTGCCGAGATGAGCCCGGCGCTGCCACACACGGGCGCGGCCTATTCCTTCGCCCGCACGGCCATGGGGCCCTGGGGGGGCTTCATCACCGGGCTCTGCGAAAATGTCGAATATGTGCTGACGCCAGCGGTTATCGTGACATTCATCACGGCCTATGTGAATTCGATCCTCGGACTTGATCCGGCCTATTCGCCGCTCGTGTGGATGATCTTCTACGCGATCTTTCTCGCTCTCAATGTCTTCGGGCTGGAACTGTCGTTCAAGGTGACATTGGTCATCACCGTTCTTTCGCTGGCGGTTCTGGTGTTCTTCTGGATCAGCGCAATTCCGAGCATGGATTTCTCGCGCTGGGCGCTGAATATCGGCGTGGGACCGGACGGGGCAGCCGTCGAACTGCCGGAAGGCAACGGCGAATGGTTCCCCTTCGGCTTTTCCGGCGTGCTTGCCACGCTTCCCTTCGCCGTCTGGCTCTTCCTCGCCATTGAGCAATTGCCGCTGGCGGCCGAAGAATCCGTCGATCCCAAGCGGGACATGCCGAAGGGTATTATCCTCGGCATGGTGACATTAATGGTCTCCGCCTTCATGATCGTCCTGCTCAATCCGTCCGTGCCGGGCGTCGGCTCGTTCCATCTCGGCTCGTCGCTGGAACCGCTGCTCGACGGGTTCAAGGCAGTATACGGCGATAGCGGCGTGGTGATCCTCGGCCTCGTGGCGCTGACCGGCCTCATCGCGAGCTTCCACACGATCCTTTACGCGCAGGGGCGGCAGGTTTATTCGCTGTCTCGCGCCGGCTATTTCCCGACGGTACTGTCCGTCACCCATTCGGTCTACAAGACACCGTATGTGGCGATGATCACCGGTTCCGTCGTCGGCCTTGCTGTGATGCTCGTGATCTGGTTCGCGCTCGGTGCGGAGCAGGGCGGCAGCATCATTGGCAGCGTGCTTCTCAACATGGCAGTGTTCGGGGCGATGTTCTCCTACATCATGCAGGCGATCTCGTTCATCATCCTGCGCAAGAAGCTCCCGAATATCGAACGGCCTTTCCGCTCGCCGCTGGGTATCCCGGGGGCGGTGTTGACGATCATCATTGCCATCGTCACGCTGCTCTACCAGATCCAGGATCCGAACTTCACCAAGGGCGTGCTCTGGGTCGTCATCTGGTTTGCGATCGCGATTGCCTATTTCGCATTCGTCGGCCGCCACCGCCTGATCCTCTCCCCGGAAGAGGAGTTTGCGATGGAACACAAGCAAGCGGCTTCGCTCGCCTGATTAATCCACTTATCGGCGTGGCCCGCACTCCGCTGGCCACGCCTCCCAGTTTTTAATAGGAACGGATGCAGGGCATGACCGCCAACTATTCTTTCGACGATTTGAAGCGCGATGTAGCCGAAGGCCGTATCGACACCGTTATCGCTGCTTTGGTCGACATGCAGGGCCGCCTGATGGGCAAGCGGTTCCAGGCAGAATATTTCGTCGCGAGCGCTTACGAAGAGACCCACAGCTGCAATTATCTGCTCGCCACTGACATCGAGATGGAGACTGTCCCAGGCTACAAGGCGTCCAGCTGGGAAAAGGGGTACGGCGACTACACCATGAAGCCGGATCTTTCGACGCTGAGGAAACTGCCCTGGCTGGAAGGCACCGCGCTGGTCCTCTGCGACGTGCTTGATCATCATACCCATGAGGAGGTGCCGCATTCGCCGCGCGCCATCCTGAAGAAGCAGGTAAAGCGCCTGGAAGCCATGGGCATGAAGGCCTTCATGGCAACCGAATTGGAGTTCTTCCTGTTCGACCAGACCTATGACAGCGCACGCGAGAGCGGCTACCGCAATCTCAAGCTGGCAAGCGCCTATAACGAGGATTATCACATCTTCCAGACGACCAAGGAGGAGGAGGTGATGCGGGCGATCCGCACCGGCCTGCAAGGGGCCGGCATTCCCGTCGAAAATTCCAAAGGCGAAGCGTCTCCCGGCCAGGAAGAAATCAACGTGCGTTACGCCGATGCTCTGACCATGGCCGACCGGCACGTGATCATCAAGAATGCGGCCAAGGAGATCGCCTGGGCGAAGGGCAAAGCCATTACCTTTCTCGCAAAATGGAATTACAGCGCAGCCGGCAGTTCCTCCCATATTCACCAATCCCTGTGGAGCGCCGACGGCAAGACATCGCTGTTCCACGACAAGGACGGTGAATACGGCATGTCTTCGGTCATGAAGCATTACGTGGCCGGTCTGCTGAACCATGCAAGCGAGATCACCTATTTCCTGGCGCCCTATATCAATTCCTACAAGCGTTTCATGGCGGGAACCTTCGCGCCGACCAAGGCCGTCTGGTCGAAAGACAATCGCACCGCTGGCTACCGGCTCTGCGGCGAGGCTACCCGCGGGATCCGGGTCGAATGCCGCGTCGGCGGCTCCGACCTCAATCCCTATCTCGCCATGGCGGCGCTGCTTGCGGCCGGCATCGACGGAATAGAGAAGAAGATGGAGCTCGAGCCGGCCTTTGTCGGGGATGCCTATGCCGGCAAGGACATCAGGGAAATCCCGAAAACCCTGCGCGACGCGACCCATCTGCTGCACGGTTCCGAGTTGCTTCGCACCGCCTTCGGCGACGAAGTGATCGACCACTATGTGCGGGCGGCTCACTGGGAGCAGGAGGAATATGACCGCCGTGTGACAGATTGGGAAGTGGCGCGCGGATTCGAGAGGGTGTAGACCTCTCCGCACAAATCAAAAACGTAATGGGAAGTGAGATCATGACGATGATCCAATGTATCTCGCCGGTGGATGGCTCGGTTTATGCCGAGCGCGAGGCCATGTCGCTGCAGGCGGCGGCGGAAGCGATCGGCCGGGCTCGGCATGCACAGAAGGCCTGGGCGAAACGGCCGCTCGAAGAGCGCGTGCAATTGGTGCTGAAAGGCGTCGCGCGGCTGAACGAGATGGCCGACGAGGTGGTTCCGGAGCTTGCCTGGATGATGGGTCGGCCGGTCCGTTATGGCGGCGAATTCAAGGGCTTCAACGAACGCTCGAACTATGTCGCGTCGATCGCCGCCGATGCGCTAAAGCCGATGGTGATCGAAGATAGCGCGACATTCGAACGGCGCATCGAGCGCGAGCCCCATGGCGTCGTCTTCGTCATCGCGCCGTGGAACTATCCCTATATGACGGCGATCAACACTGTCGCGCCGGCGTTGATGGCCGGCAATACCGTCGTCATCAAACATGCCTCCCAAACGCTGCTGGTCGGTGAACGCCTGGTGCGCGCTTTCATCGAAGCGGGTGTGCCGGAAGACGTCTTCCAGAACCTCTTCCTGGATCACGATACGACGGCGAAACTGATTTCGCAGGGACTCTTCAACTTCATCAACTTCACCGGCTCCGTCGAAGGCGGTCGATCGATCGAGCGCGCCGCCGCCGGCACGTTCACCGGCCTCGGCCTCGAACTTGGTGGCAAGGATCCCGGTTACGTCATGGAGGATGCCGATCTCGATGCGGCCGTCGACGTGTTGATGGATGGCGCCACCTACAATTCCGGCCAGTGCTGCTGCGGCATCGAGCGTATCTATGTGCACGAATCGCTTTACGACCGGTTCGTCGAGAAGTCGGTCGCCTGGGTTTCCAACTACAAGCTCGGCAATCCTCTGGACACGGAAACGACGTTGGGTCCGATGGCGAACAAACGTTTCGCCAAGGTGGTGCGCGAACAGATCGCCGACGCCGTCTCCAAGGGGGCCAAGGCACTGATCGATCCGAAACTCTTTCCGGCCGATGATGGCGGCGCCTATCTCGCTCCACAGATCCTCGTCGATGTCGATCATTCCATGCCGTTCATGCGGGAGGAAACCTTTGGTCCGGCAGTCGGCATCATGAAGGTCAAGAGCGACGAAGAGGCGCTCGGCCTGATGAACGACAGCCAGTATGGTTTGACCGCGTCGCTCTGGACAAAGGATGCCGAACGCGCCGGCCGGCTCGGGCAGGAGCTTGAAACCGGCACTGTGTTCATGAACCGCGCCGACTATCTCGATCCGGCGCTCGTCTGGACAGGCGTCAAGGAAACCGGCCGGGGTGGCTCGCTTTCCGTCCTCGGTTTCCACAACCTGACCCGTCCCAAATCCTATCACCTGAAAAAGGTCACGAAATGAATATCGTCGCGAACTGGAGTTATCCGACCGCCATCAAGCTCGGCCGCGGCCGCATCAAGGAACTGGCGGACGCCTGCAAGACGCTGGGTCTGAGGAAGCCGCTGCTCGTCACCGACCGCGGACTCGCTCCGATGGCGATCACCGGCCATGCCCTCGACGTTCTCGAAGAGGCAGGTCTTAGCCGGGCGATCTTTGCCGATGTCGATCCGAACCCGAACGAGAAAAACCTCGAAGCCGGTATCAAGGCATACAAGGATGGCGGCCATGATGGCGTGGTGGCATTCGGCGGCGGCTCGGGCCTCGATCTCGGCAAGCTGATTGCCTTCATGGCCGGCCAGACCCGGCCCGTCTGGGATTTTGAGGATATCGGCGACTGGTGGACGCGCGCCGATGCCTCGAAGATCGCGCCGATCGTTGCCGTGCCGACCACGGCAGGGACCGGTTCCGAAGTCGGGCGGGCAGGGGTTCTCACCAACTCGGTCACCCATGTGAAGAAGATCATTTTCCACCCGAAACTGCTGCCGGGCGTCGTCATCTGCGATCCGGAATTGACGATGGGAATGCCGAAGGCGATCACGGCCGGCACCGGAATGGACGCCTTTGCCCATTGCCTGGAAGCCTATTCGTCGCCTTTCTACCATCCGATGTCCGGGGGCATAGCACTCGAAGGGATGCGGCTCGTCAAGGAATTCCTGCCGCGCGCCTACAAGGATGGCACTGATATCGAGGCGCGCACCAATATGATGTCGGCCGCCGCGATGGGCGCCGTTGCCTTCCAGAAGGGGCTCGGCGCGATCCACTCGCTCTCCCACCCGATCGGCGCCGTCTACAATACCCATCACGGCATGACGAATGCTGTCGTCATGCCGCCGGTGCTGCGTTTCAACCGGCCGGCGATCGAGGAAAAGATCGCCCGCGCTGCCGCCTATCTGGGGATTGCCGGCGGGTTCGACGGTTTTTACGACTATGTGCTTTCACTGCGCTCCGAGCTCGGCGTGCCGGAAAATCTTACGGCCATGGGAATCAAGTCCGACCGAATCGATGAACTGACAGCCATGGCGATGGAGGACCCGAGTTGCGGCGGCAATCCCGTCACGATGACGATGGAGAACACCAGGGCGCTTTTCCTCGACTGCTTTTAATACTTTTTCGCCTTGGCAGGATCGGCTTAAACAAAGCCCGGAGGGCAAAATCTCCGGGCTTTTCTGCGTTTTAGCAAGTCGAGCTAAATCTTTCGGTTTATTTTCATGAGGTCTAATTTTACAATTCGTTAACCATGTTTGGAAAGGATGGCTTCATGACACCATGCTTCCCGGTGTCCTCGTGAGCGATGCGGCTCAGGACTTCTTCGAGGACCGAAAATGCCTGTAATATCATTTGCAAATGCCAAGGGTGGCGCCGGAAAAACGACTGCCGCGCTGCTGCTCGCTACCGAACTCGCCCACCAGGGCTTTCGCGTCACAGTCATCGATGCCGATCCGCAGCGCTGGATAAGCCAATGGGCCGAGACGTCCGGGAAAGTCCGCAATATCGAGGTCATCTCGGAAGTGACTATCGCCTCGTTGCAGTGTCATCTTCGGGAGATGGGACCGCAGACCGACTATTTCATCATCGACCTCGCCGGCGCCCGCGATGCGCTGGTCACCACCGCGATCGGCCTTTCCGATCACGTGATGATCCCGGTCCAAGGATCGGCCATGGACGCCAAGGGTGCTGCGCAGATCCTTGATCTTCTCTCCTTCCTCAAGGAAAAGGCAAACCTCGACATCGCGCATTCGGTCGTGCTGACCCGCGTCACCTCGATGGTCACCACCAAGGCGCTATTGACCATCAAGGGTCTGCTCGCTGCACGCGGCGTGCATGTGCTGGATACGCCGATCGGCGAGCGCATCGCCTTCAAGGAACTGTTCGAGATCGGTGGTACGCTCCACACGCTGGATCCGGCGAAGGTCAGCAATGTCGACAAGGCGAAGGAAAACGCGCGGTCTTTTGCGCAAGAAGTGATGCGTCTGATGCCCGTCAAGGTTACCCGGTCCGTCGCGTCGCGCCTCTTCGGATTGAACCGCTACGCCGCCTGATCGGAATCCGGGCGCGTCCAGCTCACGACTTGTTGTGAAAAAGGGCCGGTTCCAACGAACCGGCCTTCTTTCTGAGCGATCTTGGCACTGAAGTGTCGGTAGAAGCTCCGACAATTCAGAAACACAGCTCAGCTATCGGTGCGGGCTATTCGACGAATTCCACCGTCGTTCCGGGCTTCACCATCTTGGCAAGTTCGGTCGCATCCCAATTGGTCAGGCGGACGCAACCGTGGCTGTTGGTCTTGCCGATCTTGGAGGGATCCGGTGTGCCGTGTATGCCGTAGGTGGGCTTTGACAATGCGATCCAGACTGTCCCGACCGGTCCATTGGGGCCTGGTGGAATCTGCAGGATCTGATCGTTCTTGCCCTGCTGGAAGTTAATTTTCGGATTGTAAGTATAACCCGGATCCAGGGCTATGCGCTGGACCGTGTGGGTACCGGTTGGGGACGGCGTGTCGGTGGAGCCGATGGTTGCCGGATAAGCCGAAACCAGTCGTCCGTCTTCGCCGTAGGCGAAGACTTGCTTTCTGCCCTTGTCGGCGACGATCCGCGTCACCTGGCCGACCTTTGGCTGACCGGGGTTGATGACCTTTATGGTGGAGCCGGGGATCGTGAAATCGACTCCGGGATTGAGCGCCTTCAGGTAGTTCTCGTCCATATGGAACTGCTCGGCGAGCTTTTCCGTCACCGACATATAAGACATGGCGGGGAGCTGCGCCTTGTGCGCGTAGTCGTCCGGGATCGACGCAACATAGGGGCCGGCGGCGTCCGCCGGCGTGATCGTGTAATCGATGATCGGCAGGCCGCCTGAATAGGTCAGGCGCTGCATGATATCTTCGGAATTGTTCGGATCGAGCGTTTCGCCCGTCATTTCCTGCCAGGCGGCTATGGCCTTGTTGACGTTGTCGCCGAGATGCCCGTCGATCACGCCCGGAGAGATGCCCTCGCGATCAAGAAAGACCTGAAGGGCGGCGATTTCCGCCTGCGGCTTCTTGGTCACGGTAATGATCGGTTTCTGCGGATGCAGGGCCTCGATGGCTTGCTGGTCCGGCTCGATGGAGGCTTCTTGCGGGTAGTCGCTGTCGGCACCCGGCAACGGCTGGTCCTCCAGTGGCAGCCGGGTGATCGTGCCGCGATCGGGAACGGTGCCGGTCACGTCTCCCGGCTCGCCCGGCCGGTATTCGCGGAAATCGCGATAGCCGTAACCGTCCTGATAGCCCCCGGAATTGCGGGAGTTGCGATACCCGCCGGGTGCCGGCGGATAGTCGTCGGCGCGGGCGGGGCGGTAGGTCTCCTGGCGTATTTCGGTGGCGAGGACATTACCGTAGCGGTCGATAAATACGCGCCGCCCCATGCCGTCACGGCTGATGACGACATCCCCGCGATCTGGGACATAGTCCAGGATCGCACCATCGGGGGAAACGAGGATCGTTTCCGCCGGGTAACGATACCGGCTCTGCGCCTCTGCAAATGGAATGCCTTGGGCAGCTGTCAAAACGACGAGGCTGATGCCTGCAAAAAATAGCCGCTTCACTGTGTCACCGACTTCCTGGTTTCCTAATATATGTAAAATCGGGAACTCGCGTGTTCGTTCCCAGCCCGCACCCGTCGCCACAGACAAGGTAAATTTGACCGTAGTGTGGAAAAAGTGAATTCGTCATGAATGTCCCGTTAAAATCGTATCACGATCGGGTAGAACTTTTGACAAAACCGTGAAGGGAATGATTATGAAGGCGTTTTCCACTGCCAGAGGTCCGACGCTTTTCCTCGACGAGACATCCATGCTCGACATCGGGGGGTGCGTGATCGGCGATATCGATCTGTCTCCCGGCCGCGCCATTCCCGATGACGGCGATCCGCGAATCGACCATTCGCTGGAGGGTTTCCTCTTTACATGTGGACCCGACCATATTCGCCACCCCGAACCGATCGAAGGTGCGGCCGACGGACGGAAATATCCGCTCCACGGTTCCTTCTCTTCCCACCCTGCGGAGATAGTCTTCTGGGATAACCAGGGTGGCGATGCCGAATGCCGAGGCCGGGTGCGAGTCACCATGGCGACCGGCGAGCCCGCGTTGCTCGAACGCCACTGGAGGATCGACGGCGCCACGGGCGAAGTGACGCTTTCGGACAAGATCACAAATAGCGGCACGAAGGCTTTTGCCCCTGTGCACATGTATCACATGAATATTGGAGCATGGCTGCTCGACGATCATGTCCGCCTTAAAGGGAAAATGCTGGAGGGGGGAGGGTTTCCCTGGAGGTTCGGTGCAGACCCCGGAGGTGTCTTCTGCGTGCCTGCGAAAGACGGTGGCGAACAATGGGCAGAGATTGCCCTTGGACCCATAGCCGCAATCGGCGGCCTCACTCTCAAGGTCAAGTTCAAGACGGAGACGCTGCCGCACCTGCAGATCTGGCGGAACCAGAAGGCGCCGGCGCATGTCCTTGGCATAGAACCGGTTTCGCATCGCTGGGTAAGCCGATACGAGCTGGCGGAAAAGGGGGAGCTGGGGTTGCTGAAGCCGGGGGAAAGCATCGAGTATGGATTGCGCCTCAGCTTCGGCTGAGGCGCAGCCGTTCCGTGATTGACGCCTCCGCGGCACCGTCGTAATGCTTGCGCCTCATTGAAAACGGAGGGCTCAGCCTTGGATATCCGCCAGATCAACGACGAATATTCCGTCACCGGTCAGATCACCGTCGAAGAGCTCGATCAGATCAAGGCGATGGGCTTCAAATCCCTCGTTTGCCACCGTCCCGATGACGAAGAGCCTGGTCAACCGCGTTTTGCGGATATCGCGGCACGCGCCAAGGAGCTTGGTCTCGATATCCGCCACATTCCGGTCGGTCGTATGGGCGTCGATGCGGAGGGCGTCCGCGCCATGGTCGACGCGCTCGACGAATTCCCGCGCCCGATGCTCGGCTTCTGCCGGTCCGGCGCCCGTTCGACGGCAATCTACGAAAAGAGCCAGCATATCCGCGGCTGAGATTTCATCGTGTCTCGTGCCTGGAGCGCGAGACCTTCCCCAGCTCAAATTTCAGGAGTAGTTCCATGAGCATCAAGCGCATCGAGCCGGGCGCCCGCATGAGCGGCGCCGTGACCCACGGCAATACGGTCTATCTCGCCGGTCAGGTGGGAGAAGGCGAAAGCGTCACCGACCAGTGCAAATCGGCACTCGCAGAAGTCGATCGCCTGCTCGCTGCCGCCGGTAGCGACAAGTCCAAGATCCTGCAGACGATTATCTACCTGTCGGATATGGCTACCTTCGGCGAGATGAATGCCGTCTGGGAGGCCTGGATCGATCCGGCCAATCCGCCGGCCCGCGCCACTAGCGAAGCCAAGCTTGCCGCTCCGAAGTATAAAGTTGAATTCATCGTCACGGCCGCGATTTAATCGAGGAATCGGGATCGGCATAAGCCGGTCCCGATTCTTCTTCAGTGATTCAGGCTTCACCCGGGGTGAGGCCGAAGAAATAAAAGGCGGCCAGCGCAATCGCGATCAGGAAGATGACGACGACGAAGGTCGTCATTCCGCCGAGTGCCTTGCGTTTCGTATCCTTTGCCATAGCCCATCAACGACGGATCAAATGATCGGTTCCGGCAAGCCGCTATTGTAGCATTCGGACTAGGAGCCCTGGCGGATCTGGGTGAGCGTTCTGCTCGGTGTAATTGCTTCCGGATCGAGTTTCACTTCAATAATCGCCGGCTTGCCGCTGGCGCGGGCCCGCAAATAGGCGGGGCCGAACTCTTCGGTCTTCTCCACCAGTTCACCGTGACCGCCGAAGGCTTCGGCGTAAGCGACGAAGTCCGGATTGACGAGGTCGGTGGCGCTGACGCGGCCGGGATATTCGCGCTCCTGATGCATACGGATCGTGCCGTAGATGCCGTTGTTGACCAGCACCGTGATGATCGGCAGCCCATAACGGACGGCGGTGATGAACTCCTGTCCATGCATCATGAAGCAGCCGTCTCCCGCAAAGCAAACCACCTCACGCTCCGGAAAGAGCTGTTTTGCCGCGACCGCCGCCGGCAGGCCATAACCCATGGAGCCTGAGGTCGGGGCGGACTGGGTGTTGTATTTCCGGAAGCGGTGGAAGCGGTGCAGCCAGGTGGCGTAGTTGCCCGCGCCATTGGTAAAGATCGCGTCGTCCGGTACGTTCTTTTCGATCCACTGCATGATCGGACCCATCTTGACGGCACCCGGGCCGGCTTCCGGCGGCGTCGACCACTTGAGATAGGCGTCGTGCATCGCCGATTTCCGTTCGGCCCAGAGGGGCAAGGCCGGCGGTTCGAGGTCGTTGAGCGCCGCGACAAATTCCGTGGGAGCGGCACAGATCGCCAGGTCGGGGCGGTACATGCGGCCGAGTTCCTCCGGATCGGGGAAGATATGGACGAGCTTCTGCTTGGGATAGGGAATGTCGATCAGCGTGTAGCTGGAGGAGGGCATTTCCGACATGCGGCTGCCGAGCAGCACCAGCAGGTCCGATTCCCGGATTTCCTTGGCCAGTGCTGGATTGATGCCGATGCCGACATCGCCTGCATAAGAGGGGTGCAGGTGATCGAAGAGCATCTGGCGGCGGAAGGAGCAGCCGACCGGGATTTTGAAACGGCTGGCGAAAGCCTGGAAATCGGCCACCGCCTGTTCGCTCCAGCGGGTGCCGCCAAGGATGAACATCGGACGCTGAGCACTCTTCAGCATGGTTTCGAAGGCGGCGATCTGGCTTTTGCCCGGATGACTCTCGACCGGCATGTAAGCGCGGGCTTTCGGCGCCTCGACTTCCTCGACCAGCATGTCTTCCGGCAGCGTCAGCACCACCGGGCCGGGGCGGCCGGAGGTGGCGACGGCAAAAGCACGGGTGACGAATTCGGGAATGCGTCGGGCATCATCGATTTCGCCGACCCATTTGGCGAATTCGGTGAAGGCGCGGCGGTACTCGACCTCCTGGAAAGCCTCGCGCTCGCGCGCTTCGCGCTGAACCTGGCCGATGAACAGGATCATCGGGACTGAATCCTGCCTTGCGATGTGCAGGCCGGCGGAGGCATTGGTGGCGCCAGGGCCGCGGGTCACCATGCAGATGCCGGGCTCTCCCGTCAGCCGGCCCCAACTGTCGGCCATCATCGCCGCGCCGCCTTCCTGGCGGCATACGAGCACGTCGATGCCGCTGTCATAGAGCGCGTCGAGGACGGCGAGATAGCTTTCGCCCGGCACGCAGGAGACGCGTTTGACGCCGTTCGCCTTGAGCGCCTCGACGATAAGCTGGCCGCCGGTCTTCATTTCTGTTTCCCCCTTTTTTGCATTTCTTCCAGTTCGCCGAGGATCTCGGCTGTATGCTCCCCAAGTGCCGGGCTTGGACGGTGATAGGCGAGCGGCGTCTCGGACAATACAATCGGGCTGCGGACACCCGGGATGACCGTGCCGTCGGCTGCTTCGAGATCGATCCGAAGCCCGCGCGCCTTGATCTGTGGGTCGTCGAACATTTCCTGGATAGAATTGATCGGACCTGCCGGCACGGCATTCTCGCCGCAAGCGGCCAACAGATCCGCCTTTTTCCATTTACCCGTCTGCGCCAAAACCAGGCGCCGGACCTCGTCGCGGTTGGCGACGCGCGCCTTGTTGGTGGAGAAACGCTCGTCGTCGGCGACGGCTTCGATGGCGAGGATGCGGCAGAGGCGACGGAACTGGCCGTCGTTTCCAATGGCAAGGATGAGATGGCCATCCTCGGTCGGCACGACCTCGTAAGGAGAAATGTTGGGATGGGCGTTGCCCAACCGCTTCGGCGCCTTGCCCGAAACCAGGTAATTCATATTCTGGTTGGCGAGTACGCCGGCCTGCACGTCGAGCAGGGCCATGTCGATGAGCTGGCCTTCGCCGCTCCTCATGGCGTGGATCAGTGCTGCCTGGATTGCCGTCACGGCGTAGACGCCGGTAAAGATGTCGGCGATCGCGACACCTGCCTTCATCGGTTCGCCGTCCGGTGCGCCGGTGATCGACATGAAGCCCGACATGCCCTGGACGATGTAGTCGTAGCCCGCCAGGTTTGCATAAGGCCCATTCTGGCCGAACCCGGTAATCGAGCAATAGACCAGTTTCGGATTGATTTTCCGCAGGCTCTCGTAGTCGAGGCCATATTTCGCCAAGCCACCGAGCTTGAAGTTTTCGATCAGCACGTCCGCCGTCGCCGCGAGACGGCGGACGATGTCCTGGCCCTCCTCGCTCTTCAGGTCGACGGCAATCGAGCGCTTGCCGCGGTTTGTCGAATGATAATAGGCGGCGGAAAGGTTCTCGCCGTTCGTGCCTTCGACGAAGGGCGGTCCCCAGGCACGCGTATCGTCGCCGCCGTCGGGATTTTCGACCTTGATGACATCGGCGCCCATATCGGCCAGCATCTGGCCCGCCCAGGGGCCGGCGAGCACGCGGGCCAGTTCGATGACGCGTATACCGTCCAGCGGCGGCTTCTTTTTCGTCTCGGTCATGGGGTCACGGATGTCTTTGCTGTGCGGGTCACGGGTTTCGTGGAGGCGACCCGCCGTTCGCGCCAGATGATGTAGAGGCCGGAGCCGATGATGATGGAAATGCCGAGCCATTTCATAGGATCAGGAAAATCGCCGAAGACCAGCCAGCCGAACAGGGTGGCGGAGACGATCTCGAAATATTGCAGCGGCGCGATGACGGAGGCGGGCGCCGCCCGGTAGGCATAAACGGCCAGGATGCCGGAAAGTGCCGCGAAGGCGCCGACCCCGATCAGCCATGTGAGGGTTAGCCAATCCGGTATCGATGGCGCGAGGAAGGTGATGTCTGTCTGGGCGCCGACAAGCAGCAGGACGGCGGAGATTGGGATTCCCCAAAGCGCCATCTGGAACTGCATCGACCAGGGGTCCTCGCGATGCGAAAGAGCGCGGGTCATCAGGGCGAAGATCGCTATGCAGAAAGCGGTGACGATCGGCAGCATGGCAACGAAGCCGATTTCCTCGAAGCTCGGGCGAATGACGATCATTGCGCCGAGAAAGCCGATGGTGCAGGCAGTATAACGGCGCCAGCCGATAATCTCCTTGAGGAAGATACTGGACAGCACCGTCAGGATGATCGGCTCAACGAAGAAGATGGCGACCGCATCGGCCACCTCCATGACGGCGAGGGTTGCGACGAAGCAGATCATGGCTAGGGTGATCAGGCCGGCGCGGATGGCGTGGTAGCCACTGAGCCGCCAGGAGAATGTGCGCCAGGACCCATTCCAGAGGACGATCGGCAGCATAAAGAGTGCCTGGAAAACGAACCGGGCTGCGGTGATGAAGGTTGGCGAGGCGGCCTCGGTCGCGAGCTTGGAGAAGATGTCGATGAGCGGCGCGAGCAGCATTGCAAGGATCATCAGACCGAGGCCGTGAACGGTGCGGCTCTCGGGTATCGATCCGGCGAGGCTTCTGGGCTGCGAACTCATGTTCTTCCTATAGCGGGGGGAGGCATCGGAAGCACTTGATGAAATGTCATGAACTCATTCCAATTTCGCCATCGTCGGGAGGGGAAGCACGGCTTTTGCCCAGGCGGCGAATTCGGCGGCAGCGCGAACGCGGACCGTATCGTTCAGCGTCTCGTGGCGGGTCGCCGGCCAGATTTTCGTCGTGACGTTGGAAAGCCCGTTCTTCTTCAAATGCCCAGAGAGCCAGAGGACCTCGCGTCCCCTGTTGGTGGCCGGGTCCTCGGCTCCGCCGATCAGGTGAATCGGCAGATCCTTCCGCAGCCTGCCGATGAGCTTCGGAGCCCGAAAAGTCATTTCGAAGAGGTCGAGCCAGAGCGAGACGCTGGCATCGAAACCGCAAAGAGGATCGGCGATATAGGCATCGACGATCTCCCGATCGTGGCTCAGCCAGTCGAAGGCGGTTCGATGGCCGGGAATTGAACGGCCCCAGGCCTCGAAGGTCAGTTTGGGCAAGAGGCCGCTCGGCACGTCGGAGCCCTTGAGCGCTTTTTCCGTAAGAAGGATTGCCTGCGCCGCACGCCCGGCTATGCCGGGATTAAAATTCGAATTCCAGACAGCGACGGCATCATAACTATCGGGACGATCGACCGCTGCGTTGAGCGCGATCAGACCTCCCATGGAATGGCCGAAGAGCAGGACGGGCAAACCGGGATGATTTTGAGCCGCCATGTCGCGCATGGCTTTAACATCCTCCGAAACGAGCCGAACGCCGTCTCGTCTGCCGAAACGTCCGAGTGGCGCATCCGGTGCCGTCGTTTCTCCGTGGCCGCGATGATCGAACGCGTAGACATGAAAGCCGTGGCCGGCCATGGCTTCGGCAAATGGTCCGTAGCGCTTCGAGTGCTCGGCAAGGCCATGACAGATGAGGAGGATTGCCGTCACCGGCTCGGCGCCCGGCTGATGGTGATAGGCAAGGCTCGCTCCCGTGGCGCTTGCGAGCTGTCTGGTTTCGTCGAACATGCGGATCCTCCCGTCTGCCTCACCGTTTATGCGCGATTTTCCAGCTTGTGCATCGGTTTTTTCCGAAAAGTGCTTCACACTCTTCGGTTGGATGCACTACATAGCGGCAAAACAGATCCCCCTCCCGGAGCAGTTCATCCTATGGCACGTCAGTTCATTTATCACATGGCCGGCCTCAACAAGGCCTACGGCAACAAGAAGGTATTGGAAAACATCCATCTTTCTTTCTATCCGGATGCGAAGATCGGCATCCTCGGCCCGAACGGCGCTGGTAAATCCACTGTGCTGAAGATCATGGCCGGGCTCGACAAGGAATATACCGGCGAGGCTTGGCTCGCAGAGGGCGCGACGCTCGGTTATCTGCCGCAGGAGCCGCAACTCGATCCCTCCAAGGATGTCATGGGCAATGTGATGGAGGGCGTCGCCGACAAGAAGGCGATCCTCGACCGCTACAACGAGCTGATGATGAACTATTCCGACGAGACGGCGGAAGAGGGCGCCAAGCTGCAGGATATCATCGACAGCCAGAATCTGTGGGATCTCGAAAGTCAGGTCGAGATGGCCATGGATGCACTGCGCTGCCCGCCGGGCGATTCCCCCGTTGACAATCTGTCCGGCGGTGAAAAGCGCCGCGTGGCGCTCTGCAAGCTGCTGTTGTCCCAGCCGGACCTGCTGCTGCTCGACGAGCCGACCAACCACCTCGATGCCGAGACGATCGCCTGGCTGGAAAAACACCTGCGAGAATATCCGGGCTCGGTGCTGATGATCACCCACGACCGCTATTTCCTCGACAACGTCACGGGCTGGATTCTCGAACTCGATCGCGGCCGCGGCATTCCCTATGAGGGTAACTATACGGCCTATCTGCAGGCCAAGGCCAAGCGCATGGCGCAGGAAGGCCGCGAAGAGGCCTCCCGTCAGAAGGCGATCTCCCGCGAGCAGGAATGGATTTCCGCCAGCCCCAAGGCGCGCCAGGCGAAGTCGAAGGCGCGTATCCGCGCCTATGACGAACTGGTCGCAGCCGCCGAGGACCGCCGTCCCGGCGACGCGCAGATCATCATCCCGATCGGCGAGCGCCTCGGGCAGGTCGTGATCGAGGCCGAGAACATCTCGAAGAGCTATGGCGATCGCGTTCTCTTCGAAGGCCTGACCTTCAAGCTGCCGCCTGGCGGTATCGTCGGCGTCATCGGTCCGAACGGTGCGGGTAAAACGACACTCTTTCGCCTGATCACCGGCCAGGAAAAGCCGGATGAGGGCACCGTCCGCATCGGCGACACCGTACATCTCGGGTACGTTGACCAGAGCCGCGATTCGCTCGACGGCAACAAGACCGTCTGGGAGGAGATCTCAGGCGGCAACGACATTATCAAGCTCGGCAAGTACGACATGAACTCGCGGGCTTATTGCGGCGCGTTCAATTTCAAGGGTGGCGACCAGCAGCAGAAGGTCGGCAATCTCTCGGGCGGCCAGCGCAACCGCGTGCATCTCGCCAAGATGTTGAAGGCAGGTGGCAACGTGCTGCTACTCGACGAACCGACCAACGACCTCGACACGGAAACGCTGGCGGCCCTCGAAGACGCGCTCGAAAACTTTGCCGGATGCGCGGTT
The DNA here is from genome assembly GCF_004368875.1 of Neorhizobium sp. R1-B. Taxonomy (NCBI): domain Bacteria; kingdom Pseudomonadati; phylum Pseudomonadota; class Alphaproteobacteria; order Hyphomicrobiales; family Rhizobiaceae; genus Neorhizobium; species Neorhizobium sp. R1-B. Next base: position 114,916 of record NZ_SOEM01000015.1, read on the forward strand.
ATCATCAGCCACGACCGCATGTTCCTCGACCGTCTGGCCACCCATATCCTGGCTTTCGAAGGGGACAGCCATGTCGAGTGGTTCGAAGGCAATTTCGAGGATTACGAGCAGGATAAGATTCGCCGGCTCGGAGCAGATTCGGTCAACCCTCGGCGCGTGACCTACAAGCGTCTGACGCGCTAATATTTTTTAGCGATTCCTAAGGAGAAGCTCCGGCGATCCCGGAGCTTTTTGCTGTTGTGCGCCCAGCATGGGCGCATTCTTGTGGGTGGAAGTCCCACCGTAAGCTGGTCATGGCGAGCGAAGTGAAGCGCAACTGCGGAAGGGCGAC
>NZ_SOEM01000016.1:0-110526 GCF_004368875.1 Neorhizobium sp. R1-B
CGGCCCAGCCGGCCGGATCGGGGGCTGATCATCAGAGCCAGTGTCGCGCTTCTAACTGGATAACAGCGTCGCAGCCCTATTCAGCTTTGACATTGTATCATGCAGCGAGTGCGCGGCGAATGGCTTGCCCTCCTCGGGTTACAACGCTCTCAGCTGTTTGCGAAAGACCTCAGCCTGTCGCCGGTCAGCCGATAGCGAATCCACTCGTTCATCGGATCGGCGCCGATCGCTTCGTAGACACGGATCGCCGGCTCGTTCCAATCGAGCACGCTCCATTCGAAGCGGCCGCAGCCGTTCTCCAGTGCGATCTGCGCCAGCCGCTTCAGCATGGCCTTGCCGGCACCCAAGCCACGGGCCTTGGGCGTGACATAAAGGTCCTCGAGGTAGAGTCCGTTCCTGGCCTGCCAGGTGGAATAGCTGTAGAACCAAATGGCCATGCCGACCGGTTTGCCATGGTGTTCACATATCAAAGCGCGCGTCACCGATTTTGGTCCGAAGATCGATTCCTGGATTGTTTCGACGGTCGCGGCAACTTCGTGTTCGGCCTTCTCGTAGATCGCCAGTTCGCGAATGAAACCGAGAAGCGTCGCCGCATCTTCACGGACTGCCTCACGCAAGGTCAGCGTCATGGAAAATCCTTTGGAAATAACCAGCTAAAACTGTTTTTGGAAGCAAGGCACGATGTCAGGTCCGCCCGGCGAACATTACTCGGCGGCACTCTTGATCTCCGGCGCTTCGAGTTCGTAGGAATATCCGTCGAGCATGCCATAAGCCTGCTCGATATTCCCGATTTCCGTCTCCGCCTTGCTAATCGCATCGTCGATGGCTTCGCAGCGCGATTTCAGCATGCGCCCGAGGACGTCCGCATCCGGTTTTCTGCCGATACGGTCGATGTGGTTGCGGATTCTCGCCCTGTGCCGCTCCATTTCGAGAATATGGAAGCGCGCATTGACGATCTTGTCGGTCAGCTTTCGGCGCATGGCCGCGACCGGATCGAAACTGCCCGGTTCGCGTTCGTCCAGGATGATCTCATTGACCAGCGTCTCCAGGATCACAAGCCCCTGCAGGTCTTTGGTATCTGCAAGTTCAGGATCGTAGCCGGTATCGTCATAGACTTTGCGCCGGACCGGGTCCGACAGCAATTCATAGGACATGGTGAGCTTACTGAAGGCGTCGACGTCGCCGCCGGTATCGGGGTGGACGCTTTTCGCACGTCTGCGATAGGCCGATTTGATGGCAGCGCCATCCGCCTCGCGGGAAACACCAAGCATCTCATAAGGGTCGATCACAGTGTCACCTGCTTTCGGCAATCAATTTCATCGTCGTAACGGCTAAGGCCCACGGGCTCAACCCATTATCCATTCTTGTGGCCAATTTAGGGGCACCCGCGCCCTGCCCGCTTTTCCCACACTCTATTTGAACCGCCAAAGCCGCGATGGACGCCGGCCGTCAGAAACGGGTGCCATTAGGAAGCTTACGACAACGCAGGGCAACAGGACCAGGAATGTCGCGACGAGGCTGACGTGCTCGGCAATGAATCCCAGAAGCGGCGGGACACCGATGGTCGAGAGCATCAATGTCAGCGATAGCGCCGCGAGATTTTCCGAGGGCTTCCCCTTGCCGAGCGTGATAGTCGCCGAGACGGCCAAAGGAAAGGCGAGTGCCACACCGCAACCGATCAGAAAAAGCGCTATTCCTGCGGATATAGGGCCGAGCGCGGTCACCAGAAGCGCGATGCCCATGGCAACCAAAACAGCCGACGCCCGCACCAGGATGATGGGGCCGAAACGGTCCCTCAGCATATCCCCCGAGAGCCGGGTCAAGCCCATGCCGATCGTGAAGGCGGCGTAGAGCACGCCCGCGACTGCCGGATCGGCGCCAAGCTCCTCCCGGAGGAAGAATATCCCCCAATCGTAAATCGCGCCTTCGACGATGCAGAGACCGAACACCATCACGCAGATCAGCAGGATTGTACGGTCCGGCAGGACGTAAGCCGATCGTTTTCGGTCCGGTTGGGTTTCGGGAGAGACGTCTCTTGGCGTAACAGCGAATACCAGCAGACAGGCTACGATCACGAACCCAGCCGCCAGCGTCTGCTGGACAAAGGGCGTTATCGCCTTCTCGGCCAGAAAGCCTGAGCACAGGGAGCCGACCAGAAGCCCAACCGACCAGAAGCCGTGGGAGCGCGCCAGCACCTTCGTCCCGCTGCGCTGCTCTATACCCGCCGAAATCATGTTGGCCGCAACATCGAAAATCGTGCGAAAGAACCCGAAGAGAAAGAAGCACAGAACGAAACCGCCGACCGGCAGAATGGTCAGCGCGGGCGTCAGCAAGGCGCAAAGCGGCAAAGTGGCGAGCGCCGTCAGCCTCGGGGTGAATCTATCCGTGACGCGACCGGCGATCGGCAGCGCCAGAAACGTCCCGACGGGCGCACTCAACAAGGCAAATCCGAGAATAGCCTTGTCGATGCCCATCGAAGCCTGGATGGCCGGCAGCCGCGTAAAGAGCGAAATGAACAATATGGCGTTGCTGAAATAAAGCAGCGCGGGAGGCAAAAGAAACTTCATGAAATTGCTGTCCGGGCGAATCACAGATCCCGAACCATTCCTGCCAGCGGCGGAGGAAGCCGACAAGAACTGATAACGGAAGGCAGCCTTGCATCGGCAAGAGAAGAGGAAAATCGGCGAGAGGCTGATTAAGACTCCCTCGCCCGCAGCGGCCATCGTTTTGGGTTCGGCTGCTGTTTCCAAGGCTCTGCTTGAAAAATTTGCAGGCGCCATCTTCCCCTTCCACGGAAAGGCGCTACGCTTCTTATACCCGCACCTGGAGAGAGCCGATGTCCGTTCGATTTCTTGCCGTCGTTCTGAGTTTCGTTTTCTTTTCCTCCACCTCTCCCAGAGCGGAAGACCCAGTTGCGGAAGCTCAGGCCGTTATTTCCAACCAGATCGATGCATTGAAGAAAAATGACGCGGAGAAAGCCTATTCTTTCGCCTCACCCGGCATCCGCAGCCTTTATCCGAGCCAAGATCAGTTCCTGAATATGGTGCGCGAGACTTACGAGCCCGTCTATCACGCGGGCAACTATGCTTTCGGCCGCTCGAAAATGATCGGCGGCGGCGAGGTCGTGCTGCAGGAGGTGATGATCAGCGCCAAGGAAGGCAAGGACTGGACCGCCATCTACGAGATGCGGTTGATGGATGACGGAAGCTACAAGGTCAATGGCGTGCGGATGATCCGCAATACCGCAAGCCAGGGCATCTGATCCTTCCGTTCCTTGCCCGCAGCCTCACACCGGGTCGATATCGCCCTTTGCCCAGGTTTCCTGGGTCTCCGCATAAAAATCGCCAAAACGGCCTTCTGCAATCGACTGGCGAATGCCCTTCATCAGATCCTGGTAATAATGCAGGTTGTTCCAGGAGAGCAGCATGCCGCCGAGGGCTTCGTCGGAACGGACCAGGTGGTGCAGATAGGCGCGGGAATAGTCGCGTGCAGCCGGGCAGTCCGACTCCTCGTCCAGCGGGCGCAGGTCTTCCGCATGACGGGCATTGCGGATATTGACCTTGCCCCGCCGCGTGAATGCCAGCCCATGACGGCCGGAGCGGGTCGGCATGACACAGTCGAACATGTCGATGCCGCGGGCCACGGATTTCAGGATATCATCGGGAGTACCTACGCCCATCAGGTAACGCGGTTTTTCCGCTGGCAGCACTGGCAACGTGGTTTCCAGCATCTTCAGCATGACATCCTGTGGCTCTCCGACAGCAAGGCCGCCGACCGCATAACCCTTGAGATCCAGCTGCTTCAATCCCTCTGCAGAGCGGATGCGAAGGTCCGGCTGATCGCCGCCCTGCACAATGCCGAACATTGCCTTGCCTGGCTGGTCCCCAAAAGCGACGCGGCAACGCTCCGCCCAGCGCAGGGACAATTCCATAGCCCTTTCGATCTCCTTGGGCTCCGCCGGCAGGGCCACGCATTCGTCGAGCTGCATCTGGATGTCGGAGCCCAGCAGACCCTGGATCTCGATAGAACGCTCCGGGGACATATGATGCAGGCTGCCGTCCACATGACTCTTGAAGGTGACGCCCTTCTCATCGAGCTTGCGCAGGCCCGAAAGGGACATGACCTGAAACCCGCCGCTATCGGTCAGGATCGGATGGGACCAGCGGATAAGGTTGTGGAGGCCACCCAGACGTGCGACCCGTTCCGCGCCCGGACGCAGCATCAGGTGATAGGTATTGCCGAGTATGATATCGGCGCCGGTATCGCGTACCTGGTCCAGGTACATCGCCTTCACAGTGCCGACAGTCCCAACCGGCATGAAGGCCGGTGTCCGTATCGCGCCGCGAGGATTGGTGATCTCGCCGAGACGCGCGCCGCCATCGGTAGCCTTGAGATTGAACTGAAACGTCTCGGTCATTTTGAGGCCCGGAAAAGAAGGCTTGCGTCGCCGTAGGAATAAAAGCGGTAGCCGGATTGGATTGCGTGGGTATAGGCCGAGCGCATGGTCTCGAGCCCCGAAAAAGCCGACACCAGCATGAAAAGCGTCGACTTTGGCAGGTGGAAATTGGTCATCAGAATATCTACGGCCTTGAAGCGATAACCGGGCGTGATGAAAATATCCGTCGCTCCGCTCCAGGCGTGAATTTGGCCATCTTCACTCGCGGCGCTTTCGATGAGACGCAACGAGGTCGTGCCGACGCAGACGATCCGACCGCCCCTCGCCTTTACGGCATTCAGCCGCGCCGCCGTCTCGGCGCTTACGTGACCGATTTCCTCATGCATCTTGTGATCAGCCGTATCATCGGCTTTGACCGGCAAAAATGTACCGGCGCCGACATGGAGCGTCACGAAATGTCGCTCGATACCTGCAGCGTCCAGCACCGCAAACAGCTCCGGCGTGAAATGCAGGCCAGCGGTAGGAGCTGCTACGGCGCCTCTCTCCCTGGCATAGATGGTCTGGTAGTCCTTCCGGTCGCGATCGTCCTCGGGCCGCTTGTCAGCGATATAGGGCGGCAGCGGGATGTGCCCTACGGCCATGATCGCCTCGTCGAGCGCAGGTCCGGTGAGATCAAACAGCAAGGTGATTTCACCCCCCTCGCCCTTTGCCTCGACCGTTGCGTTCAAAGTCCCGAGCAGACAGGCATTGCCGGTATGGCCGAAGGCGATGCGGTCGCCGACCTTGATACGCTTGCCAGGTCTGGCAAATGCCTTCCAGCGTTCGGGGCCGGCACGCATGTGAAGGGTCGCAGACACCGGAAGTTCGTTGCCACCCTCCCTGATCCGCTGGCCTTCGAGCTGCGCCGGGATCACTTTCGTGTCGTTGAAAACCAGCGCGTCGCCGGCCCTGAGGAAGCGCGCCAAGTCGGACACGCAGTGATCGGCAAGCAGCGGCTCGCCATCGGGCCGGACGACGAGCAGCCGTGCACTGTCGCGAGGGCTGGCAGGCCGCAGCGCAATATTCTCCTCCGGCAGATCGAAATCGAACAGATCAACGCGCATTGAAAAATCCAGAAAAGCGAAACCCGCCCCGCCGAAAAGGCAGAGCGGGCCTTCGTTCGATTGATATCAGACGTCTGCAGCGACCCGCAGCGAAACGATCGAATCCGGATCCTTGACGGGCTCGCCCTTCTTGATCTGGTCGACGAAGTCCATGCCTTCGATAACCTGCCCCCAGACCGTGTACTGCTTGTTGAGCCACGGAGCATCCGTAAAGCAGATGAAGAACTGCGAGTTTGCCGAGTTCGGGTTTTGCGAGCGAGCCATGGAGCAGGTGCCGCGGACATGAGGCACGGCGGAAAACTCAGCCTTCAGATCCGGCTTTTCGGAGCCGCCCATGCCGGCACGTGCCGGGTTGAAGCTCTCGCCCCCCTGCTTGCCGAACTTCACGTCGCCGGTCTGGGCCATGAAATCCGGGATGACGCGGTGGAATACCACGCCGTCATAGGCATTTTCGCGAGCAAGCTCCTTGATGCGCGCGACATGGCCGGGAGCCAGATCCGGCAGGAGCGAGATGACGACCTTGCCCTTGGTCGTTTCCATGATGAGAGTGTTTTCCGGATCCTTGATCTCGGCCATGTGCCTTCTCCTTTATACGGCGCCCGGGACGTTCGTCCGCGACTGGGCGACCTTTTGCTTACTTCTTGCCGACGGTGACCTTGATCATCTTGTCGGGGTTCGTCACCTCGCCGTTGCGGCCCTGGCCACGCTTGATCTTGTCGACGAATTCCATGCCGGACACGACCTTGCCGACCACCGTGTACTGTCCGTTCAGGAACGAACCCTCATCGAACATGATAAAGAACTGCGAATTGGCGGAATTGGGATCCTGTGAACGCGCCATGCCGACGGTTCCACGCTGGAACGGCACCTTCGAGAATTCGGCCGGAAGGTCCGGAAGGTCGGAGCCGCCGGTGCCGGCGCGCGCCGGATTGAAGTTCTTGCCATCCTGCTTGCCGAACTCGACGTCGCCGGTCTGCGCCATGAATCCGTCGATCACCCGGTGGAACACGACATTGTCGTATGCTCCCTTGGCAGCAAGCGCCTTGACCTGGGCCACATGTTTGGGCGCCGTTTCCGGCATCAGCTGGATCACAACCGGCCCGTCCTTGAGTTGGACGGTCAGAAAGTCGTCAGGTGCTGCCGAAGCCGGCAGGATCATCGAAGCAAAGGCGAAAGCGCCGGCGATAGCGAGACGAAACAGTTTCATGACAAATACTCCGGATTTCGGAAACGATCAGCGTTTCAGCTTGTTGTTCAGCGCGTTAAGGACCGCCGCGGGAACGAAGGCACTCACATCGCCGCCCATGGAGGCGATCTGCCGGACCAATGTGCCGGTAATGGGGCGAGTGGCGACGCCAGCCGGCAGAAAGACGGTCTGGATATCCGGCGCCATCTGGCGGTTCATGCCGGCCATCTGCATTTCATAATCGAGATCAGTGCCATCACGAAGGCCGCGGATCAGGAGCCCCGCACCGTTGGTGCGGGCAGCATCAACGACCAGCCGGTCGAAGGAGACGATGGACAGGCTGTCGGCACGCCCCGGCAACACCTCCTCGAGTGAGGCCCGGATCAGGTCCGCTCTTTCCTCGAAGGAGAACATCGGCGCCTTGCCCGGATGAATGCCGATCGCGACAATGAGTTTATCGGCAACGTTCAACGCCTGCACAAGCACGTCCAGATGGCCGTTCGTCATCGGATCGAAGGAGCCGGGATAAAAAGCGGTCGTCATGCTTTACGTCTTGGCCTGTTTCAACAGAATTTCCTGCGCCTTTTGTCATGGAAGCGGGGCATCCGCAAGCGCCTCCCCCTTTCTGAACAGGAGATGAATGGCCCGTTCAAGCGCGTTTCACAGCGAGTATGGTCTATAGGCATCGTGACGGAGACAATCCGTCCATACCGAGGGAGAAACGAAGGGAATGCTGGCAGTCATGGTATTGACCGCGGTTGTTCTTGCCTTGGCTGCGGAAGCCATAGTCGTTGCTTACGAGACGAGCTGGGCCTGACGAACCCAATTCTGAACGCCAGATGAACAGAGCGTTCAAGGATGCTTCAGAGCGGCCTAGGTAAGTTTCTCTCAAAATGCCGTGGAACCTGTTTGCGCCAGGCGCGTTCAGGCAAACGAGAAGGACAGACGGAGATGATCGCGAAAAGGAAAACGGTCATGCCTGACAAGATCACCATGATCAACCTGGTGTGGACGGCAATGATCGCTGTAATGCTGACGGCAACAGTCACCCTTTATCAAGATAAATCCGATTTGGCAGATCTGAACTATCCGCAGGTGACCGGTCGTTACAACGACCTCTCCTATTACTGAGCGATACGCTCGCGAGAAAGGATGACCATGTTCGTGACGTTGACTGTACTTGCAGGCTTGATCAGCATCATGTTCGTGGCATCCGTGGCCTCCACGATTTCCGAGCTTCGCCGCGAGCGCGACGATATGAAGGATTTTCGGGACTTCGCAAAACGACACAGCGCGTTCTGACGATTTGACAGTAGCGAACTGAGCTTTAGCAGACTCCCGTCGCAGTCGGTTCAAAGAAAAGCCGGAGGATCCTTGATCCTCCGGCTTTTACTTTATTCACTTTCCGGGACGGGCCGGCCTATTCGGCCGCACCCTCGTCATTTGCCGGATTTTCATCCGCAGCGGAGCCGAGATCGCCGGTTTCGGCGGTTATCTCTTCCGGCAGGCCGTTGCCATTTTCGTCGTCGCTTTCCGGCTCGCTGATGCGCTCGACCGAGACGACCTTTTCATCCTTGGCGGTCGAGAAGATTGTCACGCCCTTGGTCGCACGGCTGGCGATACGGATGCCGTTGACCGGCACGCGGATCAGCACACCACCATCGGATACGAGCATGATCTGATCGGCGTCCTCGATCGGGAAGGCAGCCACGAGCTCGCCGATCTCCGCCGTCTTGGAGGTATCGGTGGCGCGGATGCCCTTGCCGCCGCGGCCCGAGGTGCGGAAGTCGTAGGAAGACGACCGCTTGCCAAAACCCCTCTCCGAGACCGTGAGCACGAACTGCTCGCGCGCCTTGAGCTCCTCATAACGCTCGTCGGAAAGCTGCCCTTCCTCAGTGACTTCCTCGCCCACGAGAGCGATATCCTCTTCATCCACACCAGCGGCGCGACGTTCGGCTGCAGAGCGCTTGAGATAGGCGGCACGCTCCCAGGGCTCTGCGTCCACATGGCCGACAATGGTCATGGAGATGATGCGGTCGTTATCGCCGAGCGTGATGCCGCGTACGCCGATCGAGTTGCGGCCGGCAAAGACGCGCACATCGCCGACGGGGAAGCGAATGCACTGGCCGAGAGCGGTGGTCAGCAGCACGTCGTCCTGATCGGTACAGGTCTCGACCGAGAGGATTTCGTCGCCCTCTTCCTCGAGCTTCATGGCGATCTTGCCGTTGCGGTTCACCTGAACAAAATCCGACAGCTTGTTGCGGCGAACGGTGCCGCGAGTCGTCGAGAACATCACATCCAGGTTATCCCAGGTGGATTCATCCTCAGGCAGCGGCATGATCGTCGTGATGCGTTCGCCGGGTTCCAGCGGCAGCATGTTGATCAGCGCCTTGCCGCGCGATTGCGGTGTACCGATCGGCAGACGCCAGACCTTTTCCTTGTACACGATGCCGCGCGAGGAGAAGAACAGAACCGGTGTATGGGTGTTCGCGACGAACAGGCGCGAGACGAAATCCTCGTCGCGCGTCGCCATGCCGGACCGGCCTTTGCCGCCGCGGCGCTGAGCACGATAAGTGCCTAGCGCCACGCGCTTGATGTAACCAAGATGGGAAACGGTCACGACCATGTCTTCACGGGCGATGAGATCCTCATCGTCCATGTCCGGACCGCCTTCCATGATTTCAGTGCGGCGCGGCGTGCCGAATTCGTCGCGCACCTCGGCCATTTCGTCCTTGACGATCTGCTGGATGCGCAGTCTCGACGACAGAATGTCCAGATAATCGCTGATCTCGGCCCCGATCTTGTTAAGTTCGTCGCCGATTTCGTCGCGGCCGAGCGCCGTCAGGCGGGCCAGACGAAGCTCGAGGATGGCGCGGGCCTGTTCCTCGGACAGATTATAGGTGCCATCGTCATTGATCCGGTGGCGCGGATCGTCGATGAGGCGTATCAGCGCCTCGACATCCTGAGCAGGCCAGCGGCGTGTCATCAACTGCTCACGCGCAGTCTGCGGATCGGGCGCGCGGCGGATCAGAAGAATGATCTCGTCTATATTGGCGACGGCAATGGCCAGACCGACCAAGACATGCGCACGTTCACGCGCCTTGCGCAGCAAATACTTCGTGCGGCGGCTGACGACCTCCTCGCGGAAGGACACGAAAGCCCTCAGCATGTCGATCAGGGTGAGCTGTTCCGGCTTGCCGCCGTTGAGAGCCACCATGTTACAGCCGAACGAGGTTTGCAGCGGCGTATAGCGATAAAGCTGATTGAGTATCACTTCCGCATTGGCGTCGCGCTTCAGCTCCACCACGACGCGATAGCCCTGGCGGTCGGACTCGTCACGCAGATCGGAAATGCCTTCGATACGCTTTTCGCGCACCAGTTCGCCGATTTTTTCGACCATCGCCGCCTTGTTCACCTGAAAGGGAACTTCGGTGATGATGATCTGCTCGCGGTCGCCGCGCATCGGCTCGATCGTGGCACGGCCGCGCATGATCACGGATCCGCGTCCGGTTTCATAGGCCGACCGGATTCCGGAGCGTCCAAGGATCATCGCGCCGGTCGGGAAATCGGGACCCGGGATGATCTGCATCAGCTCGGGTAGTTCGATCGCCGGATTGTCGATCAGCGCGATACAGCCGTCGATAACCTCGGAAAGATTGTGCGGCGGTATGTTGGTCGCCATGCCGACGGCGATGCCGCCTGCACCGTTGACCAAAAGATTCGGGAATTTCGCCGGAACCACGACAGGCTCGGAGAGCGTGCCATCGTAGTTGTCGCGGAAATCGACGGTTTCCTTGTCGAGATCGTCGAGCAGGGCGTGGGCGGCTTTCTCGAGGCGGCATTCGGTGTAACGTTCGGCCGCCGGCGGGTCGCCGTCGATCGAGCCGAAATTGCCCTGACCATCGATCAGCGGCAGGCGGAGAGACCAATCCTGCGCCATGCGCGCCAGCGCGTCATAGATCGCCGAGTTGCCGTGCGGATGGAATTTACCCATCACGTCCCCGGTCACGCGGGCGCATTTGACGTATTTCTTGTTCCAGTCGATGCCGAGTTCCGACATGCCGTAAAGGATGCGCCGGTGGACCGGTTTCAGTCCGTCGCGCACGTCTGGAAGTGCGCGGCTGACGATCACGCTCATGGCGTAATCGAGGTAGGACCGCTGCATCTCTTCCATAATGGAAATGGGTTCAATGCCTGGAGGCAGCTTTCCGCCGCCGGGTGTGCTTTGCTCAGTCAAATCGGATCACGATCTCTGTTCGGAATCAGTTTCTTTTTTATAGCGGAAAGCGGTTCCGAGCGCCAATTTCCACCGTCGTTTTGAACAGCTTTTGCGGTCTTTTCCAGGCATTTCTCCTGGGACGCGACGACGGCGGAAAGCCGTGAGGCGGGCTTTCCTAAACCGTGCGCCTGTCCTAACAATCTTCAAGTCCAACTGCAAGGATCGCAGAGGTCCAGGAGAAGATATGGCAAGCCCCGATATGCTGGTCAATGCGTTGACCACGATGCTCGTAACGCTCGATCCACCGGGGCTGGCGCCGGTCTTTCTCGGCCTGACGGTCGGCATGACGGGAATCCAGCGCCGCCACGTCGCCTTTCGCGGCTCCCTGATCGCGTTCGGCATCCTGGCGCTCTTTGCGCTGTTCGGATCGAACGTCCTGGGTCTGCTCGGAATATCGATCGGCGCCTTCCGCATTGCGGGCGGTTTGCTGCTTTTCTGGATATCCTTCGAAATGGTCTTCGAAAAGCGCCAGGAACGGAAGGAGAAGACGTCCCAGGCCGCAATCACGATCGACCACCTTCACAATATCGCTGTCTTTCCGCTGGCTCTTCCGTTGATAGCCGGGCCTGGTGCGATCTCCGCCACCGTACTGCTCGCCGGCGCCTTCCCGGGCCCACTCGACCGGACCCTGCTGATCGGCGTCATCGCACTCATTATGGGGCTCGTCTACGTGACGCTTCTGGTCGCGGAACGGCTCGACCGTTTCCTCGGCGTGACCGGCCGAGCAATTCTCACGCGCCTGCTCGGCGTCATCCTGGCCGCTCTCTCGGTGCAGTTCGTGCTCGACGGCGTTCGCTCGGCCTTCAATCTGTAATATTTCGAAAACGTCATATGGCGCGACATTGCAGGTTTTTCTGCTAAAAGCCGCGGCAAAGAGAATCAAAGAAGGTTTTGCCATGCGGCGTGTGTTGCGGCGGCTTTTTCCCGAAGCCACCTCCATCAGTGTGAAAGAACGGTTGCGCGCAGCCTCGGGAGCCCTGGCCGGGATCCTCGCAACAGGTTTGCTCGGCAGTCTGGCGCTGCGAGCCGACGCCTCTCTTCCGGCGCTGATCGCGCCGATGGGAGCCTCCGCCGTCCTTTTGTTCGCGGTCCCGTCCAGTCCCCTCGCCCAACCCTGGTCGATTCTCTGCGGCAATATCGTTGCCGCATTTGTAGGAGTCACCACGGCGCTCGCGATAGAGGACCCGTTCCTGGCGTCCGCGATCGCCATTGGCGTCGCAATCGCTGCGATGATGGCACTGCGATGCCTGCACCCGCCAAGCGGAGCCATCGCGCTGACCGCCGTTCTGGGCGGGCCTGCCATTCATGATCTGGGATACGGTTTCGTATTCTGGCCGGTCGCCGGCAACTCGCTCGCCCTGCTGCTTCTTGCCCTGGTCTTCAACAACCTGACGGGGCGCCCCTACCCTCATTCCATAAAGCCGCCGGCAACCGATCACGGTACCGCCGATCCCGCTCCGATGCAGCGGATCGGCTTTACTTCAGCCGACCTCGACGATGTCCTGAAGGAATACGATGAGTTTCTGGATATCGACCGCGAAGACCTGGAGACTATCCTCAGAAGAACCGAACTGCGATCCTACCGGAGACGCGCAACGCATCTCGACTGCGCCAGCATCATGTCTCGCGATGTAGTGGCGGTCGCGCCCGACAATTCGCTGAAAGAAGCGCAGGACGTGATGCGCAGCCACCATTTCCGGGCGTTGCCGGTCACCAACGACCGTGCCGAGGTCGTGGGCATTGTCACTCAGACGGATTTCCTGGATAAGGCGACCTGGACCACGGGGCGCCCGAGAATTGGCTTTGCTCAGCGGATTCGGCTTATGCTGTCCGGGGCAAGCGCCCCGAACGACACCGTCAAGGATATCATGACCACACCGGTCCGGACCGTTGCGCCCGACACGCCCATTGCCGACGCGATCGTCATCTTTGCAGAAGAAGGGCTGCACTATCTGCCGGTGACCGGCGGAACCAACAAGCTGGTGGGGATACTATCGCAGTCGGACGTGCTGGTGGCGATGCTCGCAGACAGCGCGAACCAGAATACGGAAACACGCCTCTCCGCCTAATGGCGGTCGGACGGTTGCCCGCGGGCATACCCGCCCGGCGAGTGCCGCTTGGATCAGAACGGAATATCGTCGTCGAGATCGCGGGAAAAATTGCCGCCGGCAGGCTGATTGCCGCCGCGGCTCGAGCCGCTGGAACCGCCCGAGGACCGGCGGTCATGATCATTTCCACCGCCATAGCCGCCGCCGAAGTCGTCACCGCCGAAGTCATTGCCGCCGCGGGCTCCGCGGTCGCCACCGCCCTCACCCCGGCCGTCCAGCATCGTCAGCGTCGAGTTGAACCCCTGCAGCACGATTTCGGTCGAATACCGGTCGTTGCCGGTCTGATCCTGCCATTTGCGGGTCTGCAGCGCGCCTTCGATATAGAGCTTTGCGCCCTTCTTCACATACTGCTCGACGACCTTGCAGAGGCCTTCGTTGAAGACCACGACGGTGTGCCATTCGGTCTTTTCCCGCCGCTCGCCGGAATTGCGGTCGCGCCAGGTCTCGGAAGTCGCGATGCGAAGATTGGCGATCGGCCGACCGTCTTGCGTGCGGCGAATTTCCGGATCGGCGCCTACATTTCCAATCAGGATCACCTTGTTCACGCTACCAGCCATAACTTTCACCTCATCCGCCGCCTGCTTTGCGGCCTTGAAACCAATCGTATCACTTTAGCCCATCGACATGCCCGGTTGGGCATTCATGAATTTTAATCCACAGGCAAATTGTTCTTTATTTGTTCTATTTTATTCCTATAGTGCTGTCAACCGACTCGGAACGGTCCGCAATCGCAGCAGTTTCGTCTCGACAGGCACGGATCAATCACTACATAAGGACCTCGATCCTCCCAAAGAGCATGATGATGAGTGAACTCAAAACCATTTCCATACGTGGCGCGCGCGAGCATAATCTTAAGGGCATCGACCTCGATCTGCCGCGCAATTCGCTGATCGTCATGACGGGCCTTTCGGGGTCGGGCAAATCGTCGCTTGCGTTCGACACGATCTATGCGGAAGGCCAACGTCGTTATGTGGAGAGCCTATCGGCCTATGCGCGCCAGTTTCTGGAAATGATGCAGAAGCCGGATGTCGATCAGATAGACGGCCTTTCGCCGGCAATTTCGATCGAGCAGAAAACGACCTCGCGCAACCCGCGCTCGACGGTCGGCACGGTCACCGAGATCTACGACTATATGCGCCTGCTTTTTGCGCGCGTCGGCGTGCCCTATTCGCCGGCAACAGGCCTGCCGATCGAAAGCCAGACCGTCAGCCAGATGGTCGACCGCATCCTCGCCTTCGAGGAGGGCACGCGCCTTTACATTCTGGCGCCGATGATCCGCGGCCGCAAGGGCGAGTACAAGAAGGAACTCGCCGATCTGATGAAAAAGGGCTTTCAGCGCGTCAAGGTTGACGGCCAGTTCTATGAGATCGCCGATGTTCCCGCGCTCGACAAGAAATATAAGCACGACATCGACGTTGTTGTGGACCGCCTCGTGGTGCGCTCCGACATTTCCGCACGCCTGGCGGACAGTCTCGAGACCTCGCTGAAACTGGCCGACGGGCTGGCGGTCGCGGAATTCGCCGACAAGCCGCTGCGCGCCGAGGATACCGCAGCCGGTGGCTCCGCCAACAAGTCGCTCAACGAGACGCACGAGCGGGTGCTGTTTTCTGAAAAATTCGCCTGCCCCGTTTCCGGTTTTACCATTCCGGAAATCGAGCCTCGGCTGTTTTCGTTCAACAATCCCTTCGGCGCCTGCCCGACCTGCGACGGCCTCGGTTCGCAGCAGAAGGTGGATGAGGCGCTGATCGTGCCGGAACCCGCCCGCACGCTGCGCGACGGCGCGATTGCGCCATGGGCGAAATCAACCTCACCCTATTACAACCAGACGCTCGAAGCGCTCGGAAAAGCCTTCGGTTTCAAGCTGTCCAGCCGTTGGAACGAGCTTTCCGAGGAGGCTCAGAAGGCCATCCTGGAGGGCACTGAGGAAAAGATCGAGTTCCACTATGCCGACGGCGCCCGTTCCTACAAGACGATCAAGAACTTCGAAGGCATCGTGCCGAACCTCGAACGCCGCTGGAAGGAAACCGACAGCGCCTGGGCGCGCGAAGAGATCGAACGCTACATGTCGGCCGCTCCCTGCCCGGCCTGCAACGGTTTTCGCCTGAAGCCGGAAGCTCTCGCGGTGAAGATCAATAAGCTGCATATCGGACAGGTCACGGATATGTCGATCCGGCTTGCGCGCGACTGGTTCGAAGTGCTGCCGGAACAGCTGAACGCCAAGCAGAACGAGATCGCCGTCCGCATCCTCAAGGAGATCCGCGAGCGTCTGCGGTTCCTCAATGACGTGGGCCTCGATTATCTCAGCCTCTCGCGCAATTCCGGCACGCTTTCGGGCGGCGAGAGCCAGCGCATTCGGCTCGCCTCGCAGATCGGTTCCGGCCTCACGGGCGTGCTTTACGTATTGGACGAACCGTCGATCGGCCTGCACCAGCGGGACAATGCGCGGCTGCTCGATACGTTGAAGCACCTGCGTGACATCGGCAATACCGTGATCGTCGTCGAGCATGACGAGGACGCTATTTTAACGGCGGACTATGTGGTCGACATCGGCCCGGCCGCCGGTATCCACGGCGGTCAGGTGGTGGCACAGGGCGCGCCGAAGGACATCATGGCCAATCCCAAGTCGCTGACCGGCAAATATCTGTCGGGCGAACTCGGCGTGCCGGTTCCCATGGAGCGCCGCAAGCCCAAGAAGGGCAAGGAGATCAAGGTTTTCGGTGCTCGCGGCAACAATCTCAAGAATGTCACCGCGGCCATTCCGCTCGGTGTCTTCACGGCCGTTACCGGCGTTTCCGGCGGAGGCAAGTCCACATTCCTCATCGAGACGCTCTACAAGGCTGCCGCGCGCCGCGTCATGGGTGCGCGCGAAATACCTGCCGAACACGACAAGATCGACGGTTTCGAGTTTATCGACAAGGTGATCGATATCGACCAATCGCCGATCGGCCGTACGCCGCGTTCCAACCCGGCGACCTATACCGGAGCCTTCACGCCGATCCGCGACTGGTTCGCGGGTCTGCCGGAAGCCAAGGCACGCGGCTACCAGCCGGGACGGTTCTCCTTCAACGTCAAGGGAGGGCGCTGCGAAGCCTGCCAGGGCGACGGCGTCATCAAGATCGAGATGCACTTCCTGCCGGATGTCTACGTCACCTGCGACGTCTGCCACGGCAAGCGCTACAATCGCGAGACGCTTGACGTGCATTTCAAGGGTAAATCGATCGCCGACGTGCTGGACATGACGGTTGAGGAAGGGGTGGAGTTCTTCTCCGCGGTGCCGGCGGTGCGCGACAAGCTGCAGTCGCTCTTCGATGTCGGCCTCGGTTATATCAAGGTGGGGCAGCAGGCCAACACGCTTTCGGGTGGCGAGGCGCAGCGTGTCAAGCTAGCCAAGGAACTGTCGAAACGCTCGACCGGACGTACGCTCTACATCCTCGACGAGCCGACGACGGGCCTGCATTTCCACGACGTGGCCAAGCTCCTAGAAATGTTGCATGAGCTGGTGAACCAGGGCAATTCCGTGGTGGTGATCGAGCACAATCTCGAGGTCATCAAGACGGCCGACTGGATCATCGATATCGGTCCCGAAGGCGGCACGGGCGGCGGTGAAGTGGTCGCGTCCGGCACGCCCGAGCAGATCGTCAAGGAAAAGCGGTCCTATACCGGCCACTTCCTCAAGGAACTGCTGGATCGCCGGCCAGCGAAGAAGGTGGAAGCGGCGGAATAGCAGTATTGCGTCATGGAGGGGAATTCATGAAGAAAGCCGGCACTATTCGCACAGGCATCGGCGGCTGGACCTTCGAGCCTTGGGAAGGCACGTTCTATCCGGAAAAACTGGCGAAGAAGAAACAGCTAGAATATGCGGCCAGCAAACTGAAGGTGATCGAGGTCAACGGAACCTATTACGGCTCGCAAAAGCCCGAGACTTTTGCCAAATGGGCTTCCGAAGTGCCGGATGGTTTCATCTTTTCGCTGAAGGCGAGCCGCTTCACCACCAATCGCAAGGTTTTAGCGGAGGCCGGAGAGTCCATCGAAAAGTTCCTGACCCAGGGTCTGACGGAACTCGGCGATCATCTCGGGCCGCTGCTGTGGCAATTCGCGCCGACCAAGAAGTTCGAGCCCGAGGATTTCGAGGCTTTCCTGAAATTGCTGCCGAACAAGCTCGATGGCTTGAAGCTGACCCATGCCGTCGAAGTCCGCAACGACACATTCAAGGTGCCGGAATTCATCGCGCTGCTGACGAAATACAATATCGCCCCGGTTTGTGCCGACCATTTCGACTATCCCATGATCGCCGATGTGACCGCCGATTTCGTTTATGCCCGGCTGCAGAAAGGGTCCGACGATATCAAGACCTGTTATCCCGAAAAGGACATGAAGGCGTGGGCGCACCGGCTTGAAATATGGGCGGAAGGCGGCGTGCCGGACGATCTGCCGCTGATCGACGAAAGCCACAAGCCGAAGAAGGAGCCGCGCGACGTCTTCGCCTTCTTTATCCATGAAGGCAAAGTCAACGCCCCCTACGGCGCAATGGCCATGAGCGAACTTCTGGAAACCAAAACTAACCGGTGAGTGTGACACTCGCATTGGCGGCCAGATCTTCAGCCGTCATGCCCCTGCCGGCGCGCTTTGCCGCCTCGGCATGGAGGTAGACGCCAGCGGCGGCCGCTTCGAAGGCGGGCATGCCTTGCGCCAAGAGGGCGCCGATCATGCCCGCCAGCACATCGCCGGAACCCGCGGTCGCCAGCCATGGCGGTCCGTTGGCGTTGATGCAGGCACGGCCGTCCGGGCCCGCTATCACCGTATCCGCCCCCTTGTAGACAATCACCGCGTGAGCGCGCTCGGCCGCTCTTAAGGCCTTCTCGACCTTGCTCTGATCCTGTTCGGGGGCGAGGTCGGGAAATAGCCGGGAGAATTCGCCCTCGTGCGGCGTCAGCACCAGGCGTGTTTCACCCCCGGCAAACGCATCGAACAATTCCGAGGGACGTTCTTTAAAGGACGTAATGCCATCGGCATCCAGCACCAATGGTCGATCCTTGAGCGCCAGGACGAATTGACGAGCCTTCTCGCCAACGCCAAAGCCGGGGCCGAGCACGAAGGCGGAGAGTTTTGCCGAAGCCGTCCAATTCTGCAGGTCGTCCAGGTCGTCGATCTGATGCAGCATGACGGCAGTGAGCGAGGAGGCATTGACGGGCAAGGCATCGGCGGGCGATCCAACGGTCACCAGTCCGGCCCCGGCTTTCAGGCCCGCTGTGGCGGCAAGCCGGGCGGCCCCCGTCTTCGTCCCCTCCCCGGAAAAGACAACCAGATGTCCGCGACGGTATTTATGCGTTGCCGCTTCCGGCGCCGGAACCAGATCCCGCCATAGAAGCGGGCTGTTTTCGCAGATCCTGCCCGCGACGGAACGGATGATCCGAACCGGAATACCGATATCGAAGACTTCGATGTCTCCGCAGAGTGACCGTCCCGGTAAAAGCAGATGTCCGGGCTTGCGGGCCATGAAGGTGACCGTATGTCGGGCTGTGAAAGACGCGCCGAGCGGCACGCCGCGGCGGCCGCAGAGGCCTGAGGGCAGATCGACCGCCAGGACCGGGACTTTGGCTCCGTCCACCTTGCCGATCACCAGTTGCACCGCTTCAGGTACGTCCCGCGCCAAGCCGGCACCGAAAAGGGCGTCAACGACGATGTCACCCTGCTCGGGTCGATAGCATTCGAGCGGCTCGGAGGGTCCGCTCCAGAGATGGCGTGCGTGGCGCGCATCTCCCTTCAGTCCCTCCGGGTCGCCAAGATGGAAGACATCGACGGAAGCACCGGCCTCTACCAGTGCGCGGGCGGCCACATAGCCGTCGCCGCCATTATTGCCCGGCCCACACAGGACGGCGAAGCGCAATGCGCCGGGAAAATTCCGCAGGGCCGACGCTGCGACAGCTCGCCCTGCCCTTTCCATCAGATCGAACGAGACAATACCGGACCGGGCAGCGGCGGTGTCGGCTGCGGTCATTTCGTTCGGCGTCAGCAGTAGATGATCGATGGGAAAGCTCATACTGCTATTGAATGGAAACGTGGTCAGAAAACAAGCGGCGATGTCGGCTCTCGATAGCATATTTAATATGCATTTGCCTAAATAATAATCTCTACGGCGCTTCTATTTACATCTGCTTACATTCCGCAAAAACGAGACAAAACGCTCATTCCTGCACCGCACCGCACAAGAATCAGAAAAAATGGAAGCATTTCGGCCACGGAACACGCCGTTCTGCGGGGATTTCGCTCAAAAACACATTATTTTTTTGAAAGTCCCTTCCGAGTTTGGCACGATAACTGCATTGGCATGGCCGAGCGGGTAAAGGCCTGCTTCAAGCGAGAAGCGGAGAGATAGTTTCTCATGAAAAAGATCGAAGCGATCATCAAACCTTTCAAGCTGGATGAAGTGAAGGAAGCCCTTCAAGAGGTCGGCTTGCAGGGAATCACCGTCACCGAGGCAAAAGGTTTCGGGCGTCAGAAAGGCCATACGGAACTCTATCGCGGTGCGGAATATGTTGTTGACTTCCTGCCGAAGGTTAAGGTGGAGGTTGTCCTGGCGGACGAGAACGCGGAAGCGGTCATCGAAGCGATTCGCAATGCCGCGCAGACTGGACGGATCGGGGATGGCAAGATATTCGTCTCCAATGTGGAGGAGGTCATCCGTATCCGCACTGGTGAAACGGGCGTAGACGCCATCTAATCCGCCCCGCGGCCGCCGGCCCGGGCTCAATCGTCATCTTACATCGAGGAAGGTCATATGACGAGCGCAAGCGAAATCATGAAACAAATCAAGGAAAACGACGTCAAGTTCGTGGACCTGCGCTTTACCGACCCGCGCGGCAAGCTGCAGCACGTCACCATGGACATTGCGTCGGTCGATGAGGACATGTTCGCCGACGGCGTCATGTTCGACGGTTCCTCGATCGGTGGCTGGAAGGCCATCAACGAGTCCGACATGGTACTCATGCCTGACCCGGCCACTGTCCATATGGACCCCTTCTTCGCGCAGTCGACGATGGTCATCTTCTGCGACATTCTCGATCCAATTTCGGGCGAAGCCTATAACCGCGACCCGCGCGGAACTGCCAAGAAGGCTGAAGCCTACCTGAAGGCATCCGGCATCGGCGACACCATCTTCGTCGGGCCCGAGCCGGAATTCTTCGTCTTCGACGACGTCAAATACAAGGCCGACCCCTATAACACCGGATTCAAGCTGGATTCGTCGGAATTGCCGTCCAACGACGATACCGACTATGAGACCGGCAACCTCGGCCACCGTCCGCGCGTCAAGGGTGGCTATTTCCCGGTTCCGCCGGTCGACAGCCTGCAGGATATGCGCTCCGAAATGCTGACCGTGCTTGCCGAAATGGGCGTGGTCGTCGAAAAGCATCACCACGAAGTCGCCTCCGCCCAGCACGAGCTCGGCGTCAAATTCGACACGCTGGTGCGCAACGCCGATAAGATCCAGATCTACAAATACGTCGTGCATCAGGTCGCCAATGCCTATGGCAAGACCGCGACCTTCATGCCAAAGCCGGTGTTTGGCGACAATGGTTCGGGCATGCACGTGCATCAGTCGATCTGGAAGGACGGGAAGCCGACCTTTGCGGGTGACGAATATGCCGGCCTCTCCGAGAGCTGCCTTTATTACATCGGCGGCATTATCAAGCATGCCAAGGCAATCAATGCCTTCACCAACCCGACGACCAACTCCTACAAGCGTCTCGTTCCGGGTTATGAAGCGCCGGTGCTGCTCGCCTATTCGGCGCGCAACCGCTCTGCTTCGTGCCGCATCCCGTTCGGGACTGGGCCGAAGTCGAAGCGGGTGGAAGTTCGCTTCCCCGATCCGCTGGCAAACCCCTATCTCGGCTTCGCCGCCATGCTGATGGCCGGTCTCGACGGCATCAAGAACAAGATCCATCCGGGCAAGGCCATGGACAAGGACCTTTACGATCTACCGCCGAAGGAGCTCAAGAAGATCCCGACTGTCTGCGGATCACTGCGCGAAGCGCTCGAAAACCTCGACCGCGACCGTAAGTTCCTGACCGCCGGCGGCGTGTTCGACGACGATCAGATCGACGCCTATATCGAACTGAAGATGACGGAAGTCATGCGCTTCGAAATGACCCCGCATCCGGTCGAATTCGACATGTACTACTCGGCCTGATCCGGCGATTCTGCCACTGGCGTTTTCGAACGGCGAGCTCAGGCCCGCCGTTCTTTTTTGGCGCGGCATCGCCTCAGCGGCAGGGAATACCGGGGCCATAGCGGCGATCCGGTTTGACGGCAGGATTCTCGATTATTGCCGGACCTTGGAATGCTCAGCCGTCGCAGGAAGTAATTTTGCGATTCCAGATCCGTCGGCCACAGATGACGCAAGTCTATCCTTGGAACAATGAAGGGCGGTGCGCATTACTCTCTTGATGTCAGAGAATTCTATTCCCACATTAGGATGCGAAAGGACATCGCACCATGAAACAACGCAACGCTAAGTTTACAATCGGAGAGGTGGTCCGCCACAAGGTCTTTCCGTTTCGGGGCGTCGTGTTCGATGTGGATCCGGAATACGCCAATTCTGAAGAATGGTGGAATGCCATTCCGGTCGAAATCCGGCCAAACAAGGACCAGCCCTTCTATCACCTGCTCGCCGAAAACGACGAGACGGAATATGTCGCATACGTTTCGGAGCAAAACCTGGAGCATGACGAGAGCGATACTCCCTTGCGCAATCCTCAGGTCTACCAGATCTTCGATCGCGGTCCATCAGGCCAGCTGAAACCCAAGGTCATCCTGGCCCACTGACTGGCGGCGACAATCAAAAAAAGACGCCTGCATCTCCCGGCGTCCTGCCTACAAAAAAGCCGGCATCTCTGCCGGCTTTTTCTCAGATGAACATCAAGACGGTTACTGGCCCTGCTTGGCCGCGTTCTGTGCGTCTTCCAGCTTCTTGCGGGTTTCTTCCGCCTTCTTCTGCAGGCCTTCTTCCAGGCTGCGCTGGCTCTGGGCGATCTGCTCCTGCGGCATTGCCGGGCCATCGAACACACCGGTAAAGCCGGAGAGCGAAACCTTGATCGGGTTCGGCGCGCGGCGGAAGTTGATTGACGTGAAGACGACGTCGTTACCCTTCTTGAGGCTGGCGATCATCGCGTCCGTCAACGGCACTTCCGCAGTGCATTTATCCGGCAGGCAGACGACATAATCCAGTTTCTGGCCCTTGCCGCCATCGATCTGCATGATGACGCCCGGCGGCACGAGGCGCGCGGTCGGAACCGAAACCTGCAGGATCTTGCGGTTTACCTTGCCTTCGACGGTGATCAGGCCGACAGCCGTGACCAACTGCCCGTTCTGGGCGGCGATGATGTTCTGCACGACGCAGATGTCGCTGTCATCCTGCTTGCTGCAAGTCTTGAACCAGCCGAGCGGCGGTGCACCCGGAGCGGCGGCGGCAGGTGCCGCGGCATCCTGTGCAAGGGCTGCAGCCGGCAGCGCACTTGCGCCAACCGAGAGAGCGAGAACGGACATTGCCGTCCGCAGAACTTGGGTTGCCTTAAGCATCATAACGAGATCCGTCTCCTGAAATCCGTGGGGCGGCAAGACGCCGTTCAAATCCCTCGGGGTGTCCTACTGCCCGTCACCTGTCGGCGAAATGAGGCATTTGAATGACCCGCCCGTCCGGCAAACCTGTTACATCGCGACGGCCACGATATCCAGCCCCCTCTTTCGTATTTTTTCACAAGGCGTTAACGCGCCTGTTCAATCTTTCGCGGGCGGTGCCGGGTTGGTCCCCCTAGGGGTATGCGTTATCTTGCCTTCGAATCAGCGAGGACATCTCCCACCATGAGCTCGATGCGACGCTTTGTTCCCCTTATCGCGGCCCTTTTGATCGGCGGGCCCGCAACAGCCGAGCCCCTGCACGGGATCGCAATGCACGGATCGCCGGCCCTGCAACGAGACTATAAGCACTTTTCTTACGTCAATCCGGAGGTCAAAAAGGGCGGCAGGGTGGCCTATGGGGTGGTCGGCACATTCGACAGCCTCAATCCGTTCGTCCTCAAAAGCATGCGCACGACCGCACGCGGCCTCTGGGACACCATCTTCGGGCATCTCCTCTACGAACCCCTGATGACTCGTTCCAGCGATGAACCATTCACGCTTTATGGTCTGCTCGCCGAGAGCGTCGAATGGGATGAAGACCGCACCTTCATACAGTTCAACATCAACCCGAAGGCAAAGTGGTCGGACGGCCAGCCGGTGACCCCGGAGGACGTGATCTTCACGTTCGAAATTCTGCGCGACAAAGGCCGAATTCCCTTTTCCAACCGGCTTGCGCCCGTGGAAAAGATGGAAAAGGTGGGCGAACGCAGCGTACGTTTTACCTTCAACGACAAGGCTGACCGCGAGTTCCCGCTCATCCTCGCTACCTCCACCCCAATCCTGCCGAAACACGTCATCGATCCTACGACTTTCGACCAGTCGACTTTGAAGCCCCCTGTGGGCTCGGGCCCCTATCTCGTCAAATCCGTGTCACCCGGCGAACGCATCGTTTATGAGCGAAATCGGGATTATTGGGGCAAGGACATTCCCTCGAAGATCGGCTTCGATAACTACGATCAGATCTCGGTAGAATATTTCCTGCAGGAAAACACTCTCTTCGAAGCCTTCAAGAAGGGTGTGATCGATGTCTATCTGGAAGGCAGCCCGACTCACTGGGCTCGTGCTTATGACTTTCCCGCTGTACAGAAAGGCGAAGTCATAAAAGACGCCTTCAAGCCGCAGCTTCCAACGGGCATGCTCGGCTTCGTGTTCAACACCCGTCGTCCAGTCTTTGCCGACGTCAACGTCCGTGCCGGCCTGTCGCTGGCCCTGGATTTCGAATGGGCCAACAAAAACCTCTTCGAAGGCGCCTATACCCGTACGGAAAGCTATTGGCAGGACTCGCCGCTCTCTTCTCTCAGCAGACCGGCAGATGAGCGCGAACTTGCCATTCTCGGACCGGCCAAGGAGAGGATCGAACCTGCGGTTCTCGACGGCACCTATCGCCTGCCGAAAACAGACGGCTCCGGCGCCGATCGGAAGGTGATGAGAGACGCTGTCGACCTTCTGAAAAAAGGCGGCTACACGATCAAGAACGGCAAGATGTCCGATGCCAACGGAAAACCGCTCGTCTTCGAGGTGATGACGCAGACCCAGGACCAGGAAAAGCTGGCGATCGCCTATCAGCGCACGCTGAAGATGATCGGCGTCGACATGGCGATCCGCACTGTCGACGACGCACAGTACCAGGCCCGCTCCGGCAGTTTCGACTACGACATGATCGTCAAATCCTATCCGTCGACGCTGTCACCCGGCATCGAGCAGGTTGGCCGCTGGGGATCCTCTTCGCGCGACCGGCCGGGCAGCTTCAATTTCGCTGGCGTCGCCGACCCGGATGTCGACAAGCTCATCGGGTCCATCCTCTCCGCCCGTAGCAAGGAGGATTTCGAAGCGGCGGTGCGCGCCTATGATCGGTTGCTGATTTCCGGTCACTACATGGTGCCGCTTTATCACATACCGGAGCAATGGCTGGCGCGCCGCAGCTATATCAGCTATCCGGAGAAACTGCCGCTTTATGGCTACCAGCTCAACACCTGGTGGGACAAACGGGCGCAATAGCCGAATTCAGGTCGATCAAGTAAAGGAAGCCCGTCATGGAGCGCGTGACCATAGACATCGTTTCGGACGTCGTTTGCCCCTGGTGCTATCTGGGAAAGGCGCGGCTGGAGCTCGCCATCGCCGAAGTGCAGGACGAGATCGGGGTGGACATCAACTGGCGCCCCTATCGGCTCAATCCGGACCATCCGCCGGAAGGCGTCGATCACCAGAGCGATCTGGCCCGCAAGCTTGGGGGTAAGGACGCGGTGGATCGCGCCCATGCCATGCTGCAAAAGCTCGGCGAGGACGTTGGCATCCGCTACAATTTCGAGGCAATCAAGATCGGGCCGAATACGCTCGATGCACATCGGATGCTGCATTGGGCGATGACCGAGGGGCGCGAAGTTCAGGACAAGGTCGCAACAGCCCTCTTCAAGGCAAATTTCGAGGAAGGACGAAATGTCGGCGATCCCGCAGTGCTGGCAGATATTGCCGAGCAATCTGGCCTTGACCGAAAGGTGATCGAAAACCTTCTGGCGACGGATGCGGACAAGGACACGGTTCTTTCCGAGATCGACGCGGCCCAGAAGATGGGCGTCACCGGCGTTCCTTTTTTCATCATCGACGGACAATATGCGGTGAGCGGGGCGCAGACACCGGATGTCTTCGTCAACGCCTTGCGCGAGATTGCCAAGCTCAAGGCCGATGCCCGCAAAGGCATGATTTGATCCAGGGTCCCCTCGCCCGCAGACCAAAGGGGCTCGCAAGGCCCGATACCCGCGACACCCGATCCATTCGTAACGTGCAGGATCAGGCTTTCGCCAGCTCCGCGAATTGTGTCATCACCTGCGCTGCAGCCGTCAGCCTTTTTTCCGGCGTGGGAAGCTCCCGCGTCAGGAATACACTCTGATCCGGCCGAATCTTCGCGAGCGTTCCCTGCTTGGCGATATATCCCACGAGCGCTGCAGGATTCGGGAACTGCTTGTCGCGGAAGGTAACGACCACGCCCTTCGGCCCTGCCTCCAGCTTCTCGACATTTGCCTTCCGGCAAAGGGACTTGATGTAGACGACCTTCAGAAGGTTCTGCACCTCCGGCGGCATCGGGCCGAAACGATCCACCATTTCCGCGCCGAAACCGTCGATCTCGGAGAGTTCGGAGACCTCACCAAGACGGCGATAGAGCCCCATGCGCAGATGCAGATCCGGCACATAAGATTCCGGGATCATCACAGTGATGCCAGCGGAAATCTGCGGTGACCAGCCGGTATCGACGATCTCGTCGTCGCCCTTCACTTCCGCCACCGCCTCCTCCAGCATCTGCTGGTAGAGCTCGAAACCGACTTCCTTGATATGACCGGATTGTTCTTCGCCGAGCAGGTTTCCGGCGCCGCGGATATCAAGGTCGTGGCTTGCAAGCTGGAATCCGGCCCCGAGAGTGTCGAGCGACTGCAGCACTTTCAGGCGACGTTCCGCCGTCGTCGTGAGCGGCTTGTTGACCGGCAGGGTGAACAGCGCGAAGGCGCGCACCTTGGAGCGGCCAACGCGGCCGCGAAGCTGATAGAGCTGCGCCAGTCCGAACATGTCGGCGCGATGCACCACCAGCGTATTGGCGGTCGGCACGTCGAGACCGGATTCGACGATGGTCGTCGAGAGAAGCACGTCGTACTTGCCGTCGTAGAAGGCATTCATGATGTCTTCAAGCTCACCGGCCGGCATCTGACCATGGGCGACGGCCACCTTCAGCTCCGGAACGTCCGACTGAAGGAAAGCTTGAATCTCCGGCAGATCGGCGACCCGGGGACAGACATAGAAACTTTGGCCGCCGCGGTAATGCTCGCGCATCAGCGTCTCGCGGATGACGAGCGGATCGAAGGGCGAGATGAAGGTGCGGACCGCCATGCGGTCGACCGGCGGGGTGGTGATGAGCGAAAGTTCGCGAACACCCGTCATAGCAAGCTGCAGCGTGCGAGGGATAGGCGTCGCCGAGAGCGTCAGAACATGCACGTCGCTCTTTAGCTCCTTCAGCCGCTCCTTGTGCTTGACGCCGAAATGCTGCTCTTCGTCGATGATCAGCAGGCTGAGATTGGCGAACTTGATGCCGGCGCCGAGCAGTGCGTGGGTGCCGACTACGATATCCACCTTGCCCTCGGTCAGAGCTTTCTTGGTTTCCGCCAGTTCCTTGGCAGATACGAGACGGGATGCCTGGGCAACGGTGATCGGCAAGCCGCGAAAACGGTCGCGGAAGGTCTTGTAGTGCTGGCGGGCAAGCAGCGTGGTCGGCACGACGACTGCGACCTGCGCGCCGTTCATCGCCGCAAAAAACGCCGCCCGCAGCGCAACCTCGGTTTTACCAAATCCCACATCCCCGCAAACCAGACGATCCATCGGCCGGCCCGCTCCCAGGTCGTCCCGCACGGCGTCGATGGCATTCGCCTGGTCGTCCGTCTCGTCGTAGGGAAAACGTGCGGCGAATTCGTCGTAGAGCCCTTCCGGCGTGGTCAATACAGGCGCACGGCGGGTGATGCGGGTCGCGGCAATGCGGATAAGCGCATCCGCCATGTCCAGCAGGCGCTTCTTGAGCTTGGCCTTGCGGGCCTGCCAGGCGCCGCCGCCGAGCTTGTCCAATTGCGCTTCGGCGGCATCCGAACCATAGCGCGACAAGAGATCGATATTTTCGACAGGCAGGAAGAGCTTAGCCTGATCGGCATAGTGCAGTTCCAGGCATGCCCGCGGCGCGCCGGCTGCCTCGATGGTCACGAGGCCGACGAAGCGGCCGATGCCGTGTTCTGCGTGGACGACCAGCGAACCTTCGTCGAGGCCCGCCACTTCCGTCAGGAAATCCGCTCCGCGCTTGCGGCGTTTGCCGCGGCGGACCATGCGGTCGCCGAGGATATCCTGCTCGCCGATGACGGCGATCTTGTCGGTTTCGAAGCCCGCCTCCAGGCTTAGCACTGCCGAGGCCGCTTCACCTTTTTCGAGTGTATCGAGATCGGAGAGCTTCTCGATCTGTTTGATACGCTTCAGGCCGCGCTCGTCGAGCACCTGCAACAGACGATCGAGCGAACCGGCCGACCAGCCCGTCACCAGCACCTTGATGCCGGCCGCCCGCTTGTCGGCAATATGCTTGACGACCAGGTCGAACACATTGATGCGCTCGTCTCGCTCCTTGTCCTCGGTCTGCGATTTGGCCCAGCGCGGCCCGGCATGCGCATCGAGCGTCACCACCCGGCGACCTTCAGTGTCCGCTTCATTGAATGGCGTAAGCCGCAGCGCGTTGACCGCAGCGAGAGCAGAGGCGAAAGCCTTGCCGTCGAGGTAGAGCTGGCCGGGAGAAACCGGCTTGTAAGGCGCGGCCTGCGCCGCGGCTCCCTTGCCCTGCGTCCCGCTGTCGCGCCGCGCGTCGTAATAGTCGAGGACAAGCTTGGAACGCTCGTTCGCAGCCTCTTTGGCCGTGTGATCGGTAACGATGCGAAAACCGTGGAGATAGTCGAAGGCCGTCTCGAGCCTCTCGTAAAAGAGAGGCAGCCAATGCTCCATGCCGGCATAACGCCGTCCTTCCGAGACCGCCTGATAGAGCGCATCGTCGCGAGTGGCTGCGCCGAAAAGGGAGAGGTAGTTCTTCCGGAAGCGGCTGATCGTGTCCGGCGTCAGCGTCACCTCGCTCATGGGATTGAGATCGAGAGAACGGGTCTGGCCGGTGGTCCGCTGGCTGGCAGGGTCGAATGAACGAATCGATTCCAACGTATCCCCGAAGAAATCCAGCCGCACAGGCTCTTCCGTGCCCGGCACGAAGACGTCCAGAATGCCGCCGCGAACGGCGAATTCGCCCACTTCGCGCACGGTCGCAACGCGCTCGAAGCCGTTGCGCTCCAACCGAGCAGCAATGTCGTCCATGCGGATCTGATTGCCAGGCCTCGCCGAAAAGGCAAGGCTCTCGATAATCTCCGAGGGAGCGATCTTCTGCAGCATCGCATTGACCGTCACCAGTACGATCGCGGCATGAGGCTTCTTGCGATGCGAGATCAGACCAGAAAGGGCCGCAAGTCTGCGGGCGGAGACATCCGCGCTTGGTGAAACCCGGTCGTAAGGCAAACAGTCCCAGGCAGGCAGCGTGAGCACCGGAATTTCCGGCGCGACGAATGACAGCATCTGCTCGAGATCGGGCATGCGCTGGCCGTCGGACATGATATAGGCTACGGGCTGGCCCGCCCTTGCCAGTTCGGCCAGCACCAGCGGCTCCATGCCGGGAGGCACATTGCCGATGCTCAGCGGAGCCTGCGCCGCCGCTATTTTCTTCGCATCAAATCCTGGAATCATTGCGTCGGCCCGCGCCTTGCTTCGAGCGAAGCTTTGGTGACAGGATCAAAATCAGGCTTATAGGCCGCAACCCGAGCAAAAAGCGGCGTCTGCCTGTGCTCCGGCAGCGGCTTGGCTCCTGTGATCCAGGCATGCAGATCATGATCGTCTTCGCCCATGATCGTCTCGAATTCGTCGAGTTCTTCCTCCGACAGCCGGGCGATCTCGGCCTCCGCAAAGCTTCCGAAAACGAGGTCCATTTCGCGGATGCCGCGATGCCAGCAGCGATAAAGGATGCGGCGGCGGCGCGGGTCGAGATCCGCGCTGGTGCGCGATAGTCCTGTCATATCGGTGTCCTTGTTCCGCGGTTCATATAGGACGGAAATACAGCCTCGTCACCTTGCCAAACGGCTAAAATTCATCGCATTTTGCGCGCCATGCGTCCTGCCGTCCTCGATCCGCTCTTCTCACCGGTCGCCTCGCTTGCGGGCGTAGGGCCGAAGCTTGCAGACCTGATCGCCCGCGTGACAGGCCGAGAGGACGCGGACGACTGCCGTGTCGTCGACCTGCTCTTCCATGCCCCCCATTCATTGATCGACCGGCGCAATCGGCCGGGAATCGCCCTTGCGCCGCAAGGCGCAATCGTGACGATCGAAGGTCGTGTCGACCGGCACCAACCGCCGCCAAGGGGCAAACCCAACCTGCCCTACCGCGTTTTTCTGCACGATGATACCGGCGAGCTGGCGCTGACATTCTTCCGCGCCAAGGGCAACTGGCTGGAGAAATCCCTGCCGATCGACGAGACGGTCATGGTGAGCGGCAAGGTCGACTGGTTCAACGGCCGGCCATCCATGGTGCATCCGGACTTCATCGTGAAATCTTCGGAAGCCGAGAACCTGCCGCTGATCGAACCCGTTTATCCGCTGACGGCAGGCCTTTCCCCGAAGCTCTTGCGCAAAGCCATCGACGGGGCGCTCGCGCGCCTGCCGATCCTGCCGGAATGGGTGGACGTCAATCTGGCGTTACGTCAGGGCTTTCCTTCCGTTACGGATTCCTTCCAAAGGCTGCACGATCCGCGCGACGAGACGGATGTCGAATCACAATCACCCGCCCGCCGGCGGCTTGCCTATGACGAATTCCTGGCGGGTCAGGTGTCGCTTGCTCTCGTCAGGCAACGCATCCGCAAAGTGCCCGGTCAACCGATCCGCGTGAAGGGTGATCTGGCGGCAGAGATCATAGCCCACCTGCCTTTCTCGCTCACCCCGAGCCAGAAGAAGGCGGTTGACGATATTCTGAAGGACATGGCGGGCGAGGACCGCATGCTGAGGCTGCTGCAAGGCGATGTCGGTGCCGGCAAGACGCTGGTCGCCCTGCTGGCCATGGCGGCTGCCGTCGAGGCCGGCGGCCAGGCGGTTCTGATGGCGCCGACGGAAATCCTCGCGCGCCAGCATTTTTCTACCATCTCGAGGCTTGCAGGCGCCGCAGGCGTGACCGTCGAAGTGCTGACAGGTCGAACGAAGGGCCGCGAACGCGATCAGATCGTCGAACGCATCGCATCCGGCGAAGCCCAGATCGTCATCGGCACCCATGCCCTTTTTCAAGATGCGATCAGCTATCATAATTTGTTGCTGGCCGTTGTGGACGAACAGCATCGCTTCGGTGTTCATCAGCGCCTGCGCCTGACCGCCAAGGGCATCTCGCCGCATATGCTGGTGATGACCGCGACGCCCATCCCGCGCACACTGGTGCTCGCCGCCTTTGGCGACATGGATGTCTCCAAGCTGACCGAAAAGCCAGCCGGCCGAAAACCTATCCAGACGGTTACCATTCCTACGGAGCGCATCGGGGAGATCGTTTCCCGCCTTAGAACGGCGATCGCCGACGGAAAGAAAGGCTACTGGATCTGCCCGCTCGTTGAAGAATCGGACGTTTCAGACCTGATGTCGGCGGAGGAACGTTATCAGGTGCTGGCGCAGGAACTTGGCCGCGACAATGTCGGTCTGGTGCACGGACGCATGAGCGGACCGGAAAAAGATGCGGTCATGAGTGCCTTCAAGAACGGCGAACTGCGGTTGCTGGTGGCGACGACGGTGGTGGAAGTCGGCGTCGACGTTCCGGATGCGACCATCATGGTGATCGAGCATGCCGAACGTTTCGGACTTGCCCAGCTCCACCAGCTTCGCGGCCGGGTCGGGCGCGGCGACGACGCATCGACCTGCATCCTTCTCTACAAGGGTCCCTTAAGCGAGACCGGCCGCGCACGGCTGTCGATATTGCGCGACAGCGAAGATGGGTTTCTGATTGCGGAAGAGGATCTGCGCCTGCGTGGCGAGGGAGAGCTTCTCGGTACGCGGCAATCCGGCACGCCCGGTTTTCGCATTGCGAGCCTCGAAGCGCACGCCGACCTATTGGACATCGCCCGCAAGGACGCAACCTATCTGCTGGAACGGGACCCGGAGCTCACCAGCGAGCGTGGGCAGAATATGCGCGTGCTACTCTACCTCCACCGCCGCGACGAGGCGATCCGCTTCCTGAGAGCCGGATAATTCACCCCTGAACGACGGGCGGCGGCAAAACCGCAGTCGGCGCTCCGGCACTCGGCCTGTAGTCCGGCGCAATCAGGCCGCCGGAAATCAGGAGCTTGGCGCCCTCTTCCGGCGTCATGTCCAGCATGATGACCTTGCTTCGCGGGACAAACATCAGAAAGCCCGCTGTCGGCACCGGCGTCGGCGGCAGGAAGACCCCGACCATTTCCTCGCCGTCCGCATTGAGCTTCGCCGCGATCTCGCCCTGCGCATCCCCGGAAATGAAGACCAGCGCCCACATGCCGGGACTGGGAAACTCGATCAGTCCGCATTTCTTGAAGGAGGTGGACTGTTCCTTCAGCACGGTCTCCAGGATCTGTTTGACGCTCCTGTAGATGGTGCGGACTAGCGGCATGCGATGCAGGATCGATTCGCCGAAATTGACGATGGAGCGGCCGATCAGGTTTTTGCCGAGAAAACCGATAATGGTAATCAGGACCACCGCCATCACCAGCCCGGTGCCGGGAATGGTGATGTTGAAATAGTATTGCGGGTCGTAGCGTTGCGGAATGTAGGGCGTGACCCAGCTATCGGCCCAGTCGATAAAGGCGAAGGTCAGCCAGATGGTAATGGCCAGAGGCGCGCAGATGATGAGCCCGGTCAGGAAGTTGTTCCGGAGGCGGCCGGCCAGCGATATTCGCTCTGGACTGTCGCTCATTCCGCTTCCTTGAATCACCTAAAGCACTGCCGCATTCATTTGAATGCGACAATGCAGGATGCGATGGTGCGATGCAAGGAAAAGCGGCGGATATCACTCGACGGTGACGGATTTCGCGAGGTTGCGCGGCTGGTCGACGTCAGTCCCCATGAAGACTGCCGTGTGATAGGCCAGCAACTGGATCGGCAGCGAAAAGATCATCGGCGCAATGATCTCATCGACATTCGGCAGCGCGATTGTCGCCATGGTCGGCAGTCGCGACGCGGCGGCGCCCTTTTCGTCGGTGATGAAAATGATCTTGCCGCCGCGGGCCGCCACTTCCTGCATGTTCGAAACGGTCTTTTCGAAGAAACGGTCATGGGGCGCAATGACGATTACCGGCATGTTCTCGTCGATCAACGCGATCGGCCCGTGCTTGAGCTCCCCGGCAGCATAACCTTCGGCATGGATATAAGAGATTTCCTTAAGCTTCAGCGCGCCTTCCATGGCAAGCGGAAAGCTCGTGCCGCGGCCGAGATAAAGCACGTCCTTGAAACGTGAGAGATCGCGCGACAGGACCTCGATCTGCGGCTGGATCTCGTTCAGCACCCGGCTCATGATGCGCGGCATCTCGGCGAGATGCTTGACCATCGCCCTTTCGTCGCCGGCCGTCACGGTGCCGCGGGCACGACCGGCGCCAATGGAAAGCGCGGCCAGCACCGCAAGTTGGCAGGTGAAGGCTTTGGTGGAGGCGACGCCGATTTCCGGCCCTGCCAGGATCGGGAAGATCGCGTCCGATTCACGCGCTATTGTCGATTCCTTGACATTGACGACCGCGCCGATCTTCAGCCCCTGGTCCTTGCAGTACCGAAGCGAGGCAAGCGTGTCCGCCGTCTCGCCGGATTGCGAGATGAAAAGCGCCGCCTGCCTTGGCGACAGCGGCAGTTCGCGGTAGCGGAATTCGGAGGCGACGTCGATCTCGACCGGCAGGCGCGCATAACGTTCGAACCAGTATTTGCCGACCAGACCGGAGAGATAGGCCGTGCCGCAGGCGGAAATGGCGAGGCCGGAGACCTTGCCGAAATCGATCGCCGTTTCATTCGACTTCACCGTATGGGAGGCGAAATCGATATAGTGGCTGAGCGCGTGGGAAATGATCTCGGGCTGCTCGTAGATCTCCTTCTCCATGAAATGGCGATGGTTGCCCTTGTCGACCATGAAGGCGGAAGCCTGCGAAATCTGGCTTGGCCGCTTCAGGGGTTTGCCCTCGTAGTCGATGATCTCGACGCCCTTGTGGGTCATGATCGCGCAGTCGCCATCGACGAGATAGGTGATCTCGTTCGTGAAGGGCGAGAGCGCTATGGCATCCGAACCCAAAAACATCTCGCCGCGACCGTGGCCGATGGCGAGCGGCGGCCCGAAGCGGGCTGCCATGATCGTGGCCGGGTCGTCCTCGAAAATCACCACCAGCGCATAGGCGCCGGAAACGCGGTTCAGCATCGCGAGCATGGCCTCGCGGTGATCGAGCCCCTGGCGGACATATTTCGCCAGAAGATGGGCAACGACTTCGGTATCCGTCTGGCTCTGGAAAACCGCGCCTTCAGCCAGCAGTTCATCCTTCAGCTCGGAAAAATTCTCGATAATTCCGTTATGGACGACGGCGACGCCTTCGACGAAATGCGGGTGGGCGTTGGTCTCGTTCGGCACGCCGTGGGTCGCCCAACGGGTATGGGCAATGCCTATGGCGCCCGGCAGAGGCTCCGCATCAAGCTTCTTTTCGAGGTTGAAGAGCTTTCCTTCGGCGCGACGGCGGTCCATTTTTCCGTCGTGGATGGTCGCGACGCCGGCGGAATCATAACCGCGATATTCGAGTCGCCGCAGCGCATCGACCAGGCGCGCCGCCACCGGTTCTTTTCCGACGATCCCGACAATCCCGCACATAAACCACCCTCTTCGTTTCGTTGGAACCCGCGCAGTCCTAGCCGATTGCCGGCCCGACGCAATCGGCCCGGCGGTCACTTTCGATGTCGGAAAGTAATGCTCGGCGGTTAAGGCGCAATTGTTTATTTCGTTGCCTTTTTAGCGGCCTTGAACGCAAGGGCGCGTTCCCGGATCACTTTGGCACGCTCGAGCTTTACTTCCTGGCGTGCCCGACCGAATGCCAATGCGTCCGCCGGCACGTTCTCGGTAATGACGCTGCCGGAGGCGACGTAAGCGCCGTCGCCGATCGACACCGGTGCGACGAGGGCCGAATTCGAGCCAATAAAGGTGTTCGCGCCGATGCGCGTTTCGTGCTTGTTCACGCCGTCGTAGTTGCAGGTGATGGTTCCTGCCCCGATATTCGCATGCGCGCCGATCACGGCATCGCCGATATAGGTCAGGTGATTGACCTTGGCCCCCTCGCCGATTTTACCGTTCTTGACCTCGCAGAAATTGCCGACCTTGGCGCCTGCCGAAAGCTCTGCTCCGGGGCGGAGGCGTGCAAACGGTCCGACAGTCGCTCCGGCACTGACATGCGCGCCTTCAAGATGCGAGAAGGCATGGATCACTGCACCAGATTCCACAGTCACGCCCGGCCCGAACACGACGTTCGGCTCGACCAGCGCGTCCTGGCCGATCTCGGTATCGTAGGAGAGGAAGACCGTCTCCGGCGCGATCATGGTGACGCCCGAGACCATCAGTTCGTGACGACGGCGCTCCTGCCAGAGCTTTTCCAGAAAGGCGAGTTCGGCGCGGTTGTTGCAGCCGGCAACTTCCGTTTCCGGAGCGTCGACGGCCACGACCCTGCCCCCGGCGGCACGGGCGATTTCCACGATATCGGTAAGGTAATACTCACCCTTTGCGTTGTGGTTGTTGATCTTTTCGAGAAAGGACAATGCCTTCCGGCCGTCTATCGCCATCAACCCGCTATTGCACCAAGTGATTTTCCGCTCTTCCTCGGTGGCGTCCTTCTCTTCGCGGATCGCGATCAGCTCGTCATTTTCCACCAGGAGGCGACCGTAGCCGGTCGGCTTGTCGGTGCGGAATCCGATGACCACGACATCGGCACCTTGCGCCAACTTTTCGCGCGCCGCAGCAAAGGGCGCCGATGTCACGAGGGGAACATCACCATAGGCAATCAGAACGTCATCGTAGCTGCGGGCAATCGCCTGCTTTGCCGTCAGCACTGCATGGCCCGTTCCAAGACGCTCGGTCTGGAGGAATGTCTCGACGGAAACACCGTCCACCGCGCCGGCCCTGGCGACCGCCTCCGCGTCCCGCCCGACGACAAGAGCAGCATCGGAAACGCCGGTCGATGCGATAGCCGCCATGACATGCGCGATCATCGGCCGGCCGGCGACCGGGTGCAGCACTTTCGACATCGACGATTTCATCCGCGTGCTGTCGCCAGCTGCGAGGATGACGGCAAGGCAAGAACGGCTCATCGGAAATCTCCTTCCATGCGATTGCACGGGCTTTTAGCAGCAAGATTGTTGAAGCGCGATAAACGGCTTGTGTGCAAGCGCAACAAAAAGAGCTAGCGCCCGGCGCGTATCGAACGTCCGAGGCTTACTGGCCAACCGAGGCTTTTCGAGAATATTCGGTAGTCTCACGCGGGCTTGGCTGTTGGTAAGGAAACATCCGCCCGCCCCTCTTAAATCAAGCCAATTCGTTCTCGTCGTACTGCACGCGGGCGGCTTTGACCAAGGAGTGATTCTCTTCGGCCCATCGGAGGACCTTGGAGAGCGGCTCGAAGAGCGAGCGACCAAGATCCGTCATCCGGTATTCGACGCTCGGCGGCTTTGTCGGAAACACTTCCCGTTCGATATAACCGTCCCGTTGCAGATCGCGCAGCGTCTGGGTGAGCATGCGCTGGGAAATATCCGGCACCAGCCGCCGTAACTCCCCGAACCGATAGGGCCGACGCGACAGCGCTTCCAGCAGCAACGTCGACCATTTGCCGGCGATGCGGTCGATCACGTCGCGCACCGGACAATTTCCTGCATCCCACCCGGACATATCGCATTCCTGACCGTCGAGGACACGCTTATGCGCCGCCTTGAACACCATGACGGTGGTTCCCTTCAGATAACCATCTCCCCCAAAACTGCCTTCTTTACAGTCAGTCGTCAATTCCTATTTTAGCGCTAGTCTCTTTTTGAGACCAACATTTACACCCGCGCTAGAGCGCCGGTTTCATCGATAGAAGGATAAGATTTGAGATGACCAGACTTCTCGTCACCGGCGCCGCCGGACAACTCGGTCGCGCCGTCCTGCGTCACCTGACGCAGACCTTCAAAGTCGCGCCTGGCGATATCGTCGCGGCAAGCCGCGATCCTCAAAAACTGGCCGGGCTTGCAGCCGAGGGAATTGAAACCCGCGCTGCCGACTTCGACGATGAGGCAGGTCTGGTAAAGGCCTTCACGGGCATCGACCGCGTGCTGATCATCTCGACGGACGAACTCGCTGTCCCGGGAAAGCGACTCAACCAGCACAGGAACGCCGTCGCTGCTGCAGCCAAGGCCGGCGTGAAGCACATCGTCTACACCTCAATGCCCAACCCGGACAAATCGCTCGTCACCTTCGCTCCGGATCACCTCGGGACCGAAGAGGCGATCAAGGCGAGCGGCGTCGCCTATACGATCCTGCGCAATTCCTGGTACAGCGACAACTACCTCATGTCGATGCCGCACAATCTGCAGGTCGGACGGTGGTATACGGCCATGGGCGCCGGCAAGGTGGCGAACATCAGCCGCGACGATTGCGCGCGCGCTGCAGCCGCTGCGCTCGCCAATCCGCCCGCCGGCAATCAGACGCTGACGCTTACCGGTCCCGAATCGCTGCCGGCCGAAGACATCGCGGCACGCGTTTCAAAGGCTGCCGGAAAGCCACTTGAGGTCGTTCACGTCACGGATGAGCAACTCTCTCACGGTCTTGCCGGCGCTGGCCTCCCGCCCTTTGTCGTAGAAATGCTGGTTTCGGCGGACGCCAACATTCGAGCCGGTAATTTCGACCTGCTGACGGACGCCTTCGAAAAGCTGACGGGAGCCGCGCCGCAACCGCTTGCCGCCTATCTGGAAACGCAGAAAGCAGCGTTATCAGGCTAGCTCAATGCCAAGGATTGCAAATCTCCAAAATTCGAGATAATTAGATGGAGTTACTAAATTCTATCTGATTTGGAGAAAAAATGCGCGCGATTGGCTTGATTGGTGGGATGAGCTTCGAAAGCACCGCGGTCTATTACCGGCTCATCAACGAGATGGTCCGCGACCGCCTCGGCGGTCTTGCGTCAGCCAACGTTTTCCTCCATTCGGTCAATTTTGCCGAAGTCGTCGACATGCAGAAAGCCGGCCGCTGGGATCTGGCGGCCGAGCATCTCGCAAACAGCGCAAGCAGCCTCCAGAGCGCTGGCGCCGAATGCGTCCTGATCTGCACCAATACCATGCACCTCGTCGCGCCAGAGGTCCAGGCAGCAGTTGACGTACCCGTCATCCATATCATCGACGAAACGGCCAAAGCGCTGAAATCGCTGGGCCTGTCGCGTCCGCTTCTGCTCGCGACCCGATACACCATGGAACATGGATTCTACGGAGAGCGCATGAAATCGCTCGGCATCGACGTCATGGTTCCGGACGCCGATGACCGCACGGATATCCATAACATCATCTTTAATGAACTGTGCGCCGGGACCGTTGCCGAGGCGTCCCGCCACCGCGCGATTGCCATGATCGAAAAGGCCAAGGCCGAGGGCGCAGACAGCATCATCCTAGGCTGTACTGAAATCTGCCTCCTTCTCGATCCGGAAAACCTGCCGCTTCCGGGCGTTGATTCCACAACAGTCCACGCAAAAGTTGCCGTGGATTTCGCTCTCGGCGACGCGACAGCAAGTCAGGCCGCAGCTTAATTAGTTGACTCAGTCAAATATTTGGTGGACAAAAATCTCTTGATCGGAGGTTTTTGCCATGACTGACCTTGCCTTCCTGGACACCGTTCGCGCCTTCAACCGATTTTACACGAACAAACTCGGCTTGCTCGCGAAGGGCTATCTCGAGTCTCCTTACACGCTGACGGAAGCGCGCATCCTTTACGAGATGGGGTCGCGCAGGCGCGTATCCGCCACGGAACTCAACCATGATCTCGGCCTCGATCCCGCCTATCTGAGCCGGGTGCTAAAAAAGTTTCGAGAGTTAGGCTTTATCGACAGCCAGCCCGACCCTGCAGACAAGCGAAGCCAAGTATTGGCTATCACAGCGAAGGGACGAGCCGAATACGAAATGCTCGCCGAGCGTTCGCGTCGGCAGATCGAAAACGATCTTGGCCATGTGGACGAGACCGACCGCGAAAAGCTGATCGACTCCATGCAGGCGATCCGGATGATCCTCGACCCGAAATCGGCGACACCCCCGCCGCCTGTGGTCATTCGGCCGCACCGGATAGGCGATATAGGATGGCTCATTGAAGCCCAGGCGACCGCCTATGCCCGCGAATACGGCTGGAACGAAAAATTCGAGGGACTGATCGCAGACGTCGCCGGCAAGTTCATCGCCAACTTCAATCCCGAGCGCGAGCGCTGCTGGATCGCGGAACGCAACGGCCGAAGGGTCGGCTCGGTGCTGGTGGCCGATGGTGGCGACGGAGTCGCGAAACTGCGCCTTCTCTATCTCGACCCGGCTGCCCGCGGCCTCGGCCTCGGCCGGACGCTGGTGGATCAATGTATCAAGTTTTCAACCTTAGCCGGCTATCGAAAACTGTCCCTCTGGACCAATGATGTGCTGTCAGCCGCCATCCACATTTATGAGAAGACAGGCTTCAAACTTGTCTCCGAGGAGAGACATGTGATGTTCGGGCCGGAATGCACCGGCCAGACCTGGGAACTCGAACTCGGCGAGGCAAAGCTCTCCGCCGCTTAATTTGTCTGTCCACATGCGCGGCGGAAACGGCGCACGGTTTCCGCCATGCCATATTCCAAGGCATCCGCGGTCAATCCGTGGCCGATCGAAACTTCGGCCAGGTGTGGGATCCGCCTCACGAGCGCGGGCAGATTGGCGACCGTCAGATCGTGGCCGGCGTTGACCCCGAGCCCTTCGCTCAATGCCGCGTCCGCAGTACGCCCGAGCATTTCAAGGATCTCTGCGCCGCGCTGCGGGTCATCGAAGCAGCCGCCGTAAGGGCCGGTATAAAGCTCGATGCGATCGGCTCCCGTCGCCTTCGCCAGCTTGATCGCCTCCACGTCTCCATCGCCATCGGCAAATAGCGAAACCCGCATTCCTTTCCTCTTGAGGCGCGCGACAATCGGCTTCAGCATTTCACCGGTGGCACGGAAGTCAAACCCGTGGTCCGACGTCGCCTGGCTCGGATCGTCCGGCACAAGGGTCACCTGTTGCGGTTCGGTCTTCTCGCAGAGCGCCAGAAAGTCTTCGCTGGGATAACCTTCGATGTTGAATTCCGCCGTGGGGAATTCGTCGTCGATCAAAGCGCGGATTACCGGCAGGTCGGAAAAACGGATGTGCCGTTGATCAGGACGCGGATGCACGGTCAGCCCGGCCGCTCCCGCCTGAAGCGCAATCCGCCCCAGTCCCTCGACGCTTGGCCAGGGAAGGTCCCGGCGGTTGCGCAACATGGCGACGGCGTTGAGATTTACGGAGAGCTTGGTCGGCATGGCAATATCCGTTTTTCAGAGGAGGTGCCGAGCTTTTAGGGCATGGATCGCGCGAACGCCACCGGCTTTGAGGAATTACACCTATAAAGAGTTTTCATCGACGAGAATCCACGTGGCTTGAGGGGCTATCATTTTCGAAAATTTTACATAATGTATTGCTAACAGAATTCGCCGGCCGGACCGAAGGCGGCGGGATACAGGGCTTGCCGGCGAATTCTGTTAGCCAATCATATCGGGTCCGCGTTTTCAGTACCGAGCGCTCAACCGAAGACGCGCCATGCGCGTGCAACTCTGGGGTGAGCTCTAGATAGACGCCATTCGCAGGGAGGCCCGATGCGAAGCGACGCCAGATACCCGACAGCCGGACTCAATGCAGTGACAGCCGGTGGACAGACCAAGTTTCTTCCCCAGGTTTCCTTGCCCTTCGAATTACCGGAGGAACCGCTGGCGATTGCCGAGATGGCAGACCTCTTCGGCGTCACCCATCGCACCTTGCACTTTTACGAGGAAAAGGGACTGATCACCGCCGAACGGTCAGGCACCATGCGGGTCTATGGCAGCGAACATATCCAGCGCATGGCGGTGATCAATGCCTGCCGGGAGATCGGCATGTCGGTCGCGGTGATCCAGGAATTGATGGATGAACTGGCCGGCGCAGCCTCCCAGGCGGAAGCGGACGAACTCTTCCAGAACATGCTGTCGCGGCGCAAGCGAGAGTTGACCGCGGACATATCCAATATCCGCCGGCAGATGCAGCAGATCGAAAGCCTTCTTTCGACGGAAGATGAGGATGACACGAGTGAGGCGGCGCGCCCCATGTCGCTGGTCTTGTCCGACATCGAGAAACGGTGTCTGGCGCTGATGGCCGAAGGTTATTCCGCACCACGCCTTGCCCGCACCCTCGATCTGCCATTCGAAGAACTCCGCGAGATGGAAGACGGCATCATCCGGAAATTTCAGGCCACCAACCGTTTCCAGGCTGTCGCGAAGGCGCTGCTGCTCGGCATGGTGCCGAATTGATCAGCGCACAATGGTCAATGTCTCGGCCGCACGGGTGATCGCGGTATAGAGCCAGCGCTCGCGCGTATCGCGGAAGGCAAAGCTCTCGTCGAACAGCACGACATTGTTCCATTGAGAGCCCTGCGCCTTGTGAACAGTCAGAGCGTAGCCGTAGTCGAACTCGTCGTAGCGCTTGCGTGTCGACCAGGGGATTTCCTCGTCGCTTTCGAACGCCTGCTTGAGGAGTTTGATCTTCGCCGCACCGCGATCCATGTCGTCGTCTTCGGGCCGGATCATGAGATTGATCCCGGGCTTTACGGTCTCCCGGGAGGAGCTCATCACCTGCCAGAGCGAACCGTTGAGCAAGCCCTTCACCTGATCGTTGCGCAGGCAGACCAGCTTGTCGCCGGATTGGGGGTAGTCTGCCGTAAAGCCCTTCAGCTCCCGGAGCCTTTGGTTGTAGCGCTTGCGGGTCTTGTTGGTGCCGACCAATACCTGGTCCGCCTCCAGCACCAGCGGCTGGGTCACCTCGTCGCGTGAGATTACCTTCGCCGTCCCATAGTCGCCATACATGATCTCCTTGCCTTCGCGCACATTCATGGCGAGCTGGATGATCGGGTTGTCGCGAGCCTGACGGTGGATATCGGTAAGCAGATAATCCGGCTCCTGCTCGGTGAAGAAACCGCCCCCTGAAACCGGCGGCAGCTGGCCTGGGTCGCCGAGCACCAGGATCGGCGTACCGAAGCTCATCAAATCCTTGCCCAAAGCCTCGTCCACCATCGAGCATTCGTCGATGATGATCAGTGCAGCCTTGGCGACCGGGCTCTGGCGATTGATCGAAAACATCGGCGCGATGGAGGTCTTGCCGGTTTCCTCATCCTCCACGGCCTCCTCGCCGCGCGGGCGGTAGATCAACGAATGGATGGTCTTTGCATTCCGCGCACCCTTGGAACGCAGCACCTGAGCGGCCTTGCCGGTGAAGGCGGCGAACAGAACGTCGCCATCGACATTTTCGGCAAAATGCTTGGCGAGCGTCGTCTTGCCTGTGCCGGCATAACCGAACAGCCGGAAAATCTGGCTACGGCCGTCCTTCAGCCAGCGGGAAACGGCTTTGAGAGCCTCGTCCTGTTGCGGTGCAAATTGCATGGGCGCGACTTGGCAGGATTCGAGGAGGAATCGCAACAGAAAAAGAACGAAAGTAGATCAAGCTGAGGCGAAGACGTTCAACTGCTAGCAGATACATGCCGCGTAGACGGAAAATTCCGAGCCTGGGCCTTCACCGCAGCGGGTCGTTCTCAAGCTCAATCGGTCGGCCATGCGGTGTCGCTTCCGCCGCCCGCTGCCAGCTTTTCTGAAGAGAAAGAATGGCATCGGCGTCCGCAATGCCTTTATCGACCAGAAGACCGGACAGCGCGGCCACCCAGCAGTCGAAATAGTCACTGCCGTCCTCGGCGCGACCGGGCTTGTGCACCTCTGTGGAAAGCGCCTCCGCCCATTCGCTCCAGGTAAAGACGCCCCTCTCGTGCAGATACACGGCCATTGCGAAGGCTTCCGCGGCCCAGGGTTCGGGAAAGGTCGGATCTCCCTCCGGCGACTTCGGCAAACCGGGCGAACGCGCAAGCGGCGACGGAATTTCACAGGCGCTCAAGGTAACTCTCCCAGGCGTCGACGGAGATGGTCAATGTCGGATCGGCGCCCTCGCCCCAGATCTCGCCAGCGTCGAAGACGACCGTATAGACCCATTGGGGGTTCTCGCCGTTACCGTGGGCGTTGTCATCCGGAAAGACGTATGATCCCTGGACCGCCTCCACGATACCGGTTTTGGCGCGGGCGTAGCGCGGCAAACGCGTATGGGTCTGCGGATTGAAATTCTTCGTCCTGACCTTTTCGCCCGGCCGGAAGAGCGGCTCGGTCTCCACCGGGCGGTCGCAAGGTCCGCCGCGGGCGAGCACTGCCGGCACCATGTCGGCCTTCAGAATACGCTTCGGCGTTGCCGGCTCCATCTGCTTTACGCCTGCGTCGATCTCGCCTCTTGTGGCAAAACCATGCCTTTCGAGCAGCACTTCCAGCGCCCGCGTCCAAATCTCGTAATAGCTGGCGGAGAGATAATCCGCCGGCGGGATGTTTTCGCGCGCATGGCGGCTTTCGTCGATAGTCCAGGCACCGAAGGCGCCACAGGAGAGCGTAATCCCGAGTGCCCGCTTTTCCCACTCGGCGTGAAAATAGGGCTCGTCCTTTTCGGGCGCTACGGGGCCGAAGCCCATCTGCCCACCAAGATCATGGGGGCCGTTCATGCCGGCACCCCCGCAATCGCCGTGCCGATCATCGCGTCGCGGCTGACGAGTTTCGCAAGCTCCTCCTCGCTCATGTTCTCGGTGCCGTCCGGCCGTTCGGGAATGACGAGATAGCGAAGTTCGGCGGTCGAATCCCACACCCGTATCTTCTTGTCGTCCGGCAGGGTCAGCCCGAATTCGGTAAGCACGCCGCGGGGATCGATGACCGCACGAGACCGGTAGGCCGGCGCCTTGTACCAAACGGGCGGAAGGCCAAGCACCGCCCAGGGATAACAGGAGCAGAGCGTGCAAACCACGAGGTTATGCGTTTCCGGCGTGTTGAACACCGCCCGCATGTGTTCGCCCTGGCGGCCGGCATAGCCCAGACTCGCGATTGCAGCTGTCGCGTCCTCTTTCAGCCACTCGGCGAATTGCGGATCGCT
The DNA here is from genome assembly GCF_004368875.1 of Neorhizobium sp. R1-B. Classification (NCBI taxonomy): domain Bacteria; kingdom Pseudomonadati; phylum Pseudomonadota; class Alphaproteobacteria; order Hyphomicrobiales; family Rhizobiaceae; genus Neorhizobium; species Neorhizobium sp. R1-B. The sequence continues at coordinate 43,597 of NZ_SOEM01000016.1, forward strand.
CCAGGCCTTGGCGACAACGTGAGCGCCATTGCGAGGCCCGACCTTTGTTTCGTAAGTCTCGACGATCACATCGATCGCCGCCGGGTCGATCAACCCCTTTTCCGTCAGGACGGTTTCCAGCGCCCTGACCCGCGCCTGCATGTCGCTATAGCGGTTGTCGTGGTGATGATCATGGTGATGGTGATGATGGTCTGCAGACATGCCCATTTCCTTCATCGCAGCATCGGCCAGAGGCTTGCGACGAGCAAGACGGCCATCGTGATATTGAACCATTTCAGCCTGACCGGCACGGACAGCCACTCCCGCAAGGCAGATCCGAAACCTGCCCATGTGGATACGCTCGGCACGTTGACGGCGGCAAATGCGAGCCCCACCAGGAGCACGGTCGGTACATAATATTCGGGATTGGTGTAGGTTGCCATGGCGGTCACTGCCATGACCCAGGCCTTCGGATTGACCCATTGAAAGGCTGCGGCACCGAAAAAGGTCATCGGCCGCGCGCCGGTCTTGCCCTCCGAGAGGCTGCGCGAAGTCCCGATCTTCCAGGCGATCCACACCAGGTACAGCCCGCCTGCGAATTTCAGCGTGGTATAGACGACCGGGACGGTCTGCAGCAGCGCCCCGAGCCCCAGCCCGACGGCGATCAGCAGCGAAAGAAAACCGACGCCGATGCCCAGCATGTGCGGGATCGTTCGCGCAAATCCGAAATTCACACCCGACGCGAAAAGCATCATGTTGTTCGGCCCTGGCGTGATCGAAGTGGTGAAGGCGAACAGGACAAGGGCCAGAAAAGTTTCCAGCGGCATAAGAACTCCCGAGCGCCAATCCGATCCCGTTATCTGCGTCGCCTCCTCTGCGGGAGGCCTTATGCCGGTGATAGGATCGTTCCGGTCGATCCGCAAGCGGAACTTGGAAGCTTGGGTTAAAGCTATATCTGAATAGCACGAACGCCCGCAATCGATAGGCCGAGGTCCCAATGCCCGATATCCCTACAGTCACTCTGCCCTCTGGCGTCTCCGTGCCGGCCCTCGGCCTTGGCACCTGGAACATGGGGGAGGACATCCGCAAGGCAAATGCCGAGATCGAAAGCCTGAAACGCGGCCTCGATCTCGGGATGACCTTGATCGACACCGCCGAAATGTATGCCGAAGGCGGAGCCGAGAAGATCACCGGCGCAGCCATTGCCGGCCGCCGCGACGAAGTATTCCTGGTCAGCAAGGTCTATCCGTGGAACGCAAGCCGCCAGGGCGTGATCGATGCCTGTGAACGCAGCCTGAAACGGCTGAGAACCGACCGTCTCGATCTTTATCTTCTGCACTGGCGCGGCGAACATCCGCTTGCCGAAACCGTCGCCGGTTTCGAGGAACTGCGCCGAGACGGCAAGATCGGCGCCTGGGGCGTCTCGAATTTCGATGTCGCGGATATGGAAGAACTGATGATCGTACCGGAGGGCAAGAATTGCGCCGCCAACCAGGTCCTCTATAATCTCTCCCGCCGGGGCATCGAATACGACCTTCTGCCCTGGTGCCAGCAACGCGGAATCGCCATCATGGCCTATTCGCCGATCGAGCAAGGGAGGCTCGTCCGCAACGACACCCTGATCCACATTTCCAAGGCCTATCAGGCGACGCCGGCGCAAGTGGCTCTAGCCTTCCTGCTGGAGCGCGAGGGTGTGATCGCCATCCCCAAATCCGCCCATCCGGATCGGGTTGCCGAAAATGCCGCCGCCGCGGAGCTGGAGATCAGCGACGAGGACTGGGCAGCCCTCGATGCCGCCTTTCCACCGCCAACGGAAAAAAGACCATTGGCGATGATCTAGACGTTCTCAGTCCAGATCGAGCGCCTTCCGCTCGGCGGCCAACGCATCCACCGCCCGGAAGACGTCGATCTCCACCCATGTCCGTGTGTCGCGGTAGCTGGGATAGAGCGCGAAGGTCGCGGCGATCAGTTGATCGATACTCGGCCGCGCCCGCCGTCGTGGCAGCATTGTCCTCGAAAATTGGCTCAACCTGTCTTCTGTCAGGCCCCAGCCGGAGTAGAAAGGCGCTCCATAACACCGCACAGGCAGGCCCCGCAGCAAGGCATCGAGCCCGAACTGACTTGAAACGGTCCAGACCTCGTCCACTGCCGCCAGTATGGAAGACACCGAGACCGCGTCCGAGAGCAGGATCACGCCCGGCGTCCGGGCTGCTTTTTCCGTCAGATAGCCCTTGCGGAAACCGGCCATCACATCCGGATGCGTACGCACCACGCATTGAGCGCCGCTTGCCACGGCATCATCGAGCATCCGTGCGAAGCTTTCCGGCGAGCCGCCGGACATCGGAACGGAAACGTCACCGAACACCTGGTCCACCAAGAGAATACGACGCTTCGTCGTCCGCTCGAGCTTAACCTCCCGGTGCGGCAGGTTGTTGTATTTCGAGAGCCTGTTTTCCACGAGCACATTGCGGATATCCGACCCAAGCGCCCCCACATCCATCTGCGCCGAACCCGCGATCAATTGCTCCAGACGAGACGCCCTGGAAGCATCCACCGGCATGCCCAGATCGTCGACAGCGATGGAAATCGGCAAGGTATTCTCCTTGCCGAGTCCCACGGAGCGAATGTACCCATCTTCGAGATACCAATAGGGCAGCCTGCGGACCAAGGCTATGCGGCGCGCCAGCTGGGCGGTGGATCGTCCACCCCAGAACACGATACCCCTGATCCCCGGCGTAAATGCAGACTCCAATTTCTGTAAGCCGAAATAGTGCTTCAGCCATGGAGCAGATCGCGTCACGTAATGGGTGGCGCCGAGGCGCATGCCGACAGGAGGGTACCAATCTTTCATGAAATCGATCCCGACCCTCTCCCCGAACATTCCTGAACGGCTGCTCACATTCCCTGGGGACCGCGGTTCATAGCGGCAATGCCGGTACGGCAGACCTCAACCAGGCCGAGCGGCTTCATGACCGCGACGAACTGATCGATCTTGGAGGACTTGCCGGTGATCTCGAGGATGAAATGCTCGACCGTGGCATCGACCACCTTGGCGTGGAAGGCGTCCGCGAGCCGCAAGGCCTCAGCACGATGCTCTCCCCGACCGACGACCTTGACCAGCGCGACCTCGCGCTCGATCGGCCGCTCCTGACCGAGTTCGCGAGCGCGCACGGTCAGATCGACGACGCGATGGACCGGCACGATCCGTTCCAGCTGTGCCTTGATCTGCTCCAGAACCGTCGGCGTGCCGCGCGTCACGATGGTGATGCGGGAAAGATGGGCCTCGTGTTCAGTTTCCGAAACCGTGAGGCTTTCGATATTGTAGCCGCGCCCGGAGAAAAGCCCGATCACCCGGGCAAGCACGCCCGGCTCATTGTTGACGAGAACGGAGAGCGTGTGGCTCTCCGCCTTAGCCGTTTCCGGCGCAATGAAATAGGCAGATCCGGTTGGTTGCTGATGCGCATTCATGGTATTGGGTCCGTTTCCTCAGAATTCAGTTTAAGGTTCGCAGCTCGCCTCAGACGAGCTGGCGGCCCTTCGCATCGATCGCATTGGCAACCGCTTCGTCACTTGCTTCGTCCGGCAGCAGCATCTCGTTATGCGCCTTGCCCGAGGGAATCATCGGGAAGCAGTTGGCGAGATTGGCAACGCGGCAGTCGAAGATGACCGGCTTCTTGACCGCTATCATCTCCTCTATCTTACCGTCCAGCCCCTTCGGATCGTCGCAATACATGCCAACGGCGCCGTAGGCTTCAGCAAGCTTCACGAAGTCCGGCATCGCTTCCGTATAGGAGTTCGACAGGCGGTTGCCGTGCAGCAGCTGCTGCCACTGGCGGACCATGCCCATATACTGGTTGTTCAGGATGAAGATCTTGACCGGCAGATTGTACTGGATCGCCGTCGACATTTCCTGGATGCACATCTGGATCGATGCGTCGCCGGCAACGTCGATGACGAGTGCATCCGGATGCGCCACCTGGACGCCGATTGCGGCGGGGAAGCCGTAGCCCATGGTGCCGAGGCCACCGGAGGTCATCCAGCGATTGGGTTCCTCGAAGTCGATGAACTGCGCCGCCCACATCTGATGCTGGCCGACCTCGGTGGTGATGTAGGTATTGCGGCCTTTCGTCAATTCATGGAGCCGCTGCAGCGCATATTGCGGCATGATGACATCGTTGGAGTTCTTATAGGAGAAGGACTTGCGGGCCCGCCAGCGGGCGATCTCCTGCCACCATTCTTCCGTCTGCGCTTTCGCCGGCTTCTTTGGCAGAGCCCGCCACAACCGAACCATGTCCTCCAGGACGCTGCCGACATCGCCGAGGACCGGGATATCGACGTGAACATTCTTGTTGATCGAGGACGGATCGATGTCGATGTGAACCTTGCGCGAGTTCGGCGAGAATGCGTTGAGGCGGCCGGTGATGCGATCGTCGAAACGGGCGCCGATGCAGACCATCACGTCGCAATCGTGCATCGCCATGTTGGCCTCGTAGGAGCCATGCATGCCGAGCATGCCGAGCCAGTTCGTGCCGGACGCAGGATAGGCGCCCAGTCCCATCAGCGTGGAGGTGATCGGGAAACCGGTGAGCTCGACCAGTTCGCGCAGCAGGCGCGAGGCCTCCGGTCCGGAATTGATGACGCCGCCGCCGGTATAGAGGATCGGGCGGCGCGCTGTGGCCATCAGATCGATCGCGGCCTGGATGGCCTTCAGATCGCCCTGCGTCCTCGGCTGATAGCTGATATTGGCAGCCATTTCGGGCTTCGGCGTATAGGTGCCCGTCGCGAACTGGATGTCTTTCGGGATATCGACGACGACCGGACCCGGACGGCCGGTCTGGGCGATCCGGAAGGCTTCGTGGATGATGCCGGCGAGTTCGTTGACATCCTTGACCAGCCAGTTGTGCTTGGTGCAGGGGCGCGTAATGCCGACCGTATCGCATTCCTGGAAAGCATCCGAACCGATGAGCGTGGTCGGTACCTGGCCGGTCAGGCAGACCAGCGGCACAGAATCCATCAGTGCGTCCTGAAGCGGCGTGACTGCATTCGTCGCACCCGGGCCTGACGTCACCAGCATGACGCCGACCTTGCCGGTGGAGCGGGCGTAACCTTCAGCCGCGTGGCCGGCGCCCTGCTCGTGACGCACGAGAATGTGCTGAACCTCCTCCTGCTGAAAGATCTCGTCATAGATCGGCAGAACGGCACCGCCGGGATATCCGAAAATGTGCTCGACGCCGTTGTCCTTCAGCGCTCTCAGAACGATCTCTGCGCCAGTCATCCGGTTATCTGGCATCTGGTTATTGCTGTCCGTCATTGTCTTGGTCCATTCGCTGCTGGATTTTTACCGGCGGCTCCTCCGAGCCGGATTTAAGGCACAAAAAAAGGCCCCTTGAGGAGCCTGTCTTTCCGCGCATGGGTGGCTGTCGCCGGATGGTTACACCATCCTGCCCATGCGCGTTCCCACCACAATAAGAGCGATCGATATTTTCATGGCGCGAAGTGTTAGCCAGATAAATTGCTTTCGTCAACGCCACCTTGCACCAAAAAAAGCCATCCGCCTGATTTTGCTGACCGTTACGCATTCGAGGCGACATCCCCCTATACCAGTTGTTAAGCCGGGACACCTATATTCGACATGTTGGAGGGTTACGACCCGGCCGACGGATGAGTCATGACCCAACCTGCCACCCCAATGATAGGGGGTTACGTTTGCCGAACAATGATCCCCTCCGTTCCTCCTCTGCGGGAGAGCAGGATCGCCGCGATCTCCATAAACCGGGCAATCGCTTGCTCGGCCGTGTGGTCGCGTGCAACGGCGCTCATGCCACTATTTCAGCGATCGCCGAAGGTGGTGAGACCGACCTTACCAAGCTCTGGTCAGTGGGCCGGCTGATCTCGATCAGCGTTGGCGAAAACCGCGTCGTGGCATTGGCCTATGCCATGGAAACTGGCAGTCGTGGCTGGCGCGAGGGGGAAGACACAGGGTTCCAGATCGAAGCCGAACTGCTGGGCGAAGTCCGCAAGGGACCGAACGGCCGGGATGAGTTCTCCCGCGGCATCTCCCGTTATCCCTATCTCGGCGCCGTAGCGCACCGCATCCGGGCTGCCGATCTCCTGCGCATCTACGATACCGGCAAGGACGACACCTGCGCGATCGGCAAGCTCACGCAGGACGAGAACATCGACGCTGCAATCCACATCCCCTCGATGTTGTCGAAACACTTCGCTATTGTCGGCTCCACCGGGGTGGGCAAGTCGACGGCAGTCTCGCTGCTTCTCCACAAGGCGATCGAGGTGGACCCGAAGCTGCGCGTCCTGATTCTCGATCCGCATAACGAATTCGCCTCTGCCTTTCCCGAGCACGCCGTCGTCATCGACACGGATACGCTCGACCTGCCCTTCTGGCTGATGCGGCTTGAAGAGTTTTCCGAAGTAGTCTTCCGTGGCCGCCCCGCCGTGCCTGAAGAGCTCGACATCCTCCGCGACCTCATTCCGGACGCCAAGCGGGCCTTTCGCGGAAGCGATTCGTCGCTGATGCGGCGCACGACCGAAAAGAGTTCCGTGACCGCCGATACCCCCGTGCCTTACCGCATGGCGGATCTTCTGGCGCTGATAGACGAACGCATAGGACGCCTGGAAGGCCGGAACGAGAAGCCGTACCTGCGTTCACTGAAGATGCGCGTCATGTCGGCCATCAACGACCCGCGCTACCACTTCATGTTCTCCAACAACACGATCCATGACACGATCATGGAGACGATCGCGCATATCTTCCGCATTCCAGGCGGGGATAAGCCGATCTCCACCTTCCAGCTTGCGGGCATCCCCTCGGAAGTGGTCAATTCCGTCGCCTCGATTCTGTGCCGCATGGCGTTCGAACTGGCGCTCTGGAGCAACGGCGCCATTCATATGCTGGTCGTCTGCGAGGAAGCGCACCGCTACGTGCCAGCCGATCGCGAGCTCGGTTTCTTCCCGACGCGCCAGGCTATTTCCCGCATTGCCAAGGAAGGCCGAAAATACGGGGTCTCGCTCGGGATCATCACCCAGCGCCCCGGCGAACTTGATCAGACGATCCTGTCGCAGTGCTCGACCCTCTTCGCCATGCGCCTTTCCAACGACCGGGACCAGGAAATTATCAAGTCGGCCATTCCGAACTCGTCGATTTCGACCACCAGCTTCCTTTCCTCGATCGGAAACGGCGAGGCGATCGCCTTCGGTGAGGCCATAGCCGTGCCGATGCGCATGAAGTTCGCGCGTGTCGAGGAAAGATATCTGCCGAAGGCCAATGGCGTTGCCGACAAGGGCTGCGAAGACACACCTGATACGGTCGATCTGCGCGCCGTGGTCGCGCGCCTGCGGTCCGTCAGCGGACCTGATATCGCCGCGTTCCAGCAGAGCTACGCTGCCGCCAACCCTGCATTCGGCGACAACGCACCGGCGCCCGACGACGAAACGGATACCGACTTCCCGCCGGCAGATGAAGCCGAACTGGAACGATGGGCGCAGGAAATCCGGACCAACGGCCACGTCGTGATAAACCGCACGCCGCCTCTCGACGACCCGCAGCCCGAACCCTACAGGCCGGATATGCTGCCGCGCCCGACTTTGTCGGAGCCACCGATGCCGCGCCCGGATCGTTTCGCCGATCTGCGCCGTGAACGCGGCGGCGAGCCTCCGCAGCCGATATTTCAACGCCCGCCCGCATCGGAAAACCCGCGTCCAAATCCGCTTCTCCGACGCGAAGGATCGCTCCGCGAGAGTTTGCTGAAGAAACCGCTCAGCAGCCTCTACGATAAAGACTAGTCAACAGATCCTCTCCCAGCTTTCGTCCATCTGGTTGCGGAACCAGGTCATTTGCCGCTTGGCATACTGGCGCGTCAAAGCAGAGCCGCGTTCTATAACCTCCTCCCGGCTCATTCGGCCTTCGAGCATCTCCGCGACCTGTGCCACGCCGATCGCCTTCATGACCGGCGCGTCAGGAGCGGGATGGAGCGCCATCAGCTCCCTCACCTCATCGACGGCGCCGCTATGGAGCATCTTCTCGAAGCGTCTGTCGATCCTTTCATGGAGGATGTTGCGGTCCGGCAGGACCACGAGCTTTTTCGCCCGTGCAGGGTCGATCACCTTCGGCCCCTGCTTTCCCTGAAACTTGGAAATCGACTGCCCGGTTTCTTCCAGCACTTCCAGCGCCCGGACAATTCGCTGGCCATCCCTTGGCTCAAGGCTTTCAGCAACCGGCAGGTCGCGGCGCGAAAGTTCCATGTAGAGCGGTTCCGGTCCCTCGTCCTTCAGCCGCAGCCGCAGCCGGCAACGGACGTCCTGGGAAATGTCAGGCATATCGGAGAGGCCACCCGTCAGCGCCTTGAAATAAAGACCGGTGCCGCCCACGAAAACCGGCAGGCGTCCCTCGGCTCTGAGCTTTGACAGAAGTGCCGTTACGTCGCGCAGCCATTCCCCGGTCGAATAGGTGCTCGTCGCCGGCACGTGCCCGTAAAGCAGATGCGGCACTCCCTCCATCTCTTCTTCCGAAGGCCGAGCGGTCAGGACCCTTAGAGTATCGTAGACCTGCATGCTGTCGGCATTGACGACGGCACCATTCGCCTCTCGCGCCAGCCGAAGAGCAAGGGCCGACTTGCCGCTCGCCGTCGGCCCGGTTATCAGGATCGCGTCCAAATCATCCATAAGGTCTGTCATATGGCTTTCGTTGCCACGCTCATTGCCCATCCGTCAAACCCTGTTCTTACGTCGAAGCTCGGAGAGCAGGCGGCCGAGGCGGCGAAAGCCTCCGGTCTCTACTGGCTGGCGGATGGCGTCGCCTGCGATATCGCGCTTCGTGACGATACCGACCCGCGGGCCGCCGAGGCTAATCTGCGCGCCGTGATTACCGGCGCGCCCATCGATGTCGTCGTGCAGGAGGCCGAGACCCGGCGGAAGAAGTTTCTGATCGCCGACATGGATTCCACGATGATCGGCCAGGAATGCATCGATGAGCTCGCCGATGTGGTTGGCTTGAAGGATAAGGTCTCTGCGATCACTGCTCGGGCCATGAACGGCGAAATCGCCTTCGAGCCGGCATTGCGGGAGCGCGTGGCGCTTTTGAAGGGCTTACCGATCACAGTGGTGGACGATGTCATCGCCCAACGCATCACTCTTACATCCGGTGGACCGCAGCTGATCGCCACGATGAAAGCCAAAGGGTTCTATACGGCGCTGGTTTCCGGCGGATTCACCGTCTTCACAAGCCGCATCGCGGAAACATTGGGTTTCGACGAGAATCAGGCGAATATCCTCATTGAAAGAGACGGCATTCTCACCGGCGAAGTCGCCGAACCCATTCTCGGCAAGCAGGCCAAAGTCGATGCACTTCTGGTGATCAGCGAGAAACTCGGCATTTCGCCGGACGAAGCCCTAGCCGTCGGTGACGGCGCAAATGATCTCGGCATGCTCGGCATCGCCGGTTCGGGTGTTGCGCTGCATGCCAAGCCGACCGTTGCGGCCCAGGCAAAAATGCGGATCGACCATGGCGACCTCACCGCCCTTCTCTATATCCAGGGCTATCGCAAAACGGATTTCGTGATGCCGTGAAAGAAGCAAAGATCATCCTCGAAACGGAACGCCTCCGGCTGCGGAGTTGGCTCGACACGGACCGCGACCTGTTTCGCGAGATCAATGCCGATTCCAAGGTCATGGAGTTCTTTCCGTTTCGACGAACCCATGAGGAGGCGGATGCGCTTCTCAAACGGCTGAACGCGTCGATCATCGAAACCGGCCTCGGCTTTTATGCGCTGGAACTGAAGGCGACCGGCGAGCCGATCGGCTTCTGCGGCCTGTCGCTTGCCAACATGCCGGAGATCTTTCCGGCGGAAACAGTGGAAATCGGCTGGAGGCTTGCCACGCGTTTCTGGGGCAAAGGCTATATTTCGGAAGCCGCTTGCGCGCTCCTCGATTTCGCCTTCGACAAGAAGCATCTGGACGCCGTCGTGTCCTTCGCAGTCGCCGAAAATCACCGGTCGACCGCGGTCATGAAGCGGCTTGGCTTACACCGTGTCGCAAGCCTCGACTTCGATCACCCACGCGTGCCCGACACCCATCCGCACTTGAAGCGCCACATCGTCTACGCTGTGACGCTGGACGAGTGGCAACGCCAGAAGCAGCATAGGCGTAGAAACCCGTAGCGGGCTATTCCAGCGGCAAGGCCACGAAACGGAGGTTGCCGGCAGAATCTGCGATCATCACATGCGCGTTCCGGCGGCCTTCCGCCTTCAGTGCATTGATCCTCTTGACGACATCGGCGGGGTTCTCAACGAAGTCCTGCCCCACTTCCACGACAACTTCGCCGACCTTCAGGCCTTTCTGTGCCGCAGGCGAATTGGGTTCGACAGCGGTAATCACCACGCCCTCGACGCTTTCGGCGATGCTGAAAGCCTTACGGCGTTCCTCGTCCAGCGCCGCAAGCGTCATCCCGAAGGTCGCCGCAGGTTTTTCAGCTGTCTCGCCGCCCTTCTGATCCCCCGGCGTGCCGTTGTCGGGTTCGAGGTTCTCGCCCTGTCCCTCGGGCAGGCTGGGTTGCTCGGCATTCTCCTCAGGCTCGGCGCTGTCCTCCAGGCGTCCAAGCGTCACCTTGACGGTCTCTTCCTTTCCGTCCCGCATGATGACGACGTCGACTTCCTTGGCGACGGGGCTTTCGGCCACGATGCGTGGCAGGTCGCGCATCTCGTTGACCGGGTGGCCGTCGAAGGTCAGGATCACGTCGCCCGCCTTGATCTCGCCCTTCTGAATCGGTCCGCCGTTGACAACGCCAGAAATCAGCGCGCCGCGTGCGCGATCGAGACCGAGGCTCGCCGCCACGTCGTCGGTTACCGGCTGGATGCGCACACCGAGCCAGCCGCGGCGCGTTTCGCCGAATTCTATGAGCTGGTGGACGATATTTTCCGCGAGTTCCGTCGGCACGGCAAAGCCGATGCCGATCGAGCCGCCGGATGGAGAGATGATGGCGGTATTGATGCCGATGACCTCGCCGCTCATGTTGAACAACGGGCCGCCCGAATTGCCTTTGTTGATCGCCGCGTCCGTCTGGATGAAATTGTCATAAGGCCCGGCGTTGATGTTGCGGCCCCGGGCCGAAATGATGCCGAGCGTCACCGAGCCGCCGAGACCGAAGGGATTGCCGATCGCCATGACCCAATCCCCGATGCGCATCTTTCGGGAATCGCCGAAACGCGCGGCCTTCAACGGTGTCTTCGGCTCGACCTTCAGGACGGACAGATCGGTCTTTGTATCGGTTCCGACCAATCTTGCTTTGAGCTTGCTGCCGTTCGGGAAGATCACTTCGATGTCGTCGGCGCCTTCGATGACGTGGTTGTTGGTTACCACATAGCCGCTCGGATCGATCACGAAGCCGGAACCGAGCGAAGAAACCTTCTGATTTCCGCCCTGGTTGCCCGGGCCGTCGAAGAAATCCTCGAAGAACTCCTGGAAAGGCGAGCCTTCCTGGATTTGCGGCTGCGGGCCTGCGCCTTGATCCTTGACGCTCTGCGAGGTCGAAATGTTGACCACCGCATCGAGCAGCCCTTCAGCCATATCGGCGATCGACGCCGGTCCTGCCGGGGCTATCGGGCTCGGCGGCGGTGGCGGATTGATCGTCGGAGACGCTGTCGGCGGAGCTGGCAGCATCGGGCCGGGCGAATTTCCATTTTGCTCGGGTGCCGGAGGTGTCGGCGCCTGCGCGACCGCCTGCAGAGGGTTCGCCAATACGGCAAGAGAGGCCGTCAACGTGACGAAGCGCGTGAAGGACGATCGAACCGTCTGGGCCATCTGGCATCCTCGCTATTGGATTTGCTGCATCGCCCCCGACGAGCGACACTCACCCGGGAAGATCATTGGAGCCTTTGAATCGGGCAGAGTTTCGACAAAGCATAAGGCGGAATGCATGCCGGGGAAATTACCTTTTCGTGAGCATACTGCGACCGAGCGGGTGTCGCCTGCCGATCATCCCGAAACAAGAGGGGCACCTCGCCGCCGCCCCTCTTGCGCAGGATGTCAGTTGGCAGGTGCTGCGGGTACTGCAGGTGCCGCCGGCGCTTGCTGCTCCGGCCGCGTTCCCGTCGGAGAATTGAAGAAGCGCAGGAACTCCGAATTTGGCGACAGGACCATGGTCGTCCCGGTATCGGCAAGCGAAGCCACATAGGCCCGCATCGAGCGGTAGAATTCGAAGAAGGCCGGGTCGCGCTTAAAGGCTTCGCCGAAGATCCGGTTGCGTTCCGCGTCGCCTTCACCGCGCAGGATTTCCGAATCCCTTTGCGCCTCGGAGACCAGTTCGACGACCTGACGATCGGCAATCGCCCGCCGACGCTGCCCCTGTTCATTGCCGCGCGCACGGATCAGTTCCGCCTCCGCAAGTCGCTCCGCCTTCATGCGCTGGAAGGTCTGCGCCGAGACTTCCTGCGTGAGATCGGTGCGACGGATCCGCACGTCCCGGATGGTGAGGCCCAAGGTCTCGGCCGCCGCGTTGAGATCGGTGTGAACCTCCTGCATCATCGAGGAGCGTTCGTCAGATAGCGCAGCATCGAAGTTGCGCAGGCCGTAGACTCGGCGAAGCGCCGCATCGAGACGAGTGCGCAGCCGAGATTCCGCCGATTCCCTGTCGCCGGACACCGTTTCACGGAACCGGCGTGGATCGGTGATCGAATAGACGACGAAGGCGTCGACCTCATAGAAGGCGCCGCCGCGCACCTGCACGCGGATATTGTCGAGATCGAAACGCAGCGCGCGGTCTTCGAGATACTGAACGCGGTCCGCATCCATGAAGGCGAAGGGCAGCTTGAAATAGATGCCCGGCTCGCGCTTGACGTCTTGAATCTGGCCGAACCGGACCACGATCGCCTGTTCCCGTTCGTTGACCACGAAGACGGATGAATAGAGCAGGACAAGAATGACGGCGAGGCCGATCAGAATTGCCGGAAGTCGATTGGAGTTCATCGTGCAGCTCCCGGCTGGGCCTGGGGCCGGTTGATCTCGTTGAGCGGCAGGTAAGGAATGACGCCCTCCTTGTTCTCCAGGATGATCTTGTTTGAGCTCTTCAGCACCGCTTCCATCGTTTCGAGGAAGATGCGTTGACGGGTGACGTCGGGCGCATTGGCATATTCCTGATAGATGGAGATGAAGCGTTGCGCCTCACCCTGAGCCTCGTTCACGACACGGTCCTTGTAGGCGGACGCTTCTTCGCGAACCTGGGCGGCCTGTCCGCGGGCTTGGCCGAGCTTCTGGTTGGCGTATTGGTTCGCCTCTTCCACGAAACGGTCTTCGTCCTGTTCGGCGCGCTGCACTTCTTCGAAGGCATCGGCCACTTCACGCGGCGGCGCCGCATCCTCGATCGGCACCGCATTGATGGAAATGCCGGAACCGTAGGTGTCCATCGTGCCCTGGATGATGCCTCGCACCTCGGTCGAGATGTCTTCGCGGTTGTCGCGGAAAATGTCCTGCGCCGGACGGCGGCCGACAACTTCGCGCATGGCGCTTTCTGCGACCTGCTGCAGCGTCGAAGCGGGGCTTTCCAGGTTGAAGAGATAGGCCTTGGGGTCGGTCACCGTGAACAGCACGGAAAACTGCACGTTGACGATGTTAGAGTCGCCCGTCAGCATCCAGCCGGCATTGGAGCTCGAACCCCGCGCCGCGCCGATATTCTGTTGCTGCTCCGTGACCTTGACGATCTCGACGGACTCCAGCGGCCAGAGATGGAAATGCAGGCCCGGCATGGAAATCTCGTCCTTCGGACGGCCAAAACGCAACTCGACGCCGCGCTCGTCCGGCTGGACCGTATAGACAGACTGGAATGCAAGAAACGCCACGACGATAAGAAGCACGATGACGAAGGCGCCGCCGTTGAAGCCGCCGGGCATTACGCCACGCAGGCGATCCTGGCTGCGCCGGATGATGTCCTCCAGATCAGGTGGACCACCGCTGCCTCCCCCGCCGCGTGGGCGGTTCGGTCCCTGCCCCCAGGGTCCTTGATTATTACCGCCACCGCCGCCCCAAGGGCCGCCGCCGCCATTCTGATTGCTCCAGGGCATCAAAACCTCTTTGTTCGTACCACTCCCATGCCGCGACATACCGCGTGACGGCAGCCGGGCCTTGCCGTTATAGGTATCCCGCGCCCCGCTTTCAACGCAGCTTCAATAACTTCCCGTTGTTCGGTAACGAAATGTCTCAGTTTGTCGCGCTTCGGCGCCGATAGGTGACGAAATGCGTCGCATAGTTGTCCTTCTCGCCAGCCGGGACAGCAACCTCTTCCACCTTTTCGAAAACCTGCGGATCTATGTCCGGAAAGAAAGTATCGCCGTCTGAAATGTCCGCGTCGACATGCGTGACGTACAGCTTTTCCGCGAGTTTGATCGCCTGCGTATAAATTTCACCGCCGCCCAGCACGTACACCTCATCGGCGCTTATCTCAGCCGCCTTCTCCTCGGCCATGCGCAGGCCCTCAGAGAATGAGGGCGCGACCGCTACGCCGTCGGGCCGAAACTCGTGGTTTCGGGTCACCACCACATGCGGACGTCCGGGCAGCGGCTTTCCGCCGAAGGAATCGAAAGTCTTGCGTCCGACGATGACGGGTTTGCCGAGCGTGAGCGCCTTGAATCGTTTGAGATCGGTGGAGAGCCTCCATGGCATATCGCCATCACGCCCGATTACTCCATTGCGGGAGACTGCAACGACAATGACAAGGCGTGGTTTTGCCATATAGGCCACTTTCAAAACGCCGGCGAGAGCGCCGATTGGCAACAAGGACGCCCAGCCGTATTGAAGCCTGCCCCTATGCGCAACAGGTTTTGAAACTGAAAATCCGGTTTTCAGACGCTATTGTCCGCGATGCCCGGGCAGGAGTATCGGCCGGGGGCCTGGCACTGAGTAGGGCTACCCCTTCAGCAAAGAAAAGTCCGGTCGGTCTTGAGATGATACATCACGCCATCGTCCCACGGCGCAGCCTCCCTGAGTTTCGCGAGGCTTTCCCAGTCCGTGGAGCCGGCGGCCCAGAAGTGGATGGTTTCGACACCCGCCTGTTTTGCGCGCGATTTGGCGAGTTCGAAAAGCTGGCGGGCCACACCGTGTTTGTCGACGAGGCTGACTGCCGCAAAGATCGGAACTTCCAGCTGAGACCCGCGTACCGGATGCTCCCGGGTGAAGACGTAACAAAGCCCGCGGATATAGCCGCGCGCATCCGTCACGGTCAGCCAGTCGTGACGGGAGGCGGCGGTTGCCGTCAGGGCCTTCCACTCCTCCAGATCGATACCCGGAATTACATGTTGAATGACTGCGTAGGCGCGATGCACATCCGCCGCATCGAGCCCTCCCACATCGTATTCCATTTTCATCTTGCCGTTCCGCCAAATGCTGAACCCAGGCCTTCGCCTGTTGTTCTCAACTTCGCAGATCCGGGGACATCGGCATTGATCGGCGTCAACGGATAGCAATCCTCTCCTCATTGCGCTGCGTCAATGAAACCACGGCAAAGTTGAGGACAATCGCCGCCGGACTTTATCTTTTTGCAAAGGAGCAATTGATGGCAAGAACCATGAAAGCCGCGATAGTGCATCAATTCGGCAAGCCTCTTGCCATCGAATGCGTGCCGGTACCCGTTCCCGGCCCCGGCGAAATGCTGGTGAAGGTCATGGCCTGCGGTGTCTGCCACACGGATCTTCATGCCGCCGACGGCGATTGGCCCGTCAAGCCGACGCCTCCCTTCATCCCCGGACATGAAGCTGCCGGCATCGTGGTCGAACTCGGCCCCGGCGTCACGGGTTTCAAGGAGGGCGATGCCGTCGGCGTCGCCTGGCTGCATGATGCCTGCCTGCGCTGCGAATATTGCGAAACCGGCTGGGAGACCCTTTGCGAGCATCAGCACAATACCGGCTATAGCTGCAACGGCGGGTTCGCGGAATATGTGATCGCCGACGCGGCCTTTGCCGCGCGATTGCCGCAGAACGTCGATTTTGCTGCTATCTCCCCGATCCTTTGCGCCGGTGTCACGACCTATAAAGGTCTCAAGGAAACCGAAGCCAGGCCGGGCGAATGGGTCGCGATCTCGGGTATCGGCGGTCTCGGTCACGTCGCCGTCCAATATGCCAAGGCCATGGGTCTGAAGGTCGCAGCGCTCGATGTCAGCGCCGATAAGCTCGAACTTGCCCGCAACTTAGGCGCCGATCTCGCCGTCGATGCTCGTGCCCTGACCGCCGTCGAGGAGGTCATGACCGCCACAGGCGGCGGTGCCCATGGCGTGCTGGTGACGGCGGTCTCGCCGCCGGCGTTTTCCCAGGCGATCCGCATGGTGCGACGCAAGGGCACCGTCAGCCTCGTGGGGCTGCCGCCCGGTGAATTCCCCACGCCGATCTTCGACGTGGTCTTGAAGCGCATCACGGTCCGTGGCTCGATCGTTGGAACGCGGCGTGACCTCGATGAGGCCATCGCCTTCGCGACCGAAGGCAAGGTCAGGACGGAAATCCACAAAGCGCCGATCGAGGACATCAACGACATCTTCACCCGCCTGAAGGATGGCAAGATCGAAGGGCGGATGGTGCTCGATTTCTCTTCCGCGGGTTGATCGGATGTAGGCGCCGGTCCAGGAGCCGGCGCCTTTTTCAGCGGCAAATGAGCTCGACGACCTCCTCCAGCGGCAGGGATGCATCGACATGCCGCCAGGAGATATCCGACGGTTTGCGGGCAAGTTGTGCTTCCAATACGCCGGCATCCGCATCCGACGGGCCGCCGACGCGGCTGCGTACTCGCTGCAGGAGGATTGCCGGAACGGCATCCAACCAGACACCCAGGAAATCCGCGCCGGCTGCGGCGCCTTCTATCAGCTTGCGGTTGGCCGGGTTGTCGAAAACGGCATCCGCCACCACGCAGCCGCCCTGCTCCAGAATGAGTTGGGAATGCCGCGCCATCTCCTGGTAGACTTTCCGCGAAACCTCCGGATCGTAGGCAGAAACAGGCAATCTCGTTTCCACCGAAACCCCGTAGAGGGCTTTGCGGATACGGTCGCTTTCAAGAATCCTTGCGCCTGCGGGTGCTCCGACTCTCGCCGCCAGGCGGTCGGCCACGGCCGTCTTGCCGGAACCGCTCAAGCCGCCGATCGCAATCAGGCGGGCCGGCCTGTCCTGCAGCAGGACGTCGATCATATCGAAGTAGGATTTTGCCTCCGCCGTCAACCTGGAGAGATCCTGCCCCGGCTCTTCGGCCTGCGTCGCGGTGACATGCGCGCGGACGGCTGCCCGGATGGCCATGAAGAAAGGCAGCAGGCAGAAACCTTCCGCATCGCCGGTTTCGTCGAGATAACGGTTCATCGTGAGGTTGGCGAGTTCCGGGAAACCCCGGTGCCACAGATCCATCAGAAGGAAGGCCAGATCGTAGAGCACGTCGATGGTGGCAATCTGCGCATTGAATTCGATGCAGTCGAAGAGGCGTGGCTCGCCCTCCAACAGGCACAGATTGCGCAGATGAAGGTCTCCATGGCAGCGGCGGACCTTGCCGGCGGCCGCCCTTCTGTCCAGCAATGCAGCGTGACGCCGCAATCGTGACCGGAACGCCTCGCCGACCGAGGCCAGCGCGGTCCTGTCGAAGACCCGGCTGGTGGCGAAACCCGCGTCGTTGATGTCCAGAACGGCTGCGATATTGTCGGCGCCGCCTCCGGCAGCAACCACCGGCGCCTTTGCGTGGTAGACGGCGATCATGCGCGCGGCGGCGCTCATGAGTCCGGGCGTCAGTTTCCCGGACACCGCCATGCGGTCGAAAAGGTTCTCCTGCTTGAAACGAACCATCTCGACGACGCAATCCACCGGGTCCCCGTCGCCGTCCCACTCGAGCGAACCGTCAGCCGCAGATGTGATCCGGCGAACTCCCAGGTAGAGGTTGGGTGCTGTCTCGCCATTCAGAGCGACCTCCTTGCGGCAGGCCTCTTCGCGGATTGCAGCGGTGGAAAAATCCACATAGGGAAGCTTCAGCGCCTTCTTCAGCTTGTATGCCCGTTCGCCGGCCAGCACGACCACCGAAATATGCGTTTCGATCACCTCGACCGGACCTGTCAGGCCATAGGTGGCCGGATCTGTCAGGAAGGCGATCGTGCCGCTCTGATCTTCTGTCATCATCGTGCATTCCCTCACAGAATCGCTTCATCCAAAGAAGCCGTGCGACCCGACGCCACCTTTCATGGGTCAACTGCGAGGCTCCGCTTGCTCTACCAAGACTTCAGCGCCCGCAGCGTCGGGGTCTTCTTGAAGATATGTTCGTCCATACGGGCGAGAAGGCTGTCAAGCAGGCTGACTGCCTCACCAACGGCAGGTCCCTTATTGAGCATGACGCATTCCGCGCGGGCAGCCATGGCTGCGTCGGTCATCTCGCCGCGGGATGGCAGGCCGTCTTTTACCAGATCCTCCAGAACCTGCGTCGCCCAGACCGTCGGCACGAAGGCGGCCTCGCATATCCAGAGGATTTCCTCCTGCATTTCCGCCACCCGCTCGAAGCCGATCTCGGCGGCAAGATCGCCGCGGGCAATCATCACGCCGAAGGGGCGATTGCGGCAGCGGGCACGTGCGATCAATGCCGGCAGATTTGTGACCGCCTGCGGCTGCTCGATCTTGGCGATGAGGCCAAGCGCATGTTCGCGCGGGGGATGTTCGCCAAGCGCCTCCTCCAGGAGGTCGATGTCGTCGGCACGGCTCACAAAGGAATAGCCGAGCATATCGGCATGGCGAATGATGGTGGCGAGATCGCTCTGATCCTTGGCGGTCAAGGGAGACAGACCAAGCGCCGTATCCGGCAGGTTCAGTCCTTTCTCTGCCTTCAACTTGGCACCGCCCGTTTTTGTATGCGTTATCCGAACGAGTGCCTCGCCGTCGCCAACGCTTTCGATCACGCCTTCCAGCTTGCCGTCATCATAGCGGATCCGGTCGCCGACCGAAACGCGTGTGACGATCTCGGGCAGCGAGACAGCCGCGCAGAAAGCGACCTCGGGCGTTGCGTAAGGCGTGCCCTTCGCCACCAACCGCAACAGATCGCCTGTCTCGATCCGCGATCCCTTTTCCGTCGCGACGGCTTCCGTGCGGATTTTCGGGCCTGCTATATCCATCAAGATCGTCAGGCGGCGACCGATGTCGGTTCCAGCGGCGCGCACGTGTCGTGCCATCTCCGTCCAGGCCTGCTCATCGTCATGGGCGCAGTTGATCCGCGCCACATCCATTCCGCGCCTGGCGAGATCGAGGATGAAGTCCGGCCGGCTCGCGGCCTCGCTTGGAAGCGTTACCATGATACGCCCGCGCCGGTTGGCGCGGGGCAGCCCGAAAAGCTCGTCCGTAGCCTGCGCCAGAAGATTTTCGCCCCGGAAGAACTCGCCCTCCGACGGCGACGCAAATTGCGGGTCGACGCCGCGCATCGCCGCAAGCGCAGCCAGAACGGCATCGATCGTCGGCAAGACCCGGCTCTCCAAGCGACCGAGCGAGGACAGCCCCCGCCGCATCAGCTTTCGCTGCAGGGGCCTCAGATCATGGTGACGCAGCGAAAGATAGTGGCAGAGGTTTTCCAGCCCCGCCCGCTTGTCCCCGGCCAGTGGGTCTGCGCCCAGCAATCCGCCCAACATCGGTGCCCCTTGTTTGGCTATGTCGTGGCGCAGCGCAGACAGTTCTTCAGACAGATCGGCCAGGTCATCAGGCCTGAGAGCATTTTCCACCGCATGCTGCAGCATCGCTATTCTCCTTTGGATGATTTCCTGCAGCCTGCATCGCGAAGATCAATTCTTCATGACGGCCGGCCGCACCTTGCGCTGCGTCAAGGAAGCCGAGAACCCGGCATGCGACACAAAGGCCAAAGCCAGCCTCGCCTGGCGAATTCTTCGTTGGGGCCGGTAACATGCTTGCCAAACAGCCGATCTATTTTGCCGAAGCCGACGCGGCGGGACTGGTCGGAGCCGCCCGCGTTCCTATCCTTCTGACAAATCGCGCCGAGCCGGCCGAGGTTCGCACTGCACCGGCAGCTCTTGTGGCGCTCATGGCGGCCGGAAATCGCAAGACAATGGATATCCCATGACCGACAAACTCCTCCTGACCTTCAATGCCGGTTCATCGACGGTGAAGATCGGCATCTTCAGGTTGGACGGCCATGGGGCCGCTCGTGTCGGCAAGGCGGTCGTCGATTTTGCAGATCAGCCCCCGGTGCTGCATCTCAAGGAAGGTCCGGAGCAATTTGAACTGCCTTTGAAGGGCGCGGCCGGCGACGATCTTGCGGAACTCATCGGCGAAGTCTTCCGGGAACTCGGCAAGCATTTCGATCTCGAGGCCGTTATGGCCGCAGGCCACCGGATCGTCCACGGCGGCGATATGTTCGACGGGCCGGTGGAACTGGAAGCAGAAACGCTCGAAAGCATCAGGAAGCTGACCGAGCTCGCGCCCTTGCATCAGCCCCAGGCACTTAGGCTTATCAGGGCCGTGAGGCATCTCCGCCCGTCGCTTTTCCAGACCGGCTCCTTCGATACGACCTTTCACGCGAGCCAGCCTGACCTCGTTCGGCGTCTGGCCATTCCGCGAGCCTATCACGACCGGGGCATCAAGCGGTACGGGTTCCACGGTCTTTCCTACCGTTACGTGAAAGGCGCTCTCGTGAAAAAGGCTCCCGACATCGCCGATGGCAAGGTGGTCATCGCCCATCTCGGCAGCGGCGCCAGCCTTTGCGCCATAGAAAACGGTGCGAGCCGCGATTCCAGCATGGGCTTTTCAACGCTCGACGGCGTTCCGATGGCGACACGTCCGGGCTGGCTTGATCCGGGTGTCCTGCTGCATTTCCTTGGCCCACTCGGCAAGTCCGTCCGGGAAGTCGAGGAAATGCTCTATCACCATTGCGGTCTTCTCGGCGTCTCCGGTGTCAGCGGCGACATCCGCGAACTTGTCAAGGACGATGGCAAGGAAGCCCGGGAAGCGGTTGATCTCTTCATATTCAGGATCGCCGGAGAAATCTGCCGCCTGGCCTCGACGCTCGGAGGATTGGACGGCCTCGTATTCACCGCCGGCATCGGCGAAAACCAGCCGATTATCCGCGAACGCGTCGCCGACCGACTGCTCTGGTTGGGTGTCGAACTCGATGCCGCAGCCAACGGCAGGAACGCCTCTAAAATCAGTACCCCAACAAGCCATGTCGCAGTCCATGTCATTCCGACGGACGAAGAACAGATGATCGCCGACGAATGTCTTTCTGTTCTGAAAGCGAACGATCGCGTGCCGGCCTAACGGCCCAGCCCAAGGAGAAGTCGATGCAGCTTAACGTGCCCCTTCCCACACAGCCCGAGATCGGCCCGCAAGAGCTGGCGCTGCTGGACCGCTATTGGCGCGCCGCCAATTATCTTTCCGTGGGGCAGATCTATCTGCTCGACAATCCCCTTCTGCGCGAGCCGCTGAAGCCCGAACACATCAAGCCTCGCCTGCTCGGCCACTGGGGCACGACGCCCGGCCTCAACTTCATCTATACCCACCTCAACCGCGTCATCCGTCACCGCGATATCGGCATGATCTATGTCTGCGGCCCCGGACACGGCGGGCCTGGCATGGTCGCCAGCACCTATCTCGAAGGCAGCTACAGCGAGATCTATCCGGATATCGGCCAAGACGCCGAGGGCATGAAAAGGCTCTTCAGGCAGTTTTCCTTTCCAGGCGGCATTCCGAGCCACGCGGCGCCTGAAACACCCGGCTCCATCCACGAAGGGGGCGAGCTCGGCTATGCGCTGGTGCATGCCTATGGCGCCGCCTTCGACAACCCCGATCTCGTCGTCGCCTGCGTCGTCGGCGACGGCGAGGCCGAGACCGGACCGCTTGCGGCAAGCTGGCAGTCGAACAAATTCATTAATCCGGCTCGCGATGGCGCGGTTCTGCCGATCCTGCATCTTAACGGCTACAAGATCGCCAATCCGACCGTGCTGTCGCGGATGAGCGACGAAGACCTCGACCATCTCTTCCGCGGCCATGGCTACGAGCCTTTCTTCGTCGAAGGGCACGAGCCGGAAAAGATGCACAGGCAGATGGCTGCAGTACTCGATCAGGCATTCGACCGCATCAGGACGATCCAGAGCGAAGCCCGCGAAGGCAAGGCCGGCGACCAGTGCCCGCGCTGGCCGATGATCGTGCTGCGCAGCCCCAAGGGCTGGACGGGGCCAAAGGAGGTGGACGGCAAGAAGGTGGAGGACTTCTGGCGGGCCCATCAGGTGCCTGTCGCAAATTGCCGCGGGGACGCCGGGCACCGCAAAATCCTCGAAGACTGGATGCGGAGCTACAATCCGGACGATCTGTTCGATGCGGACGGGCGACTGAAGGAGGAGTTGAGGGCGCTGGTACCGACGGGTGAACGCCGGATGGGCGCCAACCCGCACGCCAACGGTGGTCTCCTGCGCAAGGAGCTCGTCGTGCCGGACATCGGCGATTACGCCGTGCCGGTGACCGAGCGCGGCGCGCTGATGGTGCAGACAACGGAGATCCTCGGCAAATACCTGCGCGACGTGCTGAAGCTCAACGACGCCCACTCGAATTTCCGCATCTTCGGCCCCGACGAAACGGAGTCCAACCGGCTAGGTGCCGTCTTCGAGGCCACCGATCGTGTCTGGATGGAGAGGATCGAGCCTTATGACGTGCACCTTGCGCGCGACGGCCGGGTGATGGAGGTGCTCTCGGAACATCTTTGCCAGGGCTGGTTGGAAGGCTACCTGCTGACCGGCCGGCACGGCTTCTTCTCCTGCTACGAAGCCTTCATCCATATCGTCGATTCGATGTTCAACCAGCACGCCAAGTGGCTGAAGGTTTCCCGGGAACTGCCCTGGAGAAAGCCGATCTCTTCGCTTAACTACCTGCTGACCTCGCATGTCTGGCGGCAGGACCATAACGGCTTTTCCCATCAGGACCCCGGTTTCGTCGATCTCGTCGCCAACAAGAAAGCGGATATCGTGCGCATCTACCTGCCGCCGGATGCCAATACCCTTTTGTGGGTCGGAGACCATTGCCTGAGGACCTGGGACCGCATCAACGTCATCGTTGCCGGCAAGCAGCCGGAGCCGCAATGGCTGACGATGGACGAGGCCGTTGCGCATTGCGAGGCCGGAGCCGGTATCTGGGCCTGGGCCGGTAACGAGGACGGCGCAGTCGCGCCCGACGTCGTCATGGCATGCGCCGGCGACGTCCCGACCATGGAAACGCTCGCGGCCGTCGCCCTCCTGCGGGAGGCGATACCGGAACTCAAGATCCGCGTGGTCAATGTCGTCGACCTGATGGCCCTGCAATCGAAGGAACACCACCCGCACGGCCTTGCCGACGAGGAATTCGACCGCCTCTTCACCACCGACCGGCCGGTGATCTTTGCCTATCACGGCTATCCTTATCTCATCCACCGGATGACCTATAAGCGCATCAACCACGGCAATATCCACGTCCGCGGTTTCGTGGAGGAAGGTACCACGACCACGCCCTTCGACATGACCGTGTTGAACGAACTCGACCGGTACCATCTTGCGATCGAGGCGATCGAACGCGTCCCGGGCCTCAAGGCGAAAGCAGGTCACGTCGTGGAAGCCCTGCAGGCCAAGCTTGACGAACACCATCACTATGTCAGGGAATACGGAGAAGACATGCCGGAGATCCAGAACTGGAGATGGAAACGTTAGGCGGCGCATCCGAATTGATGGATGTCAATGGCCGGTGATTTGCGTCAGGTATTGTCTTCAGAAAAGCCGCTCGGACCCGCCACGGGTTCGAGGTCGGTTTTTGCTGGAGCCCATATATGTCCGTCCCGTCTCTGCGATTCAGTGATCCTCCTCTCCATGAAAGCTGCTTATGGGGATTATCGGCCGAGGAGGCGGAGGCGCGGCTCGCCGAGCATGGCCAGAACCTATTGCCGGCCCCGCAAGCACCGTCGCTGTGGGTCATTTTCCTGCGCCAGTTCCGCAGCCCGCTGATCTATATCCTGCTGCTTGCAGCCGCCGTATCCTTGGCGGCGGGCGAAGCGGAAGATGCCGCCTTTATCGGCGCCGTGCTCCTCCTGAACGGTATCATAGGAACCATGCAGGAATACTCCGCGGGCCGTGCCGCAGCGGCGCTTCGCGCGCTTGAACAGCCGTATGCCGTTGTTATCAGGGATGGCCAGGTGCAGGAAATCGAAGCACGCCTTCTCGTCCACGGCGATCTTGTGCAGCTCGAGGCAGGTGGAAGGGTTCCGGCCGATGTCTCGCTGGTCGAAGCCAGTGATCTTCTCTGTGACGAATCGCTGCTGACCGGCGAGTCCCTTCCCGCGCGAAAGAGACTTCCCCTGCCGGGCACGCCGCCCGAAGGTCGGGAGGCCGCGATGGCATTCGCAGGAACCTTGATTACGCGCGGCCGCGGCAAGGGCGTCGTTACTGCGACGGGACTTTCCACCGAGATCGGGCGGATCGCTTCCGAGATCAACAAGGCGTCCATCTCGCAACCGCCGCTGATGATCCGGCTTGCCCGCTTTTCGAATATCATCGCCTGGACGGTGGGGATTGCCTCGATCGTGCTCGTGGCCGTCGGGCTTTTGCGCGGCATGGCCTGGAGCGACCTGTTCCTGATGTCCGTCGGCCTCGCCGTCAGCGCCATTCCGGAAGGGTTGCCGATCGCCATATCGATTGCGCTCGCAATCAGCATGCGTCGCATGGCCAGGCGAAATGTCATCGTCCGACGAATGCCGGCGGTCGAGTCGCTTGGATCCTGCACGATGATCGCAACCGACAAGACCGGAACATTGACCCTGAACGACCTGACGGTGACGGATATCCGCCTGCCCGAGGGCACCGACCTGCTGCTCGACGCCGGACAGGATCTCGACGCATGCGAGATCCGGGGCTCCGATCTGAGTCCTTCCGAAGCACGCAACCGGGCCGCGAGACTGCTGCAGGCGGCATTGTTACCGAACGAAGGCTCGCTCTCACGCGATGGCGACGGCTGGAAAGGCGTCGGCGATACGGTCGACGTCGCGCTGCTGGCAGCCGCCCATAAAGGCGGTCTTACCCAGGATACGATGGTGGAAACCTATCCCCTCGTCGGCCGCATTCCCTACGAGCCGGATCTCAAATATGCGGCGTCCTTCCATCGAAGCGGCGAACGCATTCGCATTTTCGTCAAGGGCTCGGCTGAAATCCTGATCGACATGGCCGATCGGATGGATACGGGCAAAGGCGTCGTGCCGATCGAACGTCTAACGCTTCTACGGCAGAAGGAAAAAATGGCGGAGCGCGGCCTGCGCGTACTCGCCTTTGCCGAAGGAGAAATCCGAAGCGGCGCGGACGAGACCTTTGGCCACCACCACCTCGTCGATCTTGTTTTCCTTGGTCTGGCAGGTATGCAGGACCCCATCCGTCCGGAAGTTCCCCAGGCGATCCGCGACTGCCACGCGGCGGGAGTCCAGGTCGCAATGGTGACAGGCGACGATCCGAAAACGGCAGCGGCCATCGCCGCCGAAGCCGGATTGGCTTTCAGGCAGGATCAGGTGACGACGGGTGAAGAGGTAGATCGCGCCGAAGCGGCGGGACAGGCCGCCCTCGACGAGTTGACGCGCCGCGTCCGGATTTACGCCCGCGTCGCCCCCGCCCAGAAGCTGTCGATCGTCCTTTCGCTGGCGCGCAACGGCCATTTCGTCGCCGTCACGGGAGATGGCGTCAACGACGCGCCGGCGCTCAAACATGCCCATGTCGGCGTGGCAATGGGCCGGAAGGGTACGGAGGTCGCCAAAGAGAGCGCCGACATCGTCGTCACGGACGACAACTTCGCCTCCATCGTCAGCGGGATCCGCGAGGGGCGCACCGCCTATTCGAATATCCGCAAAGTTATCCTGATGCTGGTCGCCACGGGTGCGGCCGAAATCCTGCTCTTCCTGCTGGCGATCCCGCTCGGCCTGCCGATGCCGCTGCTGCCGGTGCAGCTCCTGTGGCTCAATCTCGTCACCAACGGCATCCAGGACGTCGCACTTGCCGGAGAGAAGCCGGAGGGAGACGAGCTCACCCGGCCGCCGCGGCGCCCGAAGGAGCCGATCTTCGACCGCCTGATGATCCGCCGCATCCTCCTGTCCACCCTCGTGATCGGCGGCGGCGGTTTCGCCGCCTTCTATTGGCTTCTCGAACAGGGATACGAAGTGTCCGCAGCGCGCAACATGCTGCTTCTGCTTTTCGTCATGTTCGAGAATGTTCAGACCTTTACCTGCCGATCGGAACGACGCTCGGTTTTCTCGTTCAACTTTTTCGGCAATCCGCTGCTCATCTTGACCGTCGTCGCAGCGCAGGCCCTGCATATCTCGGCGATGTATATCCCCTGGTTTCGGGATACGCTCGAGCTTGCCCCGATATCCCTTTCCGAATGGGCCTTGATGCTGCTTGCCGCATCGTCAATCCTGCTGGTGAGCGAACTGGACAAATGGCGTTGCCGCAAGGCAGCATGAGCGCTCGATCGTCGGGAGTTGCATCTGATGCCGAAGCGCAGCGCAGGTCTCTTGATATTTCGCCGACAGGGTGGGGATCTGCAGGTTCTCCTGGTGCATCCTGGAGGACCGTTCTGGGCGCGCAAGGACGATGGCGCCTGGTCCATTCCGAAGGGCCTTGTGGAAGAAGGCGAGGACGAACTTGGCGCCGCCATCCGCGAGGCGGCGGAGGAAATCGGAACCACCATCGAGGGCTCCTTCGAGCGACTGGGGGAATACAGGCAACCCGGCGGCAAGAGGGTTCTGGTCTGGGCAGTCGAAGCCGATCCCCCGATCGATGAAGGCCACCTGGTCAGCAATCTGTTCTCGCTGGAATGGCCACCGCGCTCGGGTGTCTTTAGACAATTCCCGGAGGTGGACCGGGCCGGCTGGTTTTCCATTGCCGAGGCAAGGCAGAAAATCTTGAAAGGACAGGAGCCGATCCTCAACGATTTCATGGATCCGGCCACGACCGCTCGGCAACATTGATCCGCATCAATGTCGTCTGGACGGTGACGGGCGATCAGATAGCACCGCAAGACGAAGCCGAGAGCGTCGGCAACAGCAATCATACTCAAGGCTTTCGCGCCTGCCGCAAACCCCAGATGTCCGATGGAGCCATACAGTGAATCGCACCGGGAAAATTGCCATCGTCCTCGCCATTGTCGGGTTGGCCGCAGGTTCTGCGTGGAAATATCTACAGGACCGCAGCGCCGAACAAGCGCTGCGCGGTATCGCCAGCGGCAATGGACGCATTGAAGCCACAGAGATCGATATAGCCGCACGGACAGCCGGCCGCCTTTCGGACGTGCTCGTCAAGGAAGGCGATTTTGTCGAAGTCGGGCAGATTCTGGCCCGGATGGATATCGAACAGCTGACCGCCGAGAAACGGGAGGCCGAGGCGCAGCTTTCAAGGGCGAGGATCGGCATCGACACGGCCCGAAGCTTCGTCACCCAAAGGGAAGCAGAAAAGGAGGCCGCGGCCGCGGCCGTTGCACAAAACGAGGTGGAACTCCAGTCGGCTCGAAAGAGGCTTGCCCGCAGCGAGCAGCTTTCCCGCAGCGGCTCGGTCTCGGAGCAGGTTCTTGACGACGACCGCGCTCGCGTCGACACATCGGTCGCAACCGTCGCAGCCGCCAGGGCGAGGCTTGCGGCAACCGACGCAGCCATCGGTTCGGCCAGATCCCAGGTGATTGACGCAGAAGCATCGGTCGAAGCGGCGCAGGCGACGATCGCCAGGATCGAGGCGGACCTGCGCGATTGCGAACTCAAGGCGCCGCGCAGCGGCCGGATCCAATACCTGGTCGCCCGGCCTGGCGAAGTTGTCGCCGCCGGAGGACGGGTTCTCAACATGCTGGATATCGGGGATGTATACATGACCTTCTTCCTGCCGACTGCCGAGGCCGGGCGAACCGCCATCGGCAGCGAGGCGCGCATCGTTCTCGACGCCGCACCCCAATACGTCATCCCGGCCAGGATATCCTTCGTTTCGGACATCGCGCAGTTCACGCCCAAGACGGTCGAGACGGAGGAGGAGCGCCAGAAGCTGATGTTCCGCCTGCGCGCCCAAGTCCCGCGGGAACTCCTGCAGAAATACGTGGCGCAGGTGAAGACCGGACTTCCGGGTCGGACCTATGTCAAAATCGATTCCAACGCCGCATGGCCGGCCGCGCTAGCTCAACCGCTTACGCCTTGATTTGGAGCAGTCAGCCATGGTTGATCCCGCGGAACCAGCCTTCGTCGCCCGTCTGACGGGCGTCAGCCACACCTACGGCACTACCCTCGCGCTCGACGGGATATCGCTGGATATACCGCAAGGGCGGATGGCCGGCTTCATCGGCCCGGACGGGGTCGGCAAGTCGACGCTTCTTTCGCTGATCGCCGGCGCTCGTTCGATCCAGCGGGGCGATGTCCAGGCGCTGGGCGGCGATATGCGCGCCGGCCGCCACCGCCGCCGCGTCTGCCCGGCCATCGCCTATATGCCGCAGGGCCTCGGCCGCAATCTTTATCCAACCCTGTCGGTCTTCGAAAACGCCGATTTTTTCGGAAGCCTGTTCGGCCAGAACAAGGCCGAACGCCAACAGCGCATCCGCACGCTCCTGAAGCGCACGGGCCTTGCCGGATTCGAGGATCGGCCTGCCGGCAAGCTTTCCGGTGGCATGAAACAGAAGCTCAGCCTCTGCTGCGCTCTCCTCCATGATCCTGATCTCCTTATTCTCGACGAACCCACAACCGGCGTCGATCCGCTGTCGCGGCGTCAATTCTGGAACCTGATCGACGACATCCGGGCCGCGCGGCCGCAGATCAGCGTCATTGTCGCAACCGCGTATATGGAAGAGGCCGCACGCTTCGACTGGCTGGCAGCCATTGATTCGGGAAAAGTCCTCGCAACCGGCTCCCCACAGGAGATCCTGGCGCAGACGGGCGCCGCTACCCTCGATGACGCCTTCATTGCACTGATGCCCGAGGACAAGCGATCTGCGCATCACGCGGTGGAACTTCAGCCGCCGCCCTCGTTTGACGAGGCGGATTTTGCCATCGAGGCGCAGGATCTGACCATGCGTTTCGGCGCCTTCACCGCCGTCGACAATGTCAGCTTCCGTATCCGTCGCGGCGAGATCTTCGGCTTTCTCGGCTCCAACGGATGCGGCAAATCCACCACCATGAAAATGCTGACCGGGCTGTTGCCGGCAAGCGAAGGCACGGCCAAGCTGTTCGGCAGGCAAGTCGACCCGCGGGACATGGATATCCGCAGACGGGTTGGCTACATGTCGCAGGCATTTTCACTCTATACCGAGCTGACGGTGCGACAGAACCTCGACCTGCATGCGCGCATCTTCCGGCTCCCGCCCGAGACAATTCCGACGCGCATCGAAGAAATGGGGCGACGGTTCCAGCTGCTGGAAGTCATGGATACGCTGCCCGACGCGCTACCGCTCGGTATCCGGCAGCGGCTGTCGCTCGCCGTAGCCCTTGTCCATTCGCCCGAGGTTCTGATCCTGGACGAACCGACGTCCGGGGTCGATCCGATCGCCAGAGATCAGCTCTGGGCAATGCTGATCGAACTCTCCCGCAAGGAGAAAGTGACGATTTTCATCTCCACCCACTTCATGAACGAGGCAGAGCGCTGCGATCGCATCTCGCTGATGCATGCCGGCAAGGTATTGGTGAGCGATACACCCGCCGCAATCCAGGAGAACCGCCAGGCGGCCACGCTTGAAGAGGCCTTCATCGGTTATCTCGAAGACGCCACGATGGAGACACCCGACGTGGTGGCGACGGAATCGGAGGAAGGCTCCGACACGCCGGTGCCTGCCGCCCCGCCGCATCGACGGCTTTTCGACCTGCGCCGGATCTTGAGTTTCAGCCGCCGTGAAGCCCTTGAGCTGCGCCGCGATCCGATCCGCGCCACACTGGCGCTGATCGGCAGCGTGATCCTGATGTTCGTCGTCGGTTACGGCATCAACATGGATGTGCAGAACCTGACCTTCGCCGTGCTCGACCGAGACGATACGGTCGCCAGTCGGGACTACGTCGCCAATATTGCCGGTTCCCGCTACTTCATCGAAGAGCCGCCACTTCAAGACTATGCCGATCTCGACGGGCGCATGCGAGGGGGAAGGCTGAAACTTGCAATCGAGATACCGGCAGGTTTTGCCGAACGCGTCGCGCGGGGCAACGACGTGGAGATCGGAGCGTGGATCGACGGGGCGATGCCGCAACGGGCCGAGACCATTCGCGGCTATGTCCAGGGAATGCATGCGGCCTGGCTTGCCCGGCATATGCGGGAAACCTACGGTGACGCGGCGGCTGCGTCGTTCTCGATCGAAACCCGCTTTCGCTACAATCCCGGCATCGAGAGCCTGGTTGCCATGGTGCCTGCCGTCATACCGTTATTGCTGCTGTTGATCCCGGCGATGCTCACGGCCTTGTCCGTCGTTCGGGAAAAGGAACTCGGCTCGATCGTCAATTTCTACGTGATGCCGGTCACCAGGCTCGAATTTCTTTTGGGCAAGCAGATTCCGTATCTCGTCCTCGGCTTGGCGAATGCCGCCCTGCTCTGGCTCTTCGCCGTCCTCGTCTTTCAGGTACCCTTTACCGGCAGCCTGCTGCCATTTGCGGCCGCCGCCCTGCTCTACGTCGCCTTTTCCACCGCCTTCGGCCTCCTGGTTTCCAGTTTCATATCGAGCCAGATCGCCGCGATATTCGGAACAACGCTGATGACCATCATTCCGGCGGTTCAGTTTTCCGGCATGATCGACCCGGTCTCATCGCTCCAGGGTCTCGGCGCGCTGATCGGCCAGATCTACCCGACCACCTATTTCAACATCATCTCGCGCGGCACTTTTTCAAAGGGACTGGCGTTCGAAAACCTCGGCAGCGCCTTCCTGCCGCTCGTCGTCGCAGGCCCTCTGCTCATCGCTGCGGCAACCGTCTTTCTCAAGAAGCAGGCAAGGTGAAGCATGCGGCCCGGAACAATCTTTTATCTCGGGATGAAGGAACTGCAGGGACTGGTGCGCGATCCGATCCTCATCGGACTGATCATCTATGCCTTTACCATCGCCGTCTATACCGAAGCAGAGTCGGTACCCGAAACCCTGAACAATGCCCCAATCGCCCTCGTCGACGAAGACAATTCGCCGCTCTCGCGACGGATCGGGGATTCTTTCCTGAGCCCCTATTTCAAGCAACCGGTCATGATCACGGCGGGCGAGATGGATGCGCGCATGGATGCCGGCACCGATACTTTCGCGCTCGACATCCCGCCGAATTTCCAGAGCGACCTCATCGCGGGCAAGGCACCGGTCATCCAGCTCAATGTTGACGCCACGCGGATGACCCAGGCCTTTTCCGGCTCCGGCTATGTGCAGAGCATCGTGACTACGGAGGTCTCGGATTTTGCGCGTGCGAGCACTGTCGAGCAAACTCCCGACGTGGAGCTCACGCTTCGGTCCCGCTTCAATCCGGAGCTGAACCAGAGGTGGTTTGCGTCGGTGATGAGCATCATCGACAACGTGACCATGCTGTCGATCATCCTGACCGGCACCGCCCTTATCCGCGAGCGCGAACACGGCACGATCGAGCATCTCCTGGTCATGCCGGTAACGCCGATCGAGATCATGCTGTCAAAGGTTTGGTCGATGGGCATCGTCGTCTTCTGCGCCACGTTGTTTTCGCTGATCGTCATCGTACAGCTCATGTTGCAGGTTCCGATCGAGGGGTCGCTGGCGCTCTTCATGGCGGGAGCGGCGCTGCATCTTCTTGCAACCACCGCCATGGGGATCGCGCTTGCGACGATCGCCGGATCGATGCCGCAGTTCGGGCTTCTGATCATGCTCGTCCTCCTGCCACTGCAAATCCTTTCTGGAGCGACGACCCCACGCGAAAGCATGCCGGCAATGATCCAGACGATCATGCTCGCGGCCCCCAACACACATTTCGTCCTGATGGCGCAGGCAATACTCTATCGCGGCGCCGGCCTATCCGTCGTTTGGCCGCAGCTCATCTGGCTTGCGGGGATTGCAACGATCCTGTTTACGTTTTCGCTGCGCGGCTTCCGCCGTTCGCTGAAGTAACCACACCTGCCTGCGTCCGCATCTGGGGTCTCAGACCGCGACCGGCGCCTCGATGGCGGGGTGCGGATCGTATCCCGTCACCTCAAAGTCCTCGATGCGGTATCCATCGATGCTATCCGGCCGCCGCAGCAGGCTAAGCTTCGGAAACGGCCTCGGCTCTCTCTCAAGCAAGGTGTTCGCCATGTCGATATGATCGAGATAGAGGTGAACGTCGCCACCGACCCAGACCAGTTCGCCAGGCACCATATCCACCTGCTGCGCGACCATGGCGAGCAGGGCCGCCTGCTGGCAGACGTTGAACGGGTTTCCAAGTCCCATGTCGCTCGATCTCTGAAGAACGAGAAGCGAAACCTTTGGGCGCCCCTCGCCCATGCCGGAAACGTAGAACTGATACGTCATGTGGCAAGGCGGCAATGCCATCTGGTCCAGCTCTGGGACATTCCAGGCATGGAACAGCATCCGGCGGCTTGACGGATTCTTTCGAAGCGTTTCAATCACTCCCGAGATCTGGTCGTATTCCTTGCCGTCTGCGCCCTTCCAGCGACGCCACTGCTTGCCGTAGACAGGGCCGAGATCGCCCCATTCTTCAGCAAAAGCGTCGTCGGCCAGAATTTTGTCCTCAAAATCCTTCTGCGAAATCTCGGAGCCCGTTGCCTTGCGATATGCGGCGAGCGGCCAGTCGGTCCAGATGCGCACGTTTTCCTTCAGAAGCGACTGGATGTTGGTCTGTCCCGTCAGGAACCACAACATCTCCTTCACCGCGGTCTTCCAGAACACCTTTTTTGTCGAATAGACGGGAAACGTTCCGTCCGACAGGTCGAAACGCATCATCGCGCCGAACATGGAGAGCGTGCCGACACCCGTGCGGTCGATCCGCTTGTCCCCCTTTTCGAGTAGGTGGGTCAGTACATCGAGATACTGGTATTCCGGGTGTCTCAACGTCAAGGCGATGTCCTTTCGCGATGATCCACCGCCATGCGTCCGTTCGCGCGAGGGCCGGTGAGAACCGCCGATTCTTTAGCCAGAGATCTACATACTAGCACGGCAAGCCGCGGCCAATCTCGTTGCACCGCTTTCCCCGGCATTTCACCAGAGGCCTAATATGGTTCACCTGGGCACGTAATTGCGCCAGTTGTGCTTCTCGGAGAAGTTCAGAACCTCGCGGATCTTGCGGTTGCTGATCGGAGCTTCGAATTCGTCCAGCTCGCGCGTGATCGGCGTATTGGCGGCCCATCGCTCAAGGAATGGCCGCGTCGGCTCCCAGGCGGTGATCGTGTCGTTGACGGTGTTGAAGACCTGGAAGCCGAGGCCGTCCTTTTCGACGCAGAGATGGACGATCTGGCCGAGATCGCGGGCGTCGATATAGCTCCACGCATTGCGTTTGCGGGACGGCGGATCCGCAAGGAAGGCGGGAAAGCGGGCATAGTCTTCCGGCGAGATCACGTTGCCGATCCTCAGCGCATAGATATCCGCGCCGTAGCGCATGGAAAAGGCGCGTGCCGTCTTCTCGTTGACGACCTTGGAAAGACCATAGCTGTCCATCGGGTCGACGTCATAATCTTCCGTCAGCGGAAAGGAGCGATAATCCTTGTCTCCCTCGGCAAAGCAGACGCCGTAGGTCGTTTCACTGGAGGCGATGATCACTTTGCGGATGCCGAGTTTCATCGCCGCTTCGATGACATTGTAGGTCGATATCGTGTTGGCCGCGAATGTCGTATTGTCCGGCCGCATCAAGATTCTGGGAACCGCCGCGAAGTGCACCACCGCATCGACCGGCGCCGGCCCCTTCCCGGTCTGAAGCCCTTCGAACCCGAAATGCATGGAAAGCGCGTTGAAGGTCTCACCGCTGTCCGTCAGGTCGGTGATAAGGGTATTGACGCCCGGGCAATCCAGCGGCACGAGATCCAGGTTGAAGACCTCGTGTCCTTCGCCGACCAGATAAGGCACCGCATGCCGCCCGGCCTTGCCGCTGCCCCCGGTGAATACGATCCGCTTGCCCATGATGCCGCCTCCTCAAATCCCGTCCGGCCCGCCGCGTCTGTCGACATCGCCTGCCTGCTGCGACGAGGCATAGTCGAAACGACGTAACCAGTCCGATGATGAAGCATGGCACCGCCTGCCCGTCAATGTCGATCGCGGCAGCCGATTGCCGCTCCGCTTCGCAAGGAAGTGCGGTCAAGCGCTTCCCTTGGGCGTTGCCCGAACGAAAACGTGCCTCACGAACTTCACAAATCGACGAGGAGGAGCGCGCTCCATCGCTTGCCTCCCTGTAGGTTATCGGCCTGTTGAGTCCTGTTCAGCCAATCGCGAATCGGGCAGAAAAAGACCATTCCTCAGCCCGGAGCCTCGACATGCGTTTCCGCCACGCCCTTGCCGTCAT
Source organism: Neorhizobium sp. R1-B (assembly GCF_004368875.1). Lineage (NCBI taxonomy): Bacteria > Pseudomonadati > Pseudomonadota > Alphaproteobacteria > Hyphomicrobiales > Rhizobiaceae > Neorhizobium > Neorhizobium sp. R1-B. The sequence goes on from NZ_SOEM01000016.1 coordinate 78,007, forward strand.
CGCCTCTTTCGTGATCGCGGGGCCAGCTTTTCCGCAGGACCATCCTTCGGCCTTCGTCGGTTCGTGGGAGGTGGAAACAGGCAGCGCGGCCGGCAAATGCAACGTCGAACTCAAAAGCACGAGTTTCGCAGGCAAGCTCTCCGCCCGCAGCATCATGTGCCTGGGCCCTTTGGGCTTCCTGAACGGATGGACGCCGAGCCGAGAAGGCGTCACGCTGCTCGACGCCGGCGGCAGGGAGATCGGCAGCTTCGGACCGTCCCGCGGCAACCTCGTCGGACGTCTGAGCGACGGCAGCATTGTCACCATGAGACCGACGAGCGGCCAGCGTTTCGGCGGCAGGCGCGACGATGATCGCTGGCGGCCCGGCCGGGACGGAAACGATCGCGCGGACTGCTATCTGCGCGAAGATACCGGCCGTTGCGCCGATCCCGCCGACATTCCGCCGCCGCGGGAACGCCGTCTCGTCCGCTCGATCGGTCCGCTCAATGTCCGCAGGCAGGAAGATATGAGCAGCCCGGTCGTGACCCACACCGAGGCGGGCGAATGTTTCACCGTCTACGGCTGCCGCGATACCCGGTGGGGGCCCCGTTGCGAAGTCCGCTGGGGCAAGAACCAGATCGGCTATACGGTCAAGTATTTCGAGAAGAACGGGAAAAACTATATCGGGTTTCTGAACCGCTGCTGAAAACCCGGCCGCTTTCCCACGCCGTCGTCTGTTTCGAGGGCCGGTCTTCATCACCACGATGGGCCGTGGGGAGGATTGCGGCGCGAGACGCGAAAAGTCTCAGCAGTGCGCAACCAATGCGAAGCATTGCCCGCCGATGCTTTGCCCGACCCTCCTATCCCGCCTTTGACTGTGTTGCCGTGCCACACAAACGACGTGAAATGGTGGTTGGAGAAGGCGGCGGTTGACAAGCATCAAGGCTCTGGCGATCCTCACAGATATGAGCGGGATGTATCGAATCACATCTAAAGCGATGGCACTGATGTTCCGACTGGTGATGATCTTGTCACTGGCTGGCTACAGCTTTTCTGCCGTCAGCGCCGCGATGCATCCGGAAAGCTCCGCCCAGATCGCGCAGATCGAAGAGGTCTATTCCTCTCACCATGGCGACGACCACGTCGCGATGGCCGATACCGATCACCACGGCAACCAGCACGACCACAGCAGCCCGGAGAAGTCCAAGAACTCCTGCTGCAAGGATTATTGCGGCATTGCGGCCATCACATGCTCCGGCTCTTCGTTGAGCCATCCGCGCGTGGTTTCCATTCGCGAGTTCATCAACGACACGGACCCCCGGGGCCAGCCGCCGAGCCTGCATCGTCCGCCCAACATCTGAGAACGCGCACCCGCACGGGCGGGTATAGCCGTGCTGCGAGCCTTATCGGTCGACAGCGCGATCATGCATTCATTCTCGGAATTTCATTATGAAGCACCTGTTTCTGGTGGTCGCAATGCCGCTGTTCGTCAGCGGATGCGCAGCCACCCTTCCAGAGGTCGTCGCCTCCACGGATCATCCTGATTCCGCAACGGATATCAGGCCTGTACGTTATCAAAATCCGGTTGGCGCCTACATCCATCGCCTGCCTGTCGACCCTAAACCCTGGCGTGGTCTCAATGATGCGCAAGCTCCGAAGGGAGGCGCATAATGATGCCTCGGACGATCAGGCTGATCTCCTCCATCGTGTTTCCGCTGGTTACGGCGGGCTGTGTGACGACCGACTACGCGGCCAGCGATGCCGGGTTCACCAACGCTTCTCTGAAGAGCAGCGAAGCGACCGGCAAACAGACTGTCTGGGTGCAAAACCAGCAGCAGGCGCAAGCGGTTCGGGAGCGCGTGAAAACGCTGATGGCGAAGAAGACCATCGACGTGGAGACCGCCGTCCAGGTGGCGCTCCTCAACAACAAGGGCCTGCAGGCGGCTTATGCCGATCTCGGCGACAGCGCAGCCGACGCATGGCAGACGCAACTGTCGGTCTTTCCGACCTTCTCCGTCGGCCTTTCGGGCATCGGCACGCCCGGCCTCGAAGCCTATCGCGTGCTGGAAGGGGCGATCGCCGCCAACATACTGGCGCTTGCCACCTACGACAAAAACATCAGGCTTGCCGACACCCGCTTCCGGCAGGCCCAACTCAATGCCGCGCTCGCGACGATCTCGCTTGCTGCAGAAACCCGCCGCGCCTGGGTCAACGCCGTCGCCGCCTGGGAGAATGTCGCCTATCTCAACCAGGCGAAAGCTGCGGCCGACGCCTCATCCGAACTCGCCAAGAAAATCGGCGAAGCCGGATCGCTGACGAAGGCCGATCAAGCCCGGGAGCACGTCTTTTATGCCGAGCTGACCGGCGAGACGGCCAAGGCGCGGCTGGAAGCAAAGCTTGCCAAGGAGGAACTGATCCGGCTGATGGGCCTGTCGGGGACCGCCATCGATTTTCAGATCCCGAATCGCCTGCCCTCCCTGCCGAAGGCGTTGATCAAGCGTGACGATATTGAAGCGGAAGCCATCCACAAGCGGATGGACTTGCAGGTGGCGCGCCTGGAGCTTCAGGCAACCGCGCAGTCCTACAAGCTGGAGGACGTAACCCGTATCGTCACCGACATCGAGCTTGCGGGCACTTACGAAAAGGAACGCGAGCGCGAAGACGGCAGGATCCTGTCGGACGTCTCGAAGACCGCTTCGCTGGAGTTCACGATCCCGATCTTCGACTCCGGCCAGGCGCGGCTGCGAAAGGGCGAACTCGCCTATATGCGGGCCGCCAACCGGCTGGCCGAGCTCGCGGTCAACGTCCGCTCGGAAGCCCGCTCGGCCTACCTTGCATACAAGTCGAACTACGATATCGCGCGCCACTACCGGAACAACGTGCTGCCGTTGCGCAATGCCATCGAGGAACAATCGCTCCTCACCTACAACGGCATGATCACCAGCACATTCGAACTGATCGCCGACACGCGCGAGAAGATCGACTCCACCATCCTCGCCGTCAACGCCAAGCGTGACTTCTGGCTCGCCGAAGCGAACCTCGCCCCCGTCATCTACGGCGGCAGCACAGGTTCGGCCTCGGCGCAAACCGAGGTTGCGTCCGCTGAAGAAGCGACACGTGGCGGTCACTGAGAAAGGAAACGAGAATGTTCAGTAGAAGACAACTGCTTGGAGCAGGTGCCGCCGGTGCCGCGCTCGTCTCCTCCCAGGCCTGGGGCCAGACCTCCAACATGGGCCTGCCGGAAGCGGCCGTCATGGACACCGCCGCAACCCAGACGCCGGTGCGTCCGTCCGTCGGACCGGACTATAATCCGGTCGTCACCCTGAACGGGTGGACCCTGCCCTTCCGCATGAACAACGGCGTCAAGGAATTCCATCTGGTCGCCGAACCGGTCGAACGCGAGATGGCGGAAGGTATGACCGCCTACCTCTGGGGCTATAACGGCCAGTCGCCGGGGCCGACCATCGAGGCGGTCGAAGGCGACCGGGTCCGCATCTTCGTTACCAACAAGCTGCCGGAGCACACGACCGTTCATTGGCACGGGATGATCCTGCCGTCGGGCATGGATGGCGTCGGCGGCCTGTCGCAGCCTCACATTCCCGTCGGCAAGACCTTCGTCTACGAGTTCGACCTCGTGAAGTCCGGCACCTTCATGTACCACCCCCACTCGGACGAGATGGTCCAGATGGCAATGGGCATGATGGGTTTCTTCGTCGTTCATCCGAAGGACCCGAAGTTCATGCCTGTCGACCGCGACTTCGTCTTCCTGCTGAGCGCCTATGACATCGATCCCGGCACCTATGTGCCACGCGTCATGGAGATGACCGACTTCAACCTCTGGACCTGGAACAGCCGCGTCTTTCCAGGCATCGATCCGCTGGTCGTTTCCAGGAACGACAAGGTCCGCGTCCGCGTCGGAAATCTGACCATGACCAACCACCCGATCCACATGCATGGCTACGACTTCGAAGTGACCTGCACTGACGGCGGCTGGGTCCGGCCCGAGGCGCGCTGGCCGGAGGTCAGCATCGATATTCCCGTCGGGGCGATGCGGGCTTACGAGTTCGACGCAAAACATGTCGGCGACTGGGCGATCCATTGCCACAAGTCGCACCATACGATGAACGCGATGGGTCACGACATTCCCACCTTTATCGGCGTCGACAAGAAGGAGGTCGCCAAGAAGATCAGGCAGTTCCGTCCCGAATATATGCCGATGGGCACCGCCGGCATGGCGGATATGGGCGAAATGTCGATGGAAATACCGGAAAACACCGTTCCGATGATGACCGGATGGGGTCCGCACGGCCCCATCGAGATGGGCGGCATGTTTTCCGTGGTGAAGGTTCGCGAGGGTATCTCGGCGGGCGATTACACCGATCCGGGCTGGTACGAGAACCCGCCCGGCACACAGGCCTGGGAGTGGACGGGAAGTCTTCCCGACGCGCCAAAGGCAAAAGACGCAAAGACTTCGATCATGCCGGGACACCCCGATCACGGCTGATTGCCAACTTTCGAAACAAATAAAGGACCTGATCATGAAAACTGCAATTCTCGGCCTGTTGCTGGCCACCCTTGCGACGCCCGTTCTGGCATCCGGCAGTCATGCTGGCGGTCATGGCGAAATGGCCGTTGGCGAACCGGGCGACAAATCGAAGGTCAGCCAGACCATCCGCGTCAGCATGAAGGAGACGCCGGACGGCAAGATGATCTTCACCCCGAACGACTTCAAAGTCCGCAAGGGCCAGACCATCCGCTTCACCATCAAGAACGAAGGCGAACTCGATCATGAATTCGTCCTCGACCAGGAAGACAAGGTGATGGAGCACAAGGCAGTCATGGAGAAATTCCCGGACATGGAACATGACGACCCGAATGCGGTGCGGCTTGCTCCCGGCAAGTCCGGCGAGATCGTCTGGAAATTCACGAACGACGGCGTCTTCAAGATCGCCTGCCTCGTTCCCGGCCACTACGACGCCGGAATGCACGGCGACGTCACCGTCGCCAAGAAGTAAGAAGGAAGGATTAATCCATGAAAACCGTTTTCAAACTTGCTCTCGTTACAGCGCTCGCCCTGACCTCGGTGTCTGCCGCGTTCGCCCAGGAATTCACCAAGGGGACGGTCAAGAAGGTCGATGCCAAGGCCAAGAAGGTCACGCTCATCCACGAGGAGTTGAAGAGCCTCGAAATGCCCGCCATGACCATGGTCTTCAACGTCTCCGACGACGCATTGCTGGCAAAGCTTAAGCAAGGCGCGAACATCCAGTTCGTGGCGGAACGCGTCAACGGCAAGCTGACCGTCACCCAGGTGAAGTGACAACGACGCCCCGCTTCCCCGGAAGCGGGGCCTCCCCTCAAGAGACGGGTTGAAGGCACAAGGCCTTCCACAGGTCCTCTTTCCAGTCGCCCATCACAGGTGGGTCATGCAGCCTGTAAACCGTAGCGCCGATCAATACCGTTCGTGGCGCCTGACACCGGATGCGCATGAGGTGGGTGCCGTTGTCGACAAAGATGGGTTCGCCGCCGGTCTTGTGCTCGGTCAACCCGATTGCGACGTCGTAATCATATTCGATATCTTCCGATATCGCCGCCGACGTGATCGTGAGGCTCACGGTCCGGCTGTCGGAGAACTGCGCAATGTGAAACGGCTGACGTTCCTGGGCTTCCAGACCCGAGGCCACGATGACGAATGCTGCCACAGATAAGCAGAGACGGCCCATCGGCCCCTCCCAAGGCACGATACTTCAGTAGTTTAGCATCGATTGGACTGGCGGGACAGCGATTGTCAGATACTGCGACGGCGGGTTGTTATTTGCACGAAGAAACCGGCGGATTGCGCCGATCCTGCCCGCCTGCCCATATCCCTGTTGACCAGCGGCAAAAGTGACCGATGGACGATTTATAGGAGCCTTCACGCTTGTCACCCCTTTTCACCGGGGGTGGAAACGCCTATATCACGGTTGCCGGACTTCGGTCCGGCTATGGCAATAAACGGTCGGTGTAATAAACCTATTGGACCCGGGGGCGGTACCCGGCGCCTCCACCAAAAACCGGTCGGTCGCATGGGAAATCGCTGCGGACCGGCTTTTGATGGGGGCGAAATAGGATCGACAAGGGTGTAAAGATCGAACTTTTGCTCGGCATGATACCACCGTTATCGGGTCAAAAAGTGTAGTTGCAAACGACAACAACGCTAAGGGTTATGCTCTCGCTGCCTAATGGCGGTGCGGGAAATCCGAACTAAGTCCTTGGAGGTAGCACTTTAAGGCGGGGTCCGAAGGCACCTGGCAACAGAAGCCTTCACCTTCACGCCTCAGTCGAATATTATGAACTCTGACTCGGAAAACTTGGACGGGACTTCCCCGTGCCGAGCCGACATGGCATAACACGTCTGACTAACAGACGAGATAAATGGAAAGACAGGACCGTATGGGGCAGGATCACATCCGTTACGACATTCTGGCGCAGGACGCCTTGCGCGGCGTCATCCGCAAGGTTTTGTCAGAGGTTGCGGCAACCAGCCGGCTGCCGGGTGATCATCACTTCTTCATCACCTTCCTGACCGGTGCGCCGGGGGTGCGGATTTCGCAGCATCTGAAGTCGAAATATCCCGAACAGATGACCATTGTGATCCAGCACCAGTTCTGGGATCTCAAGGTCTCGGATACGCAGTTCGAAGTCGGCCTTTCCTTTTCCGATACGCCAGAACGTCTCGTCGTGCCTTTCAATGCCATCCGCGGCTTTTACGACCCCTCGGTGAATTTCGAACTGGAATTCGAGGTGCCGCTCGCCGACGAAGACGACGAGACCTCCGCAGAGATCACCGCGATCCCGGTCGAGGCCGTTTCGAAACCAGCCGACGGGGAAGCCTCGGCCAAGCCGAAGACGGACGAGGAAAAGAAGCCCGGTTCCGTCGTTTCGCTCGATTCATTCCGCAAGAAGCAATAGCGGGGAGGCGCTGCCCATGAGCGCCGACATCGTCAACCTGCGCCAGTTCCGCAAGGACAAGGCGAGGCTCGAAAAAGAGAAGGAAGCGGAGCAGAACCGCCTCACATTCGGCCGCACCAAGGCGGAAAAATCACTCACCAATGCGCGGAATGAGAAGGCCGAGAAGACCCTTGATCAGGGCCGGCTGGACAAGCCGTCACACGGCGACGAAAGTCCTCCGGACCGTTAACCTCCCGCTAACCAACACCCGCCCCATGCGCTTGACCTTATAAACGTCGCAGTCTGTATAGGCGAACCTCGTACCGTCCATCCCGGAGAGCTTCGTGATCCGAAAACATTCCGCGACGCTTCACGGTCATCGCACCAGCTTTTCTCTTGAAGACGAATTCTGGCTGGAATTGAAGGCGATCGCTGCGCAGCGGGGCATCAGCCTCGCCGGCCTCATCGCCGAGATCGACGACCAGCGCTCACCCGAAAGCAACCTCTCCTCGGCCTTGCGGCTGCACGTTTTGAAGTGGCTGAAGGCGCCGCGACGTTAGCAGCGCTCCCACCGGCTATTGTTGAACGCCGGGCAGGCCCGGCAAATCGGACGGCGGTATTGCGGGGAGGCTCTCCCGAAGCATGTCTTCGGTGGGCGAGACGATGAACGGCGTCCGGTCGATCTGCCGCTGCCGCTCTTCCTCGGCGGCGCGGGCCGCGGCTTCGGTCGCCTGTCGCTGACGCTCCTCTTCGGCGGCCTGCTGGCGCGCCCGCTCCTCGGCCGCCGCCTTTTCGCGTGCCACCTGCCGTTCTGCCGCCTGGAAATTATAGAGGGCTACTTCCCGGCGAAGCCGCTGCTTTTCGAGAACGCTCGCCTGCAGCGTCTCGACGCGCCGCCGCTCCTGCTCAAACGCACGCTGGGACAGGAAGTTGCCGATCGCGGTGATGTCGATCCGTTTGGTCGGCCGCGTCAGCCGGCCGGAATAGTCGAGCCGAACGGTCGGATCGCCGCCGGCGAGCGCCTCCTCGCCGGCATCGTAGGTGATGGCGAGGTCCGCCGACAGGGCGTCCTCCAGAAGATCGAAGCGGCCCTCGCCGGCGAGCTTCGTTGTGCCTACGGCCGCAACAACGTTCTGCGCTCTCGCCTCTCCCGCCGTAATCGTCATCGGAATGGTGAGACTGCCGATCCTGGCATTTCCCTGATGCACAAGACCAGTGACGATGGGCCGAACCTTCTCCTCCGTCACCTCGCCGCCGAGCTTGTCCACCTGCGCCATCAAGGGCTTCATCGCGTCGGGATTGAGACCGGCAACGGTCAGATCGCGGAGCCTCAATTCGGCCGAACCGCTCACGCCACCGAGCAATTCGGCGAAGCTTCTGCCGGTCGATTCCGCAGAAAGATCGAAGTCCAACTTTCCTGTTGCGACCGGCTTTTCCTCGACTGCCCAGACGAGCGGCCCAAGATCGGCATTCTCCGCCGACGCCCGGGCCTGCAAAAGTCCCATGCCGTCTCCGGTGGACATCATCAGGCGACCCGCAAGCCTGCCCCCCTGCCAGGCGCCTGCCGCGTTCTCGACGACGATGCCGCCGCTGCGATGGGTGATCCGGCCGGAAAAATCCGCAACGTCACCCAAGGCATCGGTGCGGAATGCGCCAGCCTTCACATCGAGAGCGATATCCAGGTTGCCGAAGATAGGCTGCGCAAAAGGTTTTGACGAAAGTCCCCCGGTCTGCGGATTGCCGAGCGGGCCGAAGATTGCCTCTCCCAACCACGCAAGATCGAGGGTATCGACCTGGAGCGTACCGGTTGCGGGCATTCCCGGCGCCTTGCGGTCCATCGTGATGCCGCCGCTCACCGAATTGCCGTCCACATCGCCTCTGATAGCCGCGACTTCGACGGCGCCGGGCGTCATGCTGATATCCGTATCCAGGGTGAGCGGCAAACCGGTCCCGAACTGCGGCAGGCCGATGCCGTTCATCAGCAGATAGGGTTCCAGATCGACGCTCTTCAACGTCACATGGCCGCGGCCTTCGCCGAAACTCTGATCGCGGATGTCCACGTCACCGTTCAGGTACAAAGAGGTCTTGCCGGTCTCGAAGGCGAGATCCGCTTTCGCAAGTCCCTCGGGACCTTGCCTGAGGTCGAGTGAAAGCCGCCCCGGACCATCACCATCGAAAGGCAGAGGTTCCAGCCCCGCCTGCCCGAAAAGCACCATCGGTTCAGCATTCTCGAGAGATGCATTGAGCGTCAGCGCCGTATCGCCGGTAAGGTCGAAGAGACCCGAAAGCGTCAGGGCTCCCACAAGCGCGCTGCCGTTCGATGTCCCGCTGACGCTCACGCCCACGCCGCCCGTCTCGCCGCCCACGCTCAGATTAGCAACCAAACTCGTATTGGCGAACCACGTGGAGTTCCGGGAAAGCCGTTGCAAAACCGGATGCGGCGGCAGCCGGTCGCGCAGCATGGCAAGGAATGCCGCGGGATCGGCGGAATGGAAATTCAAGGTGCCGTTGCCGGAATAGGAGAGCAGGGAGCCTTCCACCCGGCCCTTGGCCGAGATCGTCGCACCTTCGAGATTGCCGACCGTCAGCCGCTCCAGCGACAGCGCTCCGCCCGCCACCGTAAAGGCGGTGTCGACATTGTTTGCGGCGACGCCGAAGGCGGTGAATCGGTCCGCCTTGAGTGTCGCGGCAACCTTGTGATCCAGGACGTCCCGTCCCGCATCCTCACCGGTCACCAGCGAGGCAAGCGCACGCATGGCATCGATATCGATCTCGTTGCCGGCAAGGCTGACGGAAAGGTTCGGCGTCTGGTCATTGGGCGACTGACGCTCCAGCCGACCCTTGAGCGTTGCCGGACCGATCGCCAGTTCGAGATTATCGAAGCGCTGCAGCTCCGGCGTCAGATTGACCGCCGCTGAAAAACCCGTCGAACGGAGCTGGCGGATCTCCGGTGCGACATTGCCCGACAGCCAGTCCGCAAGCCCGGACGGCTGGTTGGAGGCGACGAGCATGTTCCCGACAAAGGAAATCCGGTCGCGCAGAAGAAGATTGCCCTTCGCTTCGAGATGCGTGCGGCCCGGCAAGGTCGCCACGACATTGTCGACCGTCCAGCCCCGTCCCGCCGGGCGGATATCGAGCTTGATATCGCGGATGGTGGTGTCGTTTGCCACGATCGCCGGCAGCCTGAGACTGGCCCGCCCCGGCACCTGCGGGATCGGGATCGATGCGGCCATGCGGATGAAATTGTTGATGCGGCGTTGCGCCGAGGCCGCCGGGTCGCGGCCGGTCTTTGCCCGGACGCCCTCACCGAGCCGGTTGACATCGATCTGCTGGCCATCGGCCGTCAGCAGGAATTCCGGCTTCTGGCCGGTGTCGAGCGTCGCCTCGCCGGTGACGACGTAAGGATTGTCGAGGACGCCGACCTCCAGCCGGTATTGCGGGATACGGATGCGATCATTGGTAAGCTCGAAGCCGCCCTTCACCCGAGGCCCAGGCGGCGGTGCGGTCACAGGTTCGGTCTCGTCTTCCTCCTGCAGGACATCGAGGGTGAAATTGCCGTTATAGGCCGGTCTATTGTCCGCGAGCGTCAGTTCGCCGTCGAGATTGATCTCGACCGGCTGTGCGTCCGGCCACAAACGCAGGCGCAGCGGCATCCGCTTGGCCGCGGCATCCGCGGTGCCGCTGGAGAGGTTGAACCGCGCCTCGTAACCATCCAGCGCTGCATTGCCCTCGCCCCGCCAGGGGCCATTCAGCGAGGCTGCGGAAAGATCGGCTGAGAGATCGGTTATCTGCCGCGAGCGGCCGGACTGTTCATCGATCAGATCGATCTCGCCGCCCGTCACGTGGATGTCTTCGATCACGACGGTTCGTGCGGGAATAGCGGCGCGGCTGCCGCGCATCCAGTCGAGCGTACCGTCCTGCAGAAGGCGGATGCGGGCCTTGGGTTCTTCGATGCGCATGTCGAAGATCCTGGCCTCGCCGGAGAGAAACGGCGCCAACTCCATGTCCATGGAAAACCGCGCCACCTGCACCAGCGGCTGGCCGTCCGTATCCGCACCCACCCGCACGTCGTGAAGGGTGACGGAGGGAAACGGCAATATCCGCGCATCGACTGCGCCGTGGACGGAAACCTTCTTCCCGAGGATGCGGCTCGCCTGCTCCTCGAAACCGACGCGGAAGCTGGACCAGTCGACAAAGAACGGCGCCAGCAGTGCCGTGAACAGCGCCACCACCACCAATCCGCCGAATGCCAAAAGGATGCGACCGAGCAACAGGTATCTCCGTGATCTCGACTAGAAGTGTAGTTCCATCGGGTGCTTAAGCAAGTCAAGCTTCAGGGAGCGTCTCATTCGCCATTCCGGAAGATCTTGCCGGGATTGAAGATATTGTCGGGGTCGAGGCTCTTCTTGATGGAGCGCATCAGGCCCACGGCACTTCCCAATTCCTCCTCCAGGAAAGCCATCTTGCCCTGGCCGATGCCGTGTTCGCCGGTGCAGGTTCCATCCATGGCGAGCGCCCTCCGGTTGAGACGCTCGATGAAGGCCTCCACCTTTTCGACGGAAGCCTGTTGCTTGCCGTCGAAGAGCACCAGCACATGGAAATTGCCATCCCCGGCATGGCCGACGATCGGCGCGAGCAAGCCCTGTTCGGCAATGTCCGCCTGGGTTTCGGCAACACATTCGGCAAGCCTCGAGATCGGCACGCAGACATCGGTCGACAGACCATCGAGTTCCGGCGCCAGAGCCCGGCTCGCCCAATAGGCATTGTGCCGGGCGTTCCAGAGTTTTGCGCGCTCCTCGGCATTGGCGGTCCAGCGGAACTCGTCGCCGCCGCACTCGGCCGCAATCTCCGAGAACTGTTCCGATTGCAGGGCGACGGTTTCTTCCGTGCCGTGGAATTCGAGGAAGAGCGTCGGCTTTTCCGGATAGGAGAGTTTGGAATAGGCATTGCAGGCGCGCATCTGCACGTCGTCGAGCAGCTCGATGCGGGCAACGGGAATGCCCATCTGGATGGTCATGATGACCGCGTCGCAGGCGGCTTTTACGCTTGGAAAGGCGCAGACCCCGCCGCCCACCTTTTCCGGGATGCCCTGCAGGCGCAAGGTGACGGAGGTGATGACGCCGAGCGTTCCTTCCGAGCCGACGAAAAGCCGCGTCAGATCGTAGCCTGCGGAGGATTTCCTGGCGCGCTGTGCCGTGCGGATCTCTTCGCCATCGGCGGTGACGACCGTGAGCGAAAGGACATTGTCCTTCATGGTGCCGTAGCGGACCGCATTCGTGCCGGAAGCCCGTGTCGCCGTCATACCGCCGATCGTGGCATTGGCGCCGGGATCGATCGGAAAGAACAGGCCCGTGTCGCGGAGCTCCCGGTTCAGTTCTTCGCGCGTGATGCCCGGCTCTACCGTAACGTCAAGGTCGGCCGAGCTAACCCGAAGAACCTTGTTCATGCGACTGAAATCAATTGAAATTCCGCCGGACGGCGCATTGACCTGGCCTTCCAGGGAAGAGCCGATGCCGAACGGGATGATCGGTACCCGATGCGCCGCGCAGGCTTTTACGACCGCCCTCACATCCTCTGCGGTTTCCGCAAAGACGACGCCGTCCGGCAACTGCGCCGGAAGATAGGTGGTCGTGTGCGCGTGCTGCTCCCGAAAGGACTGCCCGGTCTGGAAACGCTCGCCGAGGGACTGTTTCAGGATGCCGAGGACAGTCTTGATACCTTCCTCGTTGCGAAGGCCCGCCTTCACGTCCTTGACCGCCATGCTCAACTCCCACCGATTTCAGAGATTGGTTAGGCGACGGGTCCTGCTTTGTCCAGAAGAATAGCATCGGGAGATGGTCTGCGGAGACAGACTCCTCCCTTGGTGATGCTCGGATTTTTCGTTCGGACGGGGCGCTGGGAGCTGCCTCGTAAGTTTTAGTTTAGGCGGCACCTCTCAGCGCCCCGTTCGGCGGTTTTTATCCGCGACTCCGGTCCCTCTGCAACGGCCTTTCCGGATGGTGTTCGTTTGACCCGCAGCACCCGTCCGGATCCTCGGGTTTAACCCGAGGACCACCGGCAAGGGTTGCTGTGGGCCGCCGCCGGACTTTCCGGATCCTCGGTGATCCTCGGATCAAGTCCGAGGACGAGGGCGGACGGACTTCAAACAGTCCGGCGAAACCATCCTTCGGGCCACCATGTGTGCCGCACAGGCACGCCCGGCGCGCTCTTTCGGGCATCAAGAGACGAAGGCTCGGTCCGTGTGCCTTCACCTCTCCCCGTGTCGCCGGAGGGAGACCATTTTCCGCGGACCCGGATGATGAGGCTTTGCGTCTTACCCCCACCATCCGCACCGGCCCCGCCTCGCCGGAACGCCTTCCGGTGTATCCGATGCGGGACGGGGAAATTGTAGGCATGAGGTGAGAAGGCGGGGATAAACGCCTCCGGAATTTCTCCTAACCGATTGATTTTTGGCGAGGCGGAGGGGCGCAACTTCCCCAGCCTGTCACCAGCCGGAGACCCAGGTGGGCAGATGTCGCGGCCCCGTGCCCTCTCTACTCGGCGGCGAGCAGCGGGCGTTCCTTGTCCTTCTGGTCCTCGTTGGCCATTTCTTCCTTGTGCCGGACAGCATGCGCCAGTTCCTGGTGGAACCGCTGTTCCTCCTGGATATGAGGTTTGGCAAAGCGGGCGATCAGGAGATAGGCGACAGGGGTGATGAACAGCGTGACGGCGGTGGCGAGACCGAGGCCGCCAACGATGACCCAGCCGAGCGCAATTCGTGCTTCGGCGCCGGCACCCTGAGCCAGCACCAGCGGAACGCCGCCGATAATCGTTGCGATCATCGTCATCATCACCGGACGCAGTCGTGTGGCGCAGGCCTCTTCGATCGCCTCGCGGACGCCGGCCCCGCGATCGCGAAGCTGGTTGGCGAATTCCACGATCAGGATACCGTTCTTCGCCATGACGCCTACCAGCAGGACAAGGCCGATCTGGCTGTAGACGTTAAGGCTCGATCCGGTGAGCACGAGCGCGATCGCCGCGCAAGCCAAGCCAAGCGGCACCGTCGACATGATGATGATCGACGACAGTACGCTTTCGAACTGGGCGGCCAATACCAGGAAGATAATCGCAATCGCAAAGCCGAAGGTCAGCAGCATCGCGTTGGAGTTTTCGCCGAGCGTCTTGGCCTCGGCCATCGGCATAAGCCGCACGCCGGCCGGCAGCAGCGGCTGGGCAAGCGCCGTCACCTCCTTCACGGCATCCCCAAGCGCCACCCCATTGGCGAGGTTGGAGGAGATGGAGACGGAGGCGAGCTGCTGCTCGCGGTTGAGCTGCGGTGCGACCGCCCCTTCCTTCAACGTCGCAATGGTCGACATCGGGACGATCTTTCCGTCGCCAGCCTTCAGGAAGATGTTCTCGAGATCCGTCGGATCGTCGACAGGCCGGGTGGTCGAGGTCAGCTTGACCGGAAGAGCGTCGCCTCCGACGAAGACATCCACCACCGAGCGTCCCTCGAGCAGCGCCTGCATGGCAGTCGACAGGCCGGTGATATCGATGCCGAGATCGGAAGCCCGCTCGCGGTCGATCGAGACCGACAGCTGTGCCTGGGTCGGCTCATTGGTGAGACGCGGCGTATCGAACAGCCGGCTCTGCTCCATCTGCGACACGAGCTTCTGGGCGGTGGAGGTCAGGACATTGTAGTCATTGCCGACAAGCGCCATCTGCAATCCGTTGCCGGCGCCGCGGATCTTCAGGCTGTTCGATTGCATGGCGAAACCACGCAGCGCCGGAACGCGTTGCGCCGCTGCGTTGATGTCGGAGGCAATCTCGTCCTGGCTCCGCGTCCGCTCATCCCAAGGCGCCAGCGTCAGCACCATGAAGCCGCTGTTGGTGCTGCTGCCGAAGCCGGAAATCGAGAAGATATTGGTGATTTCGCCGGATTGGCGGAGCGGCTGCAGATTTTCCTCGATCCGCTGCATCTGGTCGCGGGTGAAGTCCAGGCTGACGCCTTGCGGCGCCGTCACCCGCAGCATGACGGAGGCGCGATCCTCGCGCGGCGTCAGCTCGCTCTTGACGAGACCGAAGACATTGTAGGCCGCAACCGCGAAGATGACCGAAAAGACGATGACGACAAGCGGCGCATTGAGGCAGGCCCTTAGCGCCCGGGCATAGAGACCGGCAAACGCATTGCCGAACGAGCCGAGAAGTCCGTGATGCTCCTTGATCGGCTTCGTCAGCATGCGCGAGGCCAGCATCGGGCAGAGCGTCAAAGCGGTGACGGACGAGAGCGCCACCGAAAAGGCGAGCACGAAGCCGAATTCCTTGAACAGGCCGCCGATCTGGCCCGGCAGGAAGGAGAGCGGAATGAAGACGGCGGCAAGCGTTGCAGTCGTCGCGATGACCGCGAAGAAAACCTCCTGGGTGCCGAGCACCGCCGCCGCACGCGGACCCATGCCCTCGGCCCGTCGCCGGACGATGTTTTCCAGAACCACGATGGCATCGTCGACAACAAGGCCAGTCGCCAGCACCACGGCGAGCAGCGTAAGGATATTGATCGAGAAGCCGACCAGGTAGATCGCGACAAGCGTGCCGATCAGCGCCACCGGCATGGTCAGCGCCGGGATGAGCGTCGCCCGCCAATCCTGCAGGAACAGGAAGATAACCACGACGACGACGACCGCCGAAAGGATCAGTGCAATTTCCACCTCGTGCAAAGCGCCCTTGATGAAGGTCGCGTCGTCGCTGCTGACGGCGATACGCGTGCCTTCCGGCAGCGTCTTCTGCATTTCCGCAACGGCATTCCTGACGCCTTCGGAAATGTTGAGGGTGTTCGACTGCGCCTGGCGGATGATGCCGAGGCCGACGCCCTGCACCCCGTTCGAGCGCAGCACGGTGGTGCCGTCATCGGGGCCGAGCGAGACGGTCGCCACGTCGCGGATCCGCACGTTCGGCGCGATCAGGACATTCTCGAAATCCCGCGGCGTCGTAAGGTTTGCGGTGGCGCGCACGACGATGTCCTGAGTGGTGCTTTCGATCGATCCCGCCGGCACGTCGAGTGCGGCGCTGTCCAGCGCCTTGGAAACGTCGGCCACCGTCAGGCCCCTGCCGGCCAGCGCCGCCTGATCGACGTCGACGCGGAACACCTTGTCCTGGTCGCCGTAGAGTTCCACGTCGGCGACGCCTTCGACGGCGGCGAGCCGATCGACGATTTCGTTGTTGACGAGCTGGGTGAGGTCGTCCATCGACAGCTTCGACGAGGTGACCGCAAGCCGCATGATCGCCTCGGAATCGGCATCCGCCTTGACGATGCGCGGCTCGTCGGCGTCGTCGGGCAACTGGTTGACGACGCGGCCGACGGCATCCCGGACATCGTTTGCGGCGTCGGAGAGATCGACAGAATCGGAAAATTCCATGGTGACGCGGCTGGAGCCGAACTGCGACTGCGAGGAGAGCGCCTTCAAGCCGCTGACGCGAGCGACCGCGCCCTCGATGACCTGGGTGACCTCCTGGTCCATGGTCTGCGGCGAGGCGCCGTCATAATCGGTGCGGACCGTGATAACCGGCTGATCGACATCCGGCAGTTCGCGCACTTCGACGCCTGCGAGCGCGGCAAGGCCCGCAACTACCAGGAGCGTGTTCAGAACCGCGGCGAGGATCGGCCTGCGGATGAAAAGCGCGGTGAAGGAATCGCCGGCCTTTTCCGCGCTTTTGTGTTCTGCGCTCTCGTCGCCAGCGCCTGGAAGTTCGATCCTCATTGGCGCGCCACCTCTGCCGTTTCCGGAGCTCCGGGGACGCGGACCGGCGCCCCTTCCCTCACGCGCTGCAGTCCTTCCGTCACCACCCGGTCGCCTTCCTTCAGGTCTGATTCGACAAGCACCGTATCGGGATTGCGCTGAACGACACGCACGCGGGTCTTGACCGACTTGTTGTCCTTGACCTGCCAGACATAGGAACCTTCGCCATCCCACTGGACGGCGAGCGGATCGACGGCGGGGTAGGTTTCACCCGGAAAGCGCATGCCGACGCTGAAGGCCATGCCTGCGCGCAGCACATCGCCCGGATTTTCGACCCGGGCGCGAATGCGCATGGTGCGGCTTGCCGGATCGACACGGTTGTCGATCGCCTCGACCTTGCCGGTGAAGACCTGGCCCGGGCGGGCGATCGATGTCGTCTCGACCGGCTGGCCGGGCTCTATCGCGACGGCGAAACGTTCGGGCGCCCAGAAATCGACGAGGATCGCCGACCGGTCGTCGATCGTCACGACGCTGGTCTGGGTGGTGACGTTGTCGCCGATATTCACCGCCACAATGCCGGTTATGCCGTCGATGGGTGCGACGATATCGCGACGCCTGAGATTGAGCTCGGCCGTGGAGAGCGCGAGCTTGGCCGCTTCCTCCGCGATCTGCGCATCCAGCACATCGAGGCGGGAAACCGATTGCAGGTTGCGGTAGGAGGCGGATTTTTCCTGCGCGCTTCGCAAGGCAACCTGGGCCTTGTCGCGCTCGATCACCTGCTCGTCGTCATCGAGCCGGGCGAGAACCTGGCCCTTCACGACCTTCTGACCCGACGTCACCCTGATCTCACCGACCGTGCCGGTCGCCTGCGGCATCACGACGACCGACTGGATCGCCTCGCCGCTGCCGATCGCCGAAAGCCGGTCGTTGACCGTGCCGATGGTGACGGGCTGCACGGCGACGAGCGTCGCCCGATTGCCGCCCTGGCCACCTTGTCCGCCCTGACCGCCCTGGGCTGCTTGCGTGCGTTGACCGCCGGCCGCCGGTGCCGCAGCCCCGCCTGCCGGCTGCGGACGAATGGCGGCGACGACCTGCCCCGGCACTCCGTATCTTGTCAGCGTCTCTCCCGCGCTCGGAACCATGAAGACCCACAGGCCGAGGGCAAGGACGATGACACAAAGACACAGAAGGAGTTGTTTCCAAATCCGCATTCAATACTCCGGCAAGGCAGGCGGGATGCAAGTCGTGCGCCAAGTATCCTTTTTTGCGTGTGCACAAGCAATGGAAGAATGCCGACCTTACGGAAATGTAACCTCACGGGATTTCACGCTTTTGTTAGATCGGATGCATACATGGACTGCCAGTATCCGGTGCCGATCGAAACCTCCGCCGCCGCTTCTCCACAATTTGGCCCTCTCCCTCGCAGAGACTGGGAATAAAAGAGGAACATTTTCTGGTCTTTCGGGTCCGAATCATTACATTGGCCGCATGAGTAACAGTTTCGACGATATTCCGTTCTTCGATGAGGAACCGGCGCCGCGCAAAGCGCCCGCTCCTCAGGGGAACGGCGGGCTTGGCATCGCCGCCCGCGCCATGGCAGCCCGCGACCAGTCCCGCGCGGCACCCGACTATCTCTCCGGCCTCAATCCCGAACAGCGCGAGGCGGTGGAGACCATCGACGGCCCGGTTCTGGTACTCGCCGGCGCCGGCACCGGCAAGACCCGGGTGCTGACCACCCGCATCGCCCATATCCTTGCGACCGGCCGTGCCTTCCCCAGCCAGATCCTTGCCGTCACCTTCACCAACAAGGCGGCGCGCGAGATGAAGGAGCGGATCGGCGTTTTGGTCGGCGGCGCGGTCGAGGGCATGCCCTGGCTCGGCACCTTCCACTCGATCGGCGTCAAGCTGCTCCGCCGCCACGCGGAACTTGCCGGCCTCCGCTCCGACTTCACCATTCTCGACACCGACGACGTGATCCGGCTGATCAAGCAGCTGATCCAGGCCGAGGGGCTGGACGACAAGCGCTGGCCGGCCCGCCAGTTCGCGGGCATGATCGACACCTGGAAGAACAAGGGCCTGCTGCCCGCCGACATTCCCGAAGGCGACGCACGCGCCTTTGCCAACGGCAAGGGCCGCGAGCTTTACGCCGCCTACCAGGCGCGGCTGAAGACGCTGAACGCCTGCGATTTCGGCGATCTCCTGCTGCATCCGATCGCGCTCTTCCGGCAGAACCCTGATATCCTGAAGGACTACCACAACCGGTTCCGTTATATCCTCGTGGACGAATACCAGGATACCAATACGGCGCAATATATGTGGCTGAGGCTGCTCGCGCAGCGACCGAAGGGTGTGGCGCAGAACGTCTGCTGCGTCGGCGACGACGACCAGTCGATCTATGGCTGGCGCGGCGCGGAAGTGGACAACATCCTGCGCTTCGAAAAGGATTTTCCGGGCGCCAGGGTGATCAAGCTGGAGCGTAACTACCGCTCCACCGAACATATCCTCGGCGCCGCCGGGCATCTGATCGCCCATAACGAAGGCCGGCTCGGCAAGACGCTTTTCACCGACCGCGTCAACCCGGACGACGAGAAGGTGATGGTGCATGCGGCCTGGGATTCAGAGGAGGAGGCGCGCGCCGTCGGCGAGGAGATCGAACAGCTTCAGCGCGGCGATTCCGACGGCAGGAAACATGCGCTGAACGACATGGCGATCCTGGTGCGCGCCTCCTTCCAGATGCGCGAGTTCGAAGATCGGTTCGTGACGCTCGGCCTCAACTACCGGGTCATCGGCGGCCCGCGCTTCTACGAACGGCTCGAAATCCGCGATGCCATGGCCTATTTCCGGCTCGTCTGCCAGCCGGCCGACGATCTGGCCTTCGAGCGGATCGTCAACACGCCGAAACGCGGCCTCGGCGACACGACCGTGCGCTACCTGCACGACTATGCCCGCGCCCGCGACGTGCCGATGCTTGCCGCCTCCACCGAGATCATCGAGACGGACGAACTGAAGCCGAAGGCGCGCAAGGCGCTGTTCGACGTGGTTCAGAGTTTCAGGAACTGGCAGACGCGCCTCGAAACCACGCCGCATACCGAGCTTGCCGAACAGATCCTCGAAGAGTCCGGCTATACGGACATGTGGAAGAACGACAAGTCGGCGGAAGCGCCGGGCCGGCTCGAAAACCTCAAGGAACTGGTCCGCTCGATGGAAGCCTTCGAGTCGATGCGCGGTTTCCTCGAACACGTCTCGTTGGTCATGGATGCCGAGCAGAACGAGGACATGGATGCCGTCTCGATCATGACGCTGCATTCGGCCAAGGGGCTCGAATTCGACACGGTTTTCCTGCCCGGCTGGGAGGAAGGGCTTTTCCCGCACCAGCGGGCGCTCGACGAAGGCGGCCGCTCGGGGCTCGAGGAGGAACGCCGCCTCGCCTATGTGGGCATCACCCGCGCCAAGCATCGCTGCCACATCTGGTTCGTCTCGAACCGCCGCATCCATGGCCTCTGGCAATCCACCATGCCGTCGCGCTTCCTCGACGAACTGCCGCAGGCGCATGTTGACGTCGCGGTCGCCGAGAGCAATTACGGCGGCTA
This sequence comes from Neorhizobium sp. R1-B, assembly GCF_004368875.1. Lineage (NCBI taxonomy): Bacteria > Pseudomonadati > Pseudomonadota > Alphaproteobacteria > Hyphomicrobiales > Rhizobiaceae > Neorhizobium > Neorhizobium sp. R1-B. The sequence goes on from NZ_SOEM01000016.1 coordinate 98,216, forward strand.
CGGCGGGCGCGGCGGCTACGGCCAGTCGCGCTTCGATAAGGCCGATCCCTTCGCCAATTCCTATTCGACGCCGGGCTGGAAACGCGCTCAGGCGAACAAGACCGACGCCACCCGCGACAACTGGGGCACCCGCTCCGGCCATGCGGTCGAACGCATCGGCTACGGCGAAAGCGGCCCGCGCGGCCGCACGATCGAAGGCGAACTGGTGGCGAAATCCGTGGCCGACACGCCGTCCCAGTTCTCGGTCGGCGACCGCGTCTTCCACATCAAGTTCGGGAATGGGAATATCTCGGCCATCGAAGGCAACAAGCTGACGATCGATTTCGACCGGGCCGGGCAGAAGCGGGTGCTTGAGGGGTTTGTGGAGCGGGTGTGAGGGTTATCCTACCACCCGCAGCCTAGGCAACTGGTCCCACGTCTGGCCTTGGTATTCTCTGCCGGTCTTCTTCTTGTTGACCCCGCCCCATTGCTTGAAGAAGAATGCCGTCTCGGCACTGTCGCACGCGGCTTTGATCTCATCCACCCAAGCCACATCCATGGGGCGGGCGCCAGGCCCGGATTCCCCGCCAACAATCGCCCAGTCGATTCCCGCAAGATCGACAGAACCTACCGCACGAATGAGCGGCTCGAATGAAATGAACCTGACAGCTGCCGGGGTATTCTTTAGGTGATCAATCCTGTCAATGTAGTCGCGGCCTTCAACCGACGTACCAAGCCAGACATTCTCAAGCACCGGTAGACCACGGCTAGACAGTACGCGCGCCATGTTATCTGGTCGCTTCGTCAAAATTTGGAATATGTGCCAATGAGCTTCGCTCATTGTTTCCCAGACTTGCTCAATAAAATCCTCCGGCACCGCATCCTGAAAAAGGTCTGACATCGAATTGACGAAAATCATGCGAGGTTTTCGCCAGGACACAGGGGCTTCAATGACGCCGTCGTTGAGGATCACCTTGCCCGTCCACACTTGGCGGCGCCCGCTCTTTCGGGTAGTGCCGCGGTAGCTTGGATGTCCCATCGCTTCCAGTCTCGCAGCCATCCGCATCGCATAGCAATTGGTGCAACCGGGAGAGATGATGGTGCAACCGGAGACCGGATTCCACGTCGCATCGGTCCATTCAATATCTGAGAGCCCAGCCATCACTTCCTCGTCATTATATGGTCCACCACCTTTAGCGCCAGCGTTCGGGCACTTTCCCGGCGATTCGCGCACGCAAACAGCAGCGAATAATAGTGCCTGCCGTTCCGTCCCAGTGGAATCCAGCGCTGTGACACGCCCTTATCGAAAATCGTCCCCATACATTTGATCATATATCGCGTGATGCCATCGGCTGTAGCAATCTTCTGGAGGTCAGGGGAATCCGGGCCAAACATATCGGATTGCGCTGGCGGCACCGCCGCTACCACTTCACTTCTCCAGTTGAAGGGTCCGAACATTTGGTCAATCGAGGCCTCTGCATCGCTAAGCACCAGCCCATTGCTTTTGACCTGCCTTGCAACTCCGAGCCAAGCCGGAAACAAATACCAGAGATCTATTTTTCCCGTCCTGGCAATCACTTCCAGCGTCTGCCACTTAACTTGATTGCCAAAGGGGTCCAAGAAGACAAGCGCTCTATCTTTGCTTGTAAGGTTCGCACAAAAATCCTGCACAACGGCGTTAGCGTCGGAGTGAGTTATCTCAATTCGCTCCCGCAGATGCGGAAACTCATTCAGCAGTTTCGACAATTCCCGGGTATTCTTCTTCTTCGCGTCGGCGAAAACATATCTTGAAAAAGGTATCTGCACTGATAAGGCACGACGAGCAGACCCCACCATAATCTCTGAGGCATCAATCATTTCAGAGAGTAGCGGCATGTCAGTGGCTGCTACTGGGATTTCGCCAGTTCCCGCAAATGCATCAAGATAGTGTAGCCGATAAGGATCGGTTGGATTCGGCTTCTCCCGCAAAGCTCTCGTGTAGAAATTTGCATAGTCAAAGACAGACTTTAGCTTAACTTCAGTATGTTTGTGCGCGAATGGAACTTGTGCCATCACCCCTCCGGAACATAGAGGGAACATACCGCAGAGCGGAGGAATTGCAACCATAATTTGCAGCTGAGACACTGCGAAAATTGCCTATTCGGTGCACTTAAATTCTGAATCCGCCCACTCCCTTAATCCTACCCGCCCCCTCCTCACCTCGCTGATCGGCGGCACGGGGGTGTCCATCGCGAGGGCCGTCATGCCGGTGTAGGATTTGGCGGCTGGGGCGGAGAAGCCGAGGGAGCGGAAGGTTTCTTCCCATTTGTCGCGCGGCGTGGTGACGACCTTGACGGGGCGTTCGAGCCATTCTGCAAAGGCGGCCGCGACATCGGCTGGGGTGTAGCGCTCGGGGCCTTCGACATGGAGCAGCCGGGTTTCGCCGGCCAGCTCGGTCATCAGGTCGGCGGCGGCCTCTCCCAGATCCTTGGGCGCAACCATCGGCAGGCGGAAATCCTTCGGGAAGAACGAGTTGAGCACGCCGTCTGTCTTCGCCGTTTCGAGGCTCATCTCCCAGTTGGTCATGTAATAGGCGGCGCGCAGGATGCTTGAGGGGATCGGCTGGCGCTTCAGGCCCTCCTCCAACTCATAGAGCGTGCCGAGATCGCCGATATGTTCGCCCTTGCGGGCGCCGTAGGTGGAATGGCCGACGATCTTTTCGAGGCCGGAGCCTTCGATCGCCGCGAGGATCGAAGCGATCGTCTTCTTTTCCCCGGCATCGGTATCGGTCTTCGGCGAGGCCGACGGGTTGAGGATGTAGAGCCGCCTGCCCTGAGCGAAAATCCTCTGGAGAGCTTTGGTGTCGTGAACGTCCGCGACCGCCACTTCGGCGCCGCGCTGCCGCAACTTTTCCGCCTTGTCGGCATGGCGAGCAACGACCGTGACCGCTTCGCCGCGCGCAAGAAGAGCTTTTGCAGTCGCCGAACCTGCCCGGCCCGTTCCGCCGAGAATGATGTGCATCGCTGCCTCCTAAACTTTGCGATGAAAATCGCTGAAGCGCCTCCTTGTTCCCCCCGCTTGCGGCTTTGCCTCCGCCCGGCTACCTCTGTTTCAGCACGGCACCGAGGAGGCAGCATGTATCTCACCAATCACGACCTGATCGAGCTTACCGCCTGGCGGCAGAGGCTGCATGCGATGCCGGAGGTGTCCGGCCAGGAGATCGCGACGGCTGCCGAAGTGCAGGCTTTTCTCGCAGGGACCAGCCCGGACCGGGTAGTCTCCGGCCTTGGCGGCACGGGCGTGGCTGTCATCTACGACAGCGGTGCGCCCGGGCTGACGGCGCTCTTCCGCGCCGAGCTCGACGCGCTACCGATCGAGGAGACGGGCAAGCCCGCGCATCGCTCGCGATTGCCTGGCAAGGGCCATATGTGCGGCCATGACGGGCATATGGCGACGCTGGCGGCGCTCGGGCGCCATTTCGGCCGGCAGCGACCGGCGCGAGGGCGGGTCATCCTGCTCTTCCAGCCGGCGGAGGAGACCGGCGCAGGTGCTGCGGCTGTGCTTGCCGACGAGCGGTTTGCCGAGCTTTCGCCGGACTACAGCTTTTCGCTCCATAACATGCCGGGCCTGCCGCTCGGCCACGCCTGGCTGAAGGACGGGGTGGTGAACTGCGCCTCGCGCGGCCTGAAGATCACGCTGTCAGGTCGGACGGCGCATGCCTCCGCACCGGAGACGGGCATCTCACCGGTGCCGGCGGTGGCGAAGCTGATGCCGGCGCTGACGGGCTTGAGCGGCGGAAGGATCGCAACCGAAGATCTGGTGCTCGCGACAGTGACGCATGCGTCAGTCGGCGAGCCCGCCTTCGGCATCGCGCCGGGTCACGCGGAGATCTGGGTGACGCTCAGGACGATGACGGACGGCAAGATGCAGGCCCTGGTGGATGCCGCCGAGGCGCTGGTCGGCCAAGCTGCCGCGGAAGGAGGCCTGGAATACGGTTTCGAATACCACGACATTTTCAGCCATTGCGAGAACCACCCGGAGGCTGCCGCATTGCTGAGGGTCGCGATGGAGGCGGAGGGCGTATCGCACGAGCCGGGAGAAGCCTTCCGGGCTTCGGAGGATTTCGGCCGGTTCGCGGGCGTGTCGAAATCGGCGATGTTCTTTCTCGGCGCCGGCGAGCGCCATCCGGCGCTCCACAATCCCGACTACGACTTTCCCGACGACCTGATCCCGATCGGGGCCAAGGTATTCCTACGGGTGGCGCGGGATATTCTCGGATGAGCGACGCCGATCAGGCGTCGCTGCCGCTGAAGAGCTTGGCGATGAAATTGTCGCCGCCGCCACCGCTGCCCGGGCGCTTGCCGTCCCACTTGGGCACGATCACCATATGGGTGATTTCGCCGCGCTGGAACGCCTTCAGGAAGCGGTCATAGTCGGCAAAGGCCACGCAGCCGTGCGAGTCGCCGCGCACACGCAGCAGAAAGCTGTGCGCCAAAAGCCCGGTGCGGTTCTGCGGATGCCTGCCGTCGACGGATGTCAGGCGGATCGCGGCCACCCCGTGGAAGAGCTTTTCGCGCATGGAGAGCTTATAGGTGCCCGGAGGGGTCGGGCCGCGCATCTTCACATGCGTGAATTTCGGGTTGTCGCGCATGCTGCCAATGCCGGAATGCGCTTCGAGCTTCGTGCCGTTCGGCATGTGAACGACGGCATTGCTGATGTCGTAGATCGCGACCTTGGTGCCGATACCCGGCCATTTCGGCGCAGGACCCGGACGCGCAGGCGTGTCGCGCAGGGGATTGTCGGGCTTGGCGAAGGCAAGCGCCGTCGGCTTGTCGTCTTCGGCAGGCTGCGCCGGCTTCTGCGGCGCGACGGCGGCAATCGCAGCCAGCGCGCTCGGCTTGGCCGGCCGGCCCGGGAAGGCAGACGACGGGCGGATGACCGGAAGCGGACCGGCCTTCGGAAGCGCATGGGCTTCGGCGGGCGCCGGCTCGTCGGTCGCCTCGACGGCGGCCTCTTCCAAGGCGTCGGCATTGTCTTCGACAGCCGTTTCCTCGAGCGCGGCCATCTCGACCGGCTTCATGTCCTTCAGTTGTGCAACGGAGGTGGCAGGCGCGGCATCCTGGATGAGGTCAGGCATGACCTCGTCGCCGCGCGGGGCAACCACGACCAGGCTTTCCATCGCCGGTGCCAGCGCCGCGCGGATGGCCTCGGCGCCAGGGCGCCGGTTTGCCAGCGCTGCGAACTGCCGTTCGCTCTCGGCGTGACGGTTGGCCTTGGCGAGCAAGGCGCCCAGCATCTGCCTGGCGCTGGAGCGATCCGGCTTCCGCGCTTCGAGCGCCGCAACATCGGCGCCGTCGAGACGTCTGCTCTTCGGGCTGGCCGGAGAACCGTCGGAGAGACGGGAAAATTTGGAAACATCGATCTCGCGCGCGCCTGGCGCCGCGGGCGCAACAGCAGGAGCAATCGGCTTGGCGAGGGCAATCTCGAACTTGACATCCGCCGTGGATTTGACCGCAGTCGCCATGGTTGCCACTGAAGCGCCCACAAGCGCCACCATCGTCAGCCCGAGGCCGACTGCGACATTCGTCAGGAGAGAGCGGGATTTCTTGCGGCGTTTCGGCGCCTTGCGTGCCTGTTTGCCATTCGCGGAAGCCTGGACCGTACGCGCCATCACTTGTTACCCGAACCGTTACCCACACGGGCGGAGAACACTTGCGTGTCGCCGCCGATACAACCGAGGCAGGACACAGCCGGAGAAGATGTGTACCGGTCCATGCCTGAGGACTGCCGGTGAGAATGAACGATTATGGTAACCAATGTCTTTACGCCCGCCCCGATTTGGTTTCGGTGGTGCACATAAAAGCGCATGCCGCCAGAAGTTTAGCCGAAATATGGCGTTAAGGTGTTTGTGGTATGCGAAACTGTGACAGTCAATACTTCGGCCACTGCAGGATGGGCCAAATCCACAGCCAGTGTTGCCTTATTGCCGCATGGCAGCCACAATCTGTGCCGTATCGGCCAGGATCGAATCACCCATAAACGCAATATTTTCCATGGCGCGCTCAGCCGCTTCCGCATGACCTGCTCCGCAGGCATCGCGGATGACGATCGGGACAAGCCCCAGATCGCATCCGTGACGGACGGTCGGGTCGATGCCGATTTCGGTCGCGACGCCGCAGATTGCAAAAGAGGTCAGGCCGAGATCGCGCAGGATGATCGCCAGCGGCGTGCCTTCGAAGGCGGAAAAGGTGATCTTGTCGAGAACCGCCTCGTCGGCGGTCGGTTCCAGTTCCGGGGTGATCTCAAAGCCCGGCGAATCGCGCAGGAACCACGGATGCACGGCATCCGGATCCTCGGTCCGCTGCCAGGCCATCGCCTGACGCATCTGGAAATGTCCCATCAGCGGCTTCGGCATCGACAAATGGCGAAAAAAGATGACCGGGAAGCCGGCCGCACGCGCCGCGTCCAAAACCGTCTTCACCTTGGCCGTGATGGCCGTCCCATCCTTGAGCTGGTGCAGGATACCGACCTGCATGTCGTAGACGACGAGCGCCATCCGGTCCGGGCGACAGAAATCCTGAAGCGTCTTGCCTATCTTCTGCGCCATCGTCACCCTCCCGTTTTGTTCCGGATGGCTCAATAGCAAAGAAACGGAGAAGGCGCGATAGGGAGAGGCGCAAGGTCAACCGGCGCGGCATGCGCCGGTCCGATTCGGATAGCAGTCCAAGACGTCGATAAGACCTCCCGGACTGTGCAAAAGCAATGATGATGTCAGCCGTTCACGACCATGCGCTTCTCGTCGCGGCCGCTCTTCATCCGCTCGGCGAGCAGGAAGGCGAGTTCGAGCGCCTGGTCGGCGTTGAGGCGCGGATCGCAGTGGGTGTGATAGCGGTCGTGCAGATCCTCAGCCGTGACGGCCCGGGCACCGCCGGTGCATTCGGTCACGTCCTTGCCGGTCATCTCGACATGGATGCCGCCCGGATGGGTGCCTTCGGCACGATGGATCTGGAAGAAGCTCTCGACTTCCGACAGGACGCGCTCGAAGGGCCGCGTCTTGTAGTTGTTCAAGGTGATCGTGTTGCCGTGCATCGGATCGCAGGACCAGACGACTTTTCTGCCTTCCCGCTCGACCGCGCGGATGAGCTTCGGCAGGCTGTCGGCGACCTTGTCGTAGCCGAACCGGCAGATGAGCGTCAGGCGACCGGCCTCGTTGGTCGGATTGAGGGCATCGATCAGTTCGATCAGGTTGTCGGGCTGCAGCGACGGGCCGCATTTGAGGCCGATGGGGTTCTTGATGCCGCGGAAATATTCCACATGCGCGTGATCGAGCTGGCGGGTGCGGTCGCCGATCCAGATCATGTGACCGGATGTGGCGTACCAGTCGCCGGAGGTCGAATCGACGCGGGTGAGTGCTTCTTCATAACCAAGCAGCAACGCTTCATGGCTGGTGAAGAAGTCGGTTTCGCGCAGGCTCGGATTGTTCTCCGAAGAAATCCCGATCGCCTGCATGAAGTCCATGGTTTCGCTGATGCGATCGGCGAGCTTGCGGTAGCGCTCGCCCTGCGGGCTGTCCTTTACGAAGCCCAGCATCCATTTGTGGACGTTTTCCAGGTTTGCGTATCCGCCCATCGCGAAAGCGCGCAGGAGGTTCAGCGTCGCGGCCGACTGACGGTAGGCGTCGAGCTGGCGCTCCGGGTTCGGCGTGCGTGCGTCCTTCGTGAACTCGATGCCGTTGATGATGTCGCCGCGGTAGGACGGCAGTTCGACATCGCCCTGCTTTTCGATGTTCGACGAACGTGGCTTGGCGAACTGTCCGGCGATGCGGCCAACCTTCACGACAGGCAATTGCGCGCCGAAAGTCAGCACGACGGCCATCTGCAGGAAGGAGCGGAAGAAGTCGCGGATATTGTCGGCGCCGTGTTCGGCGAAGCTTTCGGCGCAATCGCCGCCCTGCAGGAGGAAGGCGTTGCCTTCCGCGACGTTTGCGAGCTGCTTCTTCAGGCGGCGGGCTTCACCGGCAAAAACGAGCGGCGGAAAGGTCGCGAGCTGAGCTTCCGTCGCCGCCAGCGCGGCCGCGTCCGGATAATCGGGGACCTGCTGGATCGGTTTCTGCCGCCAACTGTTCGGGGTCCAATTCTGTGCCATCTCACTCACCTGTTACGGCCCGGCACCGAAGGCCGGGCGACCGCCCGTTAAAATAGGGGCGGCTTATAAACCTTAATAGAGGGTTTGCATAGCCGCCCTCGGCCCTAGAGCATCTCCGTCTTTCTGCGCGCCACCGACATGCTCTATCTTGTCGTTTTGACGCACTTCCGGACGGAAAACCGCTTCGCACTTTTGCCGGAACCGCTCTAGATACGCTCGCCGTTTTTGACCCGGTAGCTCGGGTTGTACATCGTGACGAGCTCTTCGGATGCCGTTGGATGCACGGCCATTGTACGATCGAAATCGTCCTTGGTCACGCCCGCCTTCAGGGAGATACCAAGAAGCTGCGCCATTTCGCCTGCGTCGTGGCCGAGCACATGCGCGCCGACGACCTTGCGGCTTGCCGCATCGACGATGAGCTTCATGATCATCTTCTCTGCCCGCCCGGAAAGCGTCGCCTTCATCGGCCGGAACTCGGCGCGATAGACTTCCAGTTCCGGGTAACGCTTCGCCGCTGCCTCTTCCGACAGGCCGACCGTGCCGATTTCCGGCTGCGAGAAGACGGCGGTCGCGATCAGATCATGGTCTGGGGTCGTCGGATTGTCCTTGTAAGCGGTCTCGATGAAGCACATGGCTTCGTGGATCGCCACCGGCGTCAGCTGTACCCTGTCGGTGACATCGCCAAGCGCATAGATATTCGGAACGCTCGTGCGGGAATATTCATCGACGACGATTGCGCCGCGTTCATCCATCTCGACCCCTGCCGCATCGAGCCCGAGGCCGGTGGTGTTCGGATCCCGGCCAAGCGCCAGCATCACAGTGTCAACAGCTATGGTTTCGCCGCAGAGCGTCCGTGCCAAGAGGCCGCCGGCCGGCGCCTTCGTCACCTCCTCGATGACGTCCGTCAGAACGATGCGGATGCCCTTTTCGACCATCGCCTTGTGCAGGCCCTGGCGCATGTCCTGGTCGAACCGCGACAGGATCTCCTTGCCCCGGTAGATGAGCGTGGTGTCGACGCCGAGACCGTGGAAGATGTTGGCGAATTCGACGGCGATATAACCGCCGCCCGCAATCAGGATCGAGCGTGGGAGCTCTGGCAGATCGAAGGCCTCGTTCGAGGAAATGCAGAGCTCGTGTCCGGGCAAGGCGACGTGCGGATTGGGCGCTCCGCCGGTTGCAATGACGATCTTTTCAGCCGTCACGGTCCTGCCGGTCTTTACCAGCCGGACGGTATGGGCATCGACCAGTTCGGCGCGAGTTTCGAGAATCTCGGCGCCGTTGTTTTCCAGCCCGCGACGATAGAGACCCTCGAGGCGCGCGATTTCCTTATCCTTGGCAGCGATGAGTTTTTTCCAGTCGAAGGTGCTTTCTCCGACCTGCCAGCCGTATCCGGCCGCATCCTCAAAATGCTCATGATATTGCGAGGCGTAGACGAAAAGCTTTTTGGGCACGCAACCGCGTATAACGCAGGTGCCGCCGAAGCGGTATTCCTCGGCGATAGCGACGCGCTTGCCGAGCGAGGCGGCGATGCGCCCTGCCCTGACCCCGCCTGATCCGCCGCCGATTACAAACAGATCATAGTCATAGGCGGTCATCGGCAATCTCCTTGAGGCAGGCGGCGGGACGGCTCCCATATAAGTTCCCGCTCTGAAAAGCAAAAGCCCGGATCGCTCCGGGCTTCGACAAAATTATCAACCGGCGAGAAGCCTCAGGGCTTCGGAGCGGGTGCCGGAGCCGGCTTGGCGGCGGGTGCCGGAGCAGGCTTTGCCGGGGCAGCAGTCGGAGCGGCGGGCTTGGCCGGTGCGGCAGCCGGAGCAGCCGGTTTGGCGGGAGCCGCAGGCTTTGCCGGTACCGGTGCGGCTGCCTGTGCTTCGGGCTGCACAGGTTCAACAACCGGCGCCTGGATTGGCGTCGCGTCGATGATACCGCGCAGCTTTTCGGTGCTCTGGTTGGTCAGGTCTCGCGAAATGCCGTTTGCCCAGATTTCGGCGGCCTTGGCCATTTCGCGGGACACAAGCGGCTGGGCCGTGAGAAGCTTCTTGCCGCCTTCGGTGTTGAAGAAGGCCGCGATCGCCTTCAGTTCGTCGATCGAGAAGCTCTTGGCGTAGATGGTCGCGGCTTCCTTTTCAAGATCGGCGCGACGCGGCGCCAGCGCCAGCGCCTGTTCGTCGACAACGCTGCCAATCTGTTCCTGGAAGTTCGGAGAGGCCTGAATATACTGCGCCTTCAGCCGCTCAGCGAGGTTCGGCAGGATATTGTCGTAACGATCCGTGACGTTCAGCGAAGCGATCGCCTCCCGTGCAGCGGCGAGCTGGGCCTCCGACACTTCTTGCGCGCGGGCGGATACCGTAAGGGCGCCGGAGAAGAGAACCGCCAATGCGGCGGCACGGCCGAGAACCGCGAATCTGATCATAAGTTGGTTGCTCCTAGTTTACTTCGCCTTAAGCGTCCGCGCTCCTGCCGGACCGGCAATGATCGCAAAGGACGCCATATGGATGAACAGCCCGTGTTCCACGACACCGGGAATGGAATTCAGCTCTCTCGAGAGAGCCTCTGCATCAGGAATGCGGCCAAAAGATGCGTCGAAAATATGGTGGCCACCATCCGTCATGAAGGTATCGTCGCCCGATTTGCGGAGCTTCAGCTCGCCGCTGAGGCCAAGCTTTGCCGCCACTTTTTCGATCGCGATACGGGTCGCAGCCTCGCCGAAGGGATTGACCTCGATCGGCAGAGGAAAGGCGCCGAGTGCCTCGACGAGCTTGCTCTCGTCGGCAATGACGATCATGCGGCCCGATGCTGCCGCGACGATCTTCTCGCGCAGCAATGCTCCGCCGCCACCCTTGATGAGGGTCAGGTTTTCATCGACCTCGTCGGCCCCGTCGATGGTCAGATCGAGTTCGGGAAGCTCGTCGAGCGATTTCAGCGGGATCCCCAGCTCGACGCAAAGCCTGGCCGTCCGTTCGGAAGTCGGAACGCCTTCGACCTTTAATCCCTCATGGACCTTTTCGGCCAGCAGCCTCACGAATTCCTCGGCTGTCGAACCAGTACCGATGCCGAGCCTCATGCCGTCTTCGACATACGCCAGTGCAGCCTCGGCCGCCTTGACCTTCATTTCCCGGGCGTCCATCCGCCACAAGCTCCCCGCTGTTTTCGCCGAGAGGCTGTTTACACGCCTCCTCCCGCAAGCGAAAGTCCCCCTGCCCGGTTTTGGACCGGCTTTTAAGGCGGGCGCGAATCTCGCATATTTGCTTTTCGCAACCGCATTCCTTAAGGCGGGCAATGTCCCGACACCATTTGCGAGGTTTCATTGACCGCTCCACTCGTCATTTTCGACCTCGACGGCACGCTGATCGATACCGCGCCGGACCTGATCGACAGCCTCAATCATACGATCACCGGGGCCGGACTCGCCCCTGTCACCTTCGATGATCTGACGCATCTTGTCGGCCAGGGCGGACGGGTGATGATCCGGCGGGCCTTCGATCTCAGGAAAACGCCTATCGACGAGCGGGAAACCGACCGGCTGTTTGCCTATTTCATCGACCACTACAAGAACCATCTGCCGGGCAAGAGCCGCCCCTATCCAGGCATCATCGAATGCCTCGACCGGCTGGCGGATGCCGGGATGCGGCTTGCGATCTGCACCAACAAGATCGAGCAGCTTGCGTTTCCGCTGATGGAGCGTCTGGATTTGTCGAGGCGGTTCGCGGTGATGACGGGCGGCGATACGTTTTCGGTCCGTAAGCCGGACGGCCGTCATATCCTCGGCACGATCGAGCGGGCCGGCGGCGAACCCGCGCTCAGCGTGATGGTCGGCGACAGCATCAACGACATCATGGCCGCACAGAATGCGGGCGTTTCCTCGATAGCGGTCGATTTCGGCTATTCAGACGTGCCTGTCCAAACCCTCAATCCGGATCACGTGATCAGCACCTATGACGACCTGACGGCGGATGTGGTGCATGCCCTGATCGGCGTCGACACCAAGCGCGCGGCCCTGGCCAAACAAGCGGTCAAATAAAAAGCAACGGTGTTAGGTGTCAATCGCGTTAGCGTGGTGTTCCCGCATTCTTGCGTTGAGGATGATGATCATCTTTCGCATGACGGCGACGACGCGACTTTGCCGGGTTTTCCTTTCGATTTCAGCTTTTCGAAGAAAGCTCTGATGCCGGGATCGAAGCGGATTGCCGGCAGGGCTGCGATGTAGA
>NZ_SOEM01000017.1:0-101189 GCF_004368875.1 Neorhizobium sp. R1-B
GTGAACCTCCGTGTGCGGACGAGAAGTCGGACACGCCTTCCCGACAGAGGGAGGTCCGCGACCTGGCGGCAATAACGGCTTCGAACCGTTCGCGACATTCGTCCGCATGCCGGACATGACGCGGTAGCGCCGGCTCGCGACAGCAAGATGCAGGTCTCATCGTCAATGTGGGTGATGCCTTCGGCGATGAAACCAGCCGGTACCAAATCGGAGGGACGAAACTTGGTGCTCATCAGGCTGATTCCATTGTGGAAACCAGCAAAGCATCGTCATTACAACTGCATCAAAACTGAGTCAGAGCCAATTTTGGATGCCGATTGACAGAGATTGTTATTGTCTCGGGAAAATTCGCTTGACTTCCAACCAGCTTCCGGAGCGAAGCGTTTTCATGGCCAAACCGTACGACGTTCATCGCCTGTCAGAAACCCTCGTCCAGATGGCCGCCTGATCGCTACCACGATTTCTCATACACACGTCGCTGCAGTCCACCCTCAAATTTTGCGCAGTGAAGTTTTATTCACCACCCTGAACGAGACTCGTTAGGGTGCCACATGGGGGGGTATTGCCGAGGTAGTGAGGGCGTTTAAGCAGAGCGGCTCGTCGCCAGGTTCTCCTGATGCGGACCCTCCCCCCGTGTCGGCACAAGTTTGTGAGCAAGATCCCTGGTCGCTGACGGTCTCCCCAACAGATAGCCTTGTCCTTCGTCGCAGCCTTCCATCCGCAATACCGACATCTGCTCTTCAGTCTCTATGCCCTCTGCCAGAACAGGAATATCCAGGCTCTTGCCGAGGGCTAGTACGGCTCTCACGATAGCCTTCGACTGCCGGTCCTGCTCAATCCCATCGACAAAGGCTTTGTCCAGCTTGATTTTGTCGAAGGGGAACGACCGCAGTGTTTCGAGCGAGGAGTAACCGCTTCCGAAATCATCGAGCGCCAATCCGACTCCGAGAGCTTTAATCTGGCGGATGATGTGCAGTGAACGAACTTTATCCTTGATCAGTGCAGTTTCGGTAAGCTCCAGCTCCAATCGATGCGGCGGCAACCCTGTCTCAACCAGTATCTCGTGTACCAGCCTCGGCAGGTTGGCATCCATGAACTGGACAGCCGAAACATTGACGGCCACACGGCATGGTGGTTCCCACGCGGCCGCGTCCGTACATGCCCGGCGAAGCACCCAGGCACCAAGTGACCCTACCAATCCATTCTCCTCCGCAACCGGAATGAACTCGGATGGCGAAATTGGACCTAGCTTCGGATGTGTCCAGCGCAGTAGCGCTTCGTATCCATGGATTTCGCTGGTCGAGAGCGACTTCTGCACCTGATAGTGGACATCCAGTTCGCCGTGCTCTATCGCGTGTCGCAATGTTTCCGCAAGCTGCCGCCGCTTGCGTTCCAATGCACCAATTCCGGCGTCGTAGAACAGAAGCCCGTCAAGGGCGGCGTGCTTGGCATGATACATTGCCACATCGGCATTGTTGACCAACTCGTCCAGTTCTTTGGCATCGTCCGGCCAGATGGCGGCCCCCATGCTCGCCCCGACTCTCATCTCCATGCTACCAATACGCATCGGCCGGCTTACGATTTCGGCAAGGCGCTCGGCGAAGGCGGAGACATCGCTTTTAGCGCCACATTTTTTCACTGCTGCGAACTCATCGCCGCCCAGGCGGGCGACAAACTCGTCCTCCTCAAGGCATTGCGCCAGGCGACGTGAGATGATGCGAAGGGCCTCATCGCCGGCGCCGTGTCCGAGCGTGTCATTGATTTCCTTAAAGCGGTTGAGGTCGACGCCAATGACGGCGAATTTGCGGCCTCGTCCTTGGGCTTCATCGAACACTTTACTGATGTGAGTGGAAAAACTGGCGCGATTGGGCAGACCCGTCAAGGCATCGTGGGCTGCCATGTGGCGGAGCTGTTCCTGTGAGTCTGCGCGAACATCTGTGTCAATCAGATAGCTCGCGAGCCCGGAACTGACGACGATCAGGGCAACGATTGTGATGGCGAGGGCGAAGGTGAAAATGGCTGCCGTATCCACCTCGGCAAAACTCTGTGTCAGCGGCGTCACGCGGTAGGCCGCCATTGCCGTGAAATGTAGACCGACAATCCCCGTGACCAAAAGCGCAACGGCCAACCAGAATCGTTGCATCTGCAGCCCCGATCGCCAGACCACGGCTACCGCCGCCGCCGAACATAAGGTTGCGATTAATACTGAGACCAAAATGTAATCAATTCGCCATTCGACGAGTCCAACTACATGGTAGGCGCGCATCCCGGTATAGTGCATAGCGGAATATGTTAAGCCGACTAGTGTGCCACCAAGCAGCGGGAACTTACGCGTCGCTCCCATCCCACTGATAGAGAAACCGGCAAGGAGGCCCAACATCGCGATCATCAGCGACATCAAGGTCATCACCGGGTCGAATGATGCTGGCGCCGGTGGTTCATATGCTAGCATGGCGACGAAGTGCGTTGTCCATACGCCGCCGCCACCAGCGACTGCAGCCAGGAACTGCCAACCGAGCCTCTGCCACCGCGACGCGATCGCTGCCCGGTGCAGTAATCTCAAGGTGATCGCCGCACCGAAAAGGCAAGTTAGAGCCGCGATAAAAACCAGGAGCAAATTGTGTTCATTTGCGATGCAACTTACCACGGTCATCATTGGCGGACGCTTCACCCCGACTTATACGAAGGCCCATATGATGACTTCAGAACTTAAACACTCTCTTACACCTTTGAGACAACAACCGGACGCCTGACTGCATGCATCTTCTCCCTGAAAAGCTCCGGGTGTAACGACGTTGGTGCCGTCTCCCAAACGGGTCGTTGACACCGACTGCGGTGCGTCTGAAGCAGTATTACCGATAACCGATCGGTTATGCGTCAGGCATCATCCATCGCGGCGATCCGATTCAACCCGCCAGTCGGGATTTCCTTCAAATGGCAGGCCGCTCGAGCCCCGTATGGCCCTCAACGTTGCAAAGAATTGGGAGAGCGTCCTGTCCGAGTTCATAAGCTATCTGTTCGCCATCCTCGTTGTCAGCCCGCTCCAGGCCGAGGTATGGGAGCGCTGGCAGGGCGTGTCATCCGCGGAGATCGTGCAAGTGGGACGGGCCCGCATCGCCACGGAGGCTCCCAAGCTTCTCCAACGAGCACGGGAGGATTCGCCTTGGGCTGCTACCAACTCCATCGGTGTCGGGTTTGTTAATCCCGTGATCGCCCCGTCTTAGGCTGGAGTCTGGTTATGCTGCGCCGGGGGCAGTCGGCCAGACGAGTACGTCCGGTGCCTCTCCAGCTCGTGCCTCGGCAGGAAAATAGCCGATGTTTTCGTTGGTCGGGCAGCAACCGCGGAAGTCTAGACCGAATGACAGGAATTTTGATGACGGCCCGAATCGCTGGCCGAACGCTCTTCTGAGATCGTTGCCTTTATAACGGCGGCGAGCTTGTTCTTTCGAAGAAGTGCCATGGTAGCTCGTCTAATGTTTGCGATTTTGTTGCTGGCGATGGTTCCGGCATTTTGTCCTGGATCCAGTTTGCAGCAGAAGTCCCCGGTTTTGCCCTCGACCGGCGCTCATCGTCTTTTGCTTACGCGAAAGTGATCTCGACCACGTCATCATCCACTAACTCGGCTTGCCCGTTGACTATACTTCGACATTTTCATCACAGCCGGTGTATCGTAGACGAGACGAACCGGACCGGAGGTGCTAGCCGGGACGAAGGCGCTTGCATCTCATCGAATGCGATTTCGTAATGCGCTCATAGTTCGCGGCGTTTAAGTAACTTAGACACCTCAGATGCAGGCACTGGGCGTGAGAACAGATATCCCTGCGCTTCGTCAAAACCCTCCGCACTGACCGCATCGAGCTGCGCTTTGGTTTCGACGCCCTCCACGGTCGTTGTTATCCCTAAGCTGCGGCCGATGCCCGCGACAGCCCGGATGATTGCTAGAGATTCCCGCCCTTCAGGAAGATCATTGATGAACCCTCGGTCGACCTTGATTTTGTCGAAGGGAAAGCTGCGAAGGTAGCCGAGTGATGAATAACCGGTCCCAAAGTCATCCATCGCAATTGTGACGCCGAGCCGCCTGATCTGCTGCAGGGTCCGCAAGTTGTTTTCCTCGTCATCGAGCATCACCGATTCGGTAATCTCGAGCTGAAGGCGGGTGGGGGCGAGGCCGGACGCCTCTAAAGATCGCGAAACTGTTGCGGGAAGGTCGCCGCTCTTGAACTGGAGCGGCGATAGATTGACAGATACGCCTACGTCCGTGGGCCAGGCGGTGGCCTGCCGGCACGCTTCATTGAGAACCCATGCTCCTAGCTGCACGATGAGGCCGCTTTCCTCAGCGACCGGAATAAAGTCAGCCGGCGAAATCATGCCTTTCTCGGGATGCCGCCACCTGACAAGTGCCTCACATGAGGTGATTTTTTTCGAGGCAAGCTCTACGAGTGGCTGATAGTGAATCTCGAGTTCTCCACGGATGAGCGCATTCCTGAGCTGCAATTTCAGTTGCTGTCGCGCCTGAAGGTGTTTGTCCTTTCCGGGTTCGAAGAACCTGTATTTTCCTCGGCCGTCGGCCTTTGCACGATAAAGCGCGACGTCTGATGCCCTTACCAGCTCATCCACCGTGCTCGCGTGTTCTGGTCCTAGCGCGATACCGACGCTGGCGCCTATGGTCGCCGAGACACCGTCGAGGTCAAAGGGTTTCTCTAGCGTACCGATGATGCGCTCGGCGAGGATCCTCAGACGGTCTCGACTAGGAAGAGATGGCTGCACAACCACAAACTCATCCCCACCGACGCGTGCCACTACGGCAGTGTCTTCAGCACACGATCTTAGACGTTCGGAAACTTGACGCAGCAGAGCATCTCCCACTGGGTGGCCATAGGCATCGTTCACCGTCTTGAACCCGTCTAGATCAAGCGCCAGAAGAGCTACACCTTTTCCCTCCTGCAAACTTTCCAGTTCCCGGTTGAGCCGCTCGCGGAAACACAGCCGGTTCGGCAGGCCCGTAAGCGCATCGTGCCTCGACATGTGCAGGATCTGGCTCTGCGCCTGAACCCGTTCCTGCTCGGCCTTGCGCCGATCGGAGATGTCACGAAAGAAAACTGAGAGCCCATCGGCCGAGGGCGAGGCATGTACTTCAAGCCAAAGGTTGAGCGAGGGAGAATACTCCTCAAAAGTGACCGCTTCGTTTTCTGCTAGCGCTCGCCGATAGTGGAAGGCGAACATGCTGTCTGCTTCCGCTGGATAGAGAGTCCAGATATCCTTGCCGATGACCTCTTCACCGAGATCAAGCAGGCGCATTGCCCTTGAATTCATGTATGTCAGACGCCATTCACGATCGAGAACGATCACGCAGTCCATGGTACTTTCAAGCACTGACGATAGCCGCCGAGCTGCCGTCTCGGCCGCATGCCGGGCGTCCTCAGCTTCATTGCGTGCGGTCTTTGCCTCCGTCACGTCACGCCAGATCGTCAAGATACGAACCGGCTTGCCCTCCGAGCCAAACACTGGCGCGACTATAACGTCCATGCAATGCTTTTTACCGTCGTGAGCGGCAATTACAGTTTCAAAGCGCGCCGTCTCTGCCGCTCTGACCCGGTCAAAGGCGGAAACAACCTTCGATATGTCGGAGGCGGCAACGATTTTGTCCCAGCGCATCTCGTCCAGGGGAGCGTCGGGAGCCAGGCCGAAAAGCTGGCGTCCTGCCCGGTTCATGAGAACCAGATTGCCCTCGAGATCCATCAACCGGATGCAATCCGGGCTGCTGTCGAATATGCTACGAATGAAGGTTTCGCTTTCCTCCAGTGCCAACTCGGCAGCATGGCGTTCTGAGATGTCGAGCACCGAGCCGGCGAAGCCAATGAGGTCACCATTGGGCGTCAGTCGTGGCTCGCCAAGATCGATTACCCACGCCCAAGTTCCATCCCTACGGCGCAGGCGGTATTCCACACGTGTAGGTGCCCGGTTTTGTACCGCTTCGACAAACGCAGCCCTCACGCTGTCACGATCCTCGGGATGAATCGCATCCAACCATCCTGACCCCAGCGCCTCGTCGCTCGACTGCCCTGTAGTTTCGGACCAACGGCGGTTCAGATATGTCGTCTCGCCCTTGGCGTCGGTCATCCAGATCATCACCGGCGTGCTGTCCGCAATGAGGCGAAAACGAGCTTCGCTTTCACGAACCGCTTCCTCGGCGTTCTTACGCTCATCAATGTCTTCAAGCAGGCCGTACCATCGGCTAATTGCCCCGTCCTCATCTCGGCGCGGCGCTGCACGATTGCGGACCCACCTATAAGCCCCGGTAGCGCTGCGTATACGACACTCCACGTCAAAACGGGTGCCGTTTCGGATTGACGCTAGCCATCTCCGTTGCACTTCGGGTAAATCCTCTGGGTGGATGCTTGTTGCCCATCCCGAGCCGAACGCGTCCTCCGGTGCGTGGCCAGATATCTCGCGCCAAGTGGGCCTACCTCTTCGACCTCCCCGTCTGGAGTGGCAACCCACGGCACCTGAGGATGAAGTTCGATCAGCGAGCGATAATGTTCCTCGCGAGCGCGAAGGGCTCGCTCGACATTACGCAATTCGGTCACGTCGTTAATGACGGCAACGACCAGCCTCCACGGAGCAGCCGAAGCCGGCAGTGTTACGCAGTGTTTATGGGTAACAAGTGCCCTCCGTTCTCCCCGAGGCGTCGCGATTGTTTCCTCGAATATCCGCTCTCGTCCAGTCCTCAAAATCTCGCGGTCGACGGCGATGATTTCGTCAGCCTCCTCTTTGGGCAAAAAATCATGGTCTGATCGTCCGGCGATGTCATCTGGCTTACAGCCCAGGAGGGCGCAGGCGGCTGTATTGAGATATACAAAACGGGAATGCTCATCTTTGACGATGACCGGGTTGCGAAAGCCGGCAAAGATCGCTGAGACAATATCGAGCGTTTGCCCGCTTCCCGTATGATGTGTGGACGAGGATAAAAAAGGCATCATACACCTGCAGTCGCGAAGCTCAGTATTACGCCCAACGCGGTAGCTCGCGTTTGGGTTCAATTACAGACCCCGACCCGCCTTGCGGTTGCTTTCGAGCCGCGCAATGCAGCCGCTGATTTTCGCCATCAAAAGATCAAGATCCACGGGCTTCGTTAGATAGTCGTCGGCGCCAGCTTTCAAGCCATTCAGCGTGTTTTCCTTATCCGTCATGGCCGTCAACATGATGAACGGGGTATTGGAGAATTCCGGATGATTGACTTGGATCTCAGCCAAAAGCTCGTGCCCAGTCATCACTGGCATGGAGACGTCGCAAACGACGATGTCTGGCCACGCGGTCAATATCTTCTCCAATCCCTCCCGTCCGTTCGCGGCCTCCAGGGTCTTTAGCCCAGCATCCTGAAACTCCTCGATCAGGAGTTTTCGAATTTCGGTCTCATCATCGATGCAAAGAATAGTCGTCATCTTGCCTCCACCTCTTAGGCTGCCTCCTGTTCCAATCTCGGATGGTGATCCACTGGAAGCGAGATCGTAAAGGTCGTCCCTTTGCCAATCTCACTGGTGACCGAGATTGTTCCACCGTGCAGCTCGATGATTTCGCGCACGATATTCAGTCCGATACCCGTGCCTGCGATTCCCGTTGCACTACGGGCTCTGAAATATGGCTCGAAAAGACGTGGAAGGTCGTCAACATCCATGCCGATGCCCGTGTCACGAACGCTCACCTTTGCCCAGCCATCCTCCTGCCAGCCGCGAATATAGATATCCGACGAGTGAGAAGAGTACTTCACGGCGTTCGAAAGGAGGTTCGATACGACGCGATCGACGGCGTCTCGATCAAAATGCATCGATTGAGGAAGGGACGTGACGTCAACATGGATGTCGTGGGTCGCGCTGATGTCCCGTCTGCGCTTAACTGCTTCGTCTATTACCGTGGCCAATGAACACGGTTGCCTGTCAATCGCAATCGTACCCGTTCGCAACCGTCCGGCAGCCAAGATGCTTTCCATCAGCTCGACCATCCGAGCGACAGCCCCTTTTATCTGCGCGGATTTTTCGAAGAGATAGTCGCTGGTGACCGCTGTCTTCGTCCGCGTCAATCGCTGGGCCGCGCTGTCAATGATCGCAAGTGGCGTGCGGAATTCGTGGGAAATCATGGCCACGAAGCGGCGCTGCAACGCGTTGACCTCGCGTTCCTGCTGGAGCAACCGGTCGAGTTCGGCATTTTTCCTGCTGACTTCTGCAGTCCTTGCCTCGACCAACTTCTCTAGTTCGTCCCGATGTTCAATCAGACTCTGTTCGCTTTTCCTTAGCGCGTCCAACGCGAGCCGCCGCTCATGGACGTCTTCGAGCAAGCCGTACCATCTGGTGATCTTGCCGGTTGGTGATCTTTTCGGCGCCGCACGACTGCGAAACCAACGAACTTCCCCACCTACATTAGCGACGCGGAACTCGATGTCGAGCGGAGCGCCTGTCTCCACCGAGCGTGCCCAGTTTTCTTTCACTGAGAGAAGGTCTTCTTGATGAACGGAGCTTTCCCACCCCGAGCCGGCGGCTTCGTCACGGGACCTCCCTGAAAGGTGCTCCCATTCGGCCCCAACTTCGATGATCTCCCCGGCGGCATTGGCTAACCAGGGAGTTTGAGGATGGAGTTCGATCAGCGATCTGTGATGCTCTTCGCTTGCCCGAAGAACGCGCTCTGCCTTCCGCAACTCGGTGACGTCCTGAAAGTCCACGATCAGGAATTCCTGTACTGTGTCGTCAAAAGCCAGACAAACGCGCCGTTTGTGGGTTTTGAGGGTGTGGGGTGAGCCGTCCCGCCCAGTAATCACCTCTTCGAAGAATTTTTCCTCTCCGGTTTCGAAGATCTGAATGTCCATGGCTCGGATCGCATCGGCCTCAGCCTTGGGCAGAAAGTCATAATCTGTTCTCCCGACAACGTCTTCCGATCGCGCGCCTATCAAATCGCAAGCTGCGTCGTTGAGGAAGAGGAACTGAGATGCGCTGTTCTTGACGATGATCGGATGCGGCGCCTTCTTGAAAATCTCCGCTAGCACATCCTGTCTGGGCAAAGCGTTAGGCAGTTCAGTACGTGCTGCAGTCATAACTATTTCCTTGCACTCGCCGCGTGTTGGATCAAAGATGCGGGTCGTCGTCTTTCTGACTACCAAAGGAATATTATGTTCCGCTCAACTAAGCCGCTAAAACTTTAGCGTCGGCTATTCGACCGGGTACCCCTGCTGCGTCGCTTTTTCGCCGCGAGCGAACTTTTCCTCAGACACCTCCTTGGCCAACGAGTGTAAGTGGAGGCGGAACGGGCGACCAGTTTTCATTTCTATATCATACTAACGGCCGACTTGATCGTTCACGCTCGACGGAGCTTAATAAGTTTCTGAGAACCTGGGGTTTTGCCCCAATCAGCAATCTCAGCCGCCGGCGCGCCAGAAGCGCCGGCCGTCTTGATTGCAGTGGACATTTGCTCTAATCTTTTGAAGCCTGTTCACCCCTTCTGCGACCCAGCGCAAAGTCCCTGATCCCTAAGCAGCACAGGGCAATCTTGGGTTTAGGGTAACGGCCCCGCACGGGACAGCGCGCCGGCCCTGTCGTTTGAGCCGAAGCGGTCCATCTATTCTGAACAAAAATCATGAACGCACCTGCGGACAGAAACATCGACGCTAACGTCTTCATGGTGGAGATCGAGGATGCAATCCGCGCCATACCCGAAATCAACGAACCCTGGGCCGCCCTGGAGCATTTTGAATGGCTGGGTCGCGTAGAAGCAATCCTTGAGCATCCAGCCGTCAACATGCAGGCAGAAGCGCGAGCCTTGATTCGAGAAGCCCTTGGCAACAAATCAGAGAGCACAGCTCGAAGCCAACTTCTAATCCTGCTAAAAAGCGCAAAAACCGCCTCCGGTGATAGTTGGCAGCCAATCCTGATGTGGCGGACGGCCTCTGCTACCGGCACCGCAATGCGCCAAAGCGGCCATCCACTACATCCGGTCAGGGCTTTAGATTGAAGGCGCTGAAGGACCGCTCCGCCTATAACGGCGATCAATATTTGGGGAGATTCGGTTGGAGGGGCCTTCAAGAAAGGCATTGGCGCTGAGGTGACCTATTCGATGGGATGAAAAGGAATGGACCACTGAACGCGGGATACACGCAGACGGCGCCTCGAGGCGGCACGCACCGTCGAGGAGTTTTGGGACGGAATGAAAAACGAGAACGACATAATAGGAGCAGACGCCATCATCATGCCGAAATTGACCTGACGCTGCTGCTTCTTTTCCGCGAATGATGATTACAGTATCTCGGTGTGTATGGACAAGATTGAGCGCGACAACCTGATCGTGAAGATGGCTGCTCTCGGGGTGAAGCCTAAGGTGATAGCTGACGAGATAGGCATTCCGCTGTCGAGGGTAAAGAGTGCCCTCTCTAGCCACCAGTTCTGCATAACACCATTTGATCCACCACAAGGCATGAGTGTGAAAACTGCATGGCGGATATACGTCACTTTGGGCGATTGGCCATCCGATAAAACGATGGAGAAGCTCGCTGGGCGAATGGAGCAATTCATGCAAGCGCCCGGTACACGCCTGAAAGATTGGGACGAGTATCGCATGTGGCTGGCCGGCAGCGGATATCTCTGAGGGAGCAGCTGAGAATTGAAAAACGATTGCATGAATGTGGATGGCGGGAAACTTCAAAGCGGGAATCGAAGATATCATCCGAGCAATGCTCGACATTCATTATCGAGGGGTTGGCCGGTGAGCACCTCGAAGGGCTAGATGGGGTAAGAGAAGTACTTCGAACATCCGGACCGCTATCGTTACAGTCGCTACTGTGACCCTTACCGCGGCTGAGCGATGAAGCTGCCCGTGACGATGCGGCAGGATCATACGGCCGGCGACAAGCTGTTCGTCGACTATGCCGGCGACACGGTCACAGTGATCGTGGATCGGCTGTCGGGCAAGACACGGCAGGCGCACCTGTTCGTGGCGGTTCTGGGAGCATCGAGCCTTTCGTATGCGCAGGCACGCTGGAGTGAGGCACTTCCCGACTGGATCGAATGCCATATCCTGGCGCTGGAGTTTTTTGGCGGTGCGCCACCTTGCTGGTTCCCTACAATGCCAAGGTGGCGATCATCAAGGCCTGCCACTTCGACCCCCGAGTCAACCGGACGTATTCCGGGATGGCGGTTCACTATGGCAGTGCCATTTTACCGACGCGGCCGCGACGCCCGCGCGACAAGGCGAAAGTGGAAGCCACGGTTCGGATCGTCGAACGTTGGCTATTGGGCCGCCTGCGCCATCGCACCTTCTACAGCTGGCTGAGGTCAATGCGGCGATCGGCGAATTGCTTCACGACCTGAACGATAAGAGGGTCCTGCGCCGGGCCGGTGCCAAGCGCCGCCAACTGTTCGAAGACCTTGATCGTCCGGCTTTGCGACCACTGCCTCTCGAACGCTATGTGTTTGCCGAATGGCGTATCCGACGGGCCGGTCTGGATCACGTCGAGATCGAGCGGCACTACTATTCCGTTCCCTATCGCTTCGCTCGAGAGCAGGTCGAGGCGCGGATAACCGCCAATACGATCGAGATCTTCCACAAGGGCGAGCGGCTTGCTGCTCATCGACGCTCCAGCGGCAACGGCAAGCATGCGACGATCCCTGATCATAAGCCCTCAGCGCATCGCCGCTTTGCTGACTGGACGATCGAACGCATTCGACGCGAAGCCTCTGCCATTGGGTGGGATGTTGCGCTGCTGTGCGAGCGCATCCTCGCCGACAGGCCGCATCCTGAACAAGGCTTTCGAGCTTGCCTCGGGATTATCCGCCTCAACAAGAGCTTTGGCCGCGACAGGGTCAATGCCGCTTGCGGCCGTGCGCTGGAGATTGGAGCCCGGACATATGGCTCGGTGCGCTCCATCCTCGACAATCACCTTGACCGAACGGCTGCCTCGAATAGAGCGGCGTCGCATGGACCGGTCCATCACGAAAACATCCGCAGACCCCGCTATTACCACTAAGGAGAACGAAGATGCTTGCTCATCCAACACTCGACAAACTGAACGCCATGGGCGCGGCCCGGCATGGCAAAAGCCTTGGCGAACCCAGCGGCAACGGCGAAGCCGCAACATCTCTCGCATGCTGAATGGCTCGGATTGCTGCTCGAACGGGAGTGGAGTTCCCACTACGATCACAAGCTTGCTGCACGCCTCAGCTTCGCCAAACTGCGCCACCAGGCGACGCCGGAAGATGTCGATTATCGCAGCGAACGCGGCCTTGACCGCGCGCTCTTCATGAAATTGCTCGGCAGCGACTGGATCAGTGCTCATGACAATCTGGCATCTGCGGCCGCTCGGGTGTCGGAAAGAGATGGCTGGCCTTTGCGCTTGGCCCCAAGGCTTGCCGAGACGATCGTACCGTTCTCTATCAGCGTGTTCCGAGACTATTCGCCCAGCCCGCACTTGCGCGTGGTGACGGCAGACCTTCGGTCCTTCGAAAGAGCAGTTCAGCCTTCTGGAAAGACTGCCAGGCAGAGGAAGGCAAGGGCTGCTGAAAGGCAGCTTGCCAGAGCGAGAGGCCACCAACCAAGGCCAAGGAACGGCGCAGCGATAGCGGTACCTGCCGCCGTGAATCCCAAGATGCCTGCCACAACCAGTGCAGCGCCACGAGAATGATCGCCCTTAGAAGCTACTATGGCCTGATGAAAGCCTATCGGACCCCGCAGACCGAATGCCCCATTGGTGATGGCCCAGATGGGCACGATGACAGCAAGGCTGCTTCCACCGAACTGAACATAGGCAAGGATCAGCAGGAAGGCAGTGAGCAAGACTCCCGTTCCGAGACAGATCATGCGCTCGATCCCGAACTTGTTGGCGAGTGTGCTGGAAAGATTGGATGCCAGAATAAAGATGGCTATTCCGCAAATCTGCAGAAGGATGAAATCCTCAATGCCGCCACCCATGATCTCTGTCATCACGACCGGTGCGCCAAAGACGAAGATGAGGATTGCGGCGAGGGAGAAAGCCTGGCTCAGCGCGTGCCGAAGGAACACCCCGTCCCGCAGGATCGATAGGTAGCTGCGGTGCGTTTCGAGAGCGACGGTCCGATCCGGAAGCGAGTGGCTGTAGACCACGCAGGCAATGGCGCAGAAGATCGCAAAACCTCCAAGAACCAGGAAGGATGTTTCCCAGCCGCCCACGCCGAGCAGGAACGCCCCTGCCACCGGGGCAAGCGCCGGGGTAAGAGATTCGATCGAGCCAAGTCGTCCGAACATTCCGGCCGCTTTGTCACCCGTGAAGAGACCCTGGATGAAACCTGGCGCAAATACTGCAGGACCAGAGCCGAAAGCTCCTTGAGCGAACCTGAACGCCACCAGCCACTCCAGCGTAGGCGCGAATGCTGCCAGGATGGAGGTGAAAGCAAATAGGGTCAGCGACCAGATCAGGAGTCTGCGAGGCGAATATCTCGCGCCGAGTTCACCGAATGTCAGCAGACCCACGAGCGTTCCTGCGGCATAGGCTGCCAGCACCATCTGGGCTAAAGCGGGCGTGCCGTCCAATTCGCGTGGCATCGTGGGAACCGCGGGAAGGACGAGGTCAGTTCCGGCGATACCAAGAATTGTGCCAAACGCAATAAGCGAGAACATGAAGGCGGGCGATGCAGATCGGATCATGGCCCCAAATACCATAGGGGAAAAGTCGGACCTATCACCTGGCACTTATGGGATCGAACAAATTGGTTGATGAATGTCTGGGTGTGTGCCTCTCTGGTAGCCTCGGTGAGGGGGCCGTATTCTAGCTTTGTTTCGCTTACCATTGTCTTCCCGTCCTCGGTCCGCGAGAAGATAGTATTCGACCGCTATGAAGCAACCAAAAGATTGATTTTGGCCAAATATGGCGCACTCTGCGATCCTCATCCCATCCTTTTGAAAGTGCCAACCGCTTTCCTGGCAATTTATTTTCCCTACACACCCGACCCCTCTGTTCATCCACCCGGGAACATTTTTATGCTGCCACCGCGCCCGGCGCGTTCCCGGGACAAGGGAGCTTGCTAATGCTAAGTGATTGTTTGCAGCCGCTCCTCGAAGCGTTCTCCTTCCAGATGAGGTTGCAACGCTACAGCCGATTTTCGACCAAACTTGCTGTACCCTGGGCATCCAGAAGACGAGTGCTCAAGCCGACCGATTGGCGGCCACATTGGTCAATCTCTACGAGCGCGGAGTTCGGACGGAGGACCAGTTAGCCGCCATGGTCGATATGATCGACTTCCTCTAATTACACCCTTCGGCGTAGTTGATCCTTCGGGCTCCATAAGCGTAAATTTCGGGCATAGGTCGGGCAGAGAAGAGCCCCGGCTGCGAAAGCCCGCGCTTCTGGGGATTGACGCGGGCTTTCCACTTTCCAACCACTTGTGGCGATTATGATGGGAGTTCTATCCACCGTCCGGCCTCGCGCCTCTTCAGGGTCAGGGCAAGAAGTCCCGGGGTAACTGGCTCAAAATGTAGTCGGCCCTTCGGGCGACCGAAGTTTTGGGGAGCAACCGAACTCTGTAGCCGAGTGACGGGTATAGGTTCATGAGACGATCATACTCGGCAACCGCTTCCTCCAAACCGTGCCGTCGCTCTGAATCAGCCTGGTACAATTCCGGCCAAGGCGGGGTCATGAAAACATCTACATGAAACCGGTTTGCAGCAATGAGGTCCACCCGCATTGGCTCCCCGGTCGCATGATGTAAACCTGCAACGGCATCAATAAGCCCCCGGTCAAAGAACGTCACGGAGGGTCGCCTTGCCGCAACCGCTAGGTCTTGAAGTGCCGTTTCGATTGCTCGTTGTGCGAAAGCGGCCATGTTAACCCATGGCAAAGCTTCTCCGCCGGCTTCGATCTGCTGCTTGACGATACGACGCCCGGGTTCCTCAGCAATGGCGAAGCCTCGCTCTTGAAGTTCTCCAAGCAGAGTTGATTTTCCACCGCCTGAACAGCCAGAGACAATAACATATCGCGTCATGACTTTTCCTCGACCTCCACGAACCACCGAATATGTTGTCATTTTTCAGAAAATCGCCTCATCCTCAATTTCTGATTAAGCGGCAGCATTCTCGCCCTCCGGTTCTGGGCCGGCGCGACCATACATTGCTCGCTTCAGCATCTGAGGCGGTTGATCTACGATTCGGATTGACTGTTGTTCTAAGGGAGTTCGATTGCATTTCTTAGGGCATCAATATCCCCGCGCAAAACGCGCTGGCGAAACGCCTGATCGTCGTGAATTCCGTGTCAAGGGCATCGTCGATCCATTCATCCAGCGCCTCCGAGCGCCCGCTGCGCAAGATGCCGTTGAAGCGCATAGCCAAGCCCACGCATTATTGGGAACATTGGAGAGCCCTGCTTCAATGCATTGACCTTTCTGACCTGACGATCTGTCAGCAGGCCGCGCGGTTTTTCGCACCAAGCTGCAGCCACCAAAGACGAGATCATGGTTTGCTGGGAACCCCTGCCAGCGCCGGGCAGGCCAAGCGCCGCCGCCAGTTGCGCACGGCCACAGGACAGCACCTACATTCCATCTACGTTCCGGTCGCTCGGGCCGCGCGAGACGAACGGGACGGACTCGATCTCTACCAGAAGACTGTTTTTTTTGAGAAAGCGCCTGAAATTGTCGCGCACCGCCCCGAGTGGAAACCGACCAACCGCGGCGTCGCGGCAAGCCTGCAGCATGGTCTCATACGCCACATCCCGCTTGTCCGCAGGCCACTCCTCTAGGAAGTCAAAAATGTCGTCGAGGCAACCTACCTCCTGAACGAAGTGCTGTCTTTGCACAAAAAGAGGTCGGCTGAACAGACTGCCAGTCATTGGGTCCTCCATCGGCCGAAGTGATACGAAGAATTTAGTAGTTCCTAATTGCCCGTTCAAGAATGCCGCTCGGCACCTTGAGGCAGACTCTCCGCTTCACAGACCTTTTGCCTGGTACGGTTCACTAGGTGATAGAACGGCGAAGCGAACCTACCACATTGCCCAAAACGGAGTTCGCCCCGCACCGCGTTCACCACATCGTTGCTTGCGTGTTGCGTTTTGCGACCTTTAAGATCGTACAGGATGCATCGCTGTTCACGCAGAGAGCAGTCCTATCACTTAGGATGCGCCGGCATCAGCCCCAAGTCCGCGACTTAGGCGCTGATGGAAGGAAAGGCGTTCTCGATCGGGTTCCCCAGCATCCGCTCAAGCTTCAACTCGCTTTTTTCCGCACAATATTCACTGATTTCACCATGGTGAAGTACCACGTCTGGCCGGCACGGACGCAGTATTTGCGGTCCTCCAATCAGCCGGATCAATGACGGACGGAAGAACGAGACAGCAGCTTGTGGGCCACCCCGACGAAAGTGGCGATGACGTCCGCCTCCGGCAGCTCATCGCGCAAATGAGGTCAGTAACAACGCCAAGTTTTTCGCAGTCGACGTACTCTCGGGATCGAGGTAGCTCCGACTGACCTCCGTCAGATCGTTTGAAAGAGCGTGCAGTAAGTCCCTCACAGTCTCCGTCATGAATTAGCTCCTCGGAGAGCGTCATTAACATTGGAGGTTGCCGAGAGTTCCCCCCCGGTGCGCGGATGTTCTGGAACAATAGGCCAAAGGTCCTGGTTCTTTAGCATTGCCAACAAGGAGACGGCCATGTCACGATCCAGGCGTGATCACCTCGGAGATGAACTTGTGGCGTTGCTTCCAGCACTTCGTGCGTTTACGCGGCGTTTCGAACCTGATCCGGTAGACGCGGAGGATCTTGTTCAAGACACTCTGACAAAAGCGCTCTCCCACCTCGACAAATTTCAGGATGGTACGAGGTTGAAGTCGTGGGTATTCACGATCGCCAGGAACGCCTTCTGCACCCGCTACGCCGCCCGCAAACGCATGGTCGTCGGGCTGGACGCGTGCGTATCCGAACTGCCGGCTGTCGCCCCACCGCAGGAATGGGCTGTTTCCATGAGCGAATTCAATCGAGCCTACGGGGCTCTTCCTCCAATAAACAGGATCGCCATTGACCACGTCCTGTTCCAGGGTTCGAGCTATGAGGATGCAGCCCGGGTCTGCGGATGTGCGACCGGAACGATCAAAAGTCGCGTGAACCGCGGACGCCAGATGCTGGTAGTTGCCATGGACCCAGATCCCGGTCGATCTAGAGTGTCCGGAAGATGAGGCCCATCGTGCCATCTAGACGGAGCTTCGGCTGGCGCACCACGCACGGCGGCATTACGCAATCGACCAGGGGCGATTGCTATCACGTCAACACGAGGCGGATCAATCGCCGGTTGCATTGCCAGCAGATGATGTCAGTACCCGAACCTCCCCCTTGCGATCGACGACATCGACCACGACCTGGCCACCCGAGCGGCGGATCGCAACGTCGGCCGACCCGCTACCGATTATAAGATTCCGCAAGGTGACCCCGTCGAGGAATGCCGGAAGCTGAGGCTCATTGAAGCTGATCTGTGACGCATGCGGGTCGAAATCGAGGCCGAGGCATGATTGCAGCAGCGAAAGCGGAGCGGCCGCAGCCCAGGCCTGCGGTGAACAAGCCACGGGGTAGAATGTCGGCCCGTGGGCGCGCTGGCGGGGCAGCCCGCAGAACAGTTCGGGAAGCCGCCGCAGGTCGATATAGGTCGATGCCGCAAACAGCCCGTCGAATATTCGCGCCGCCTCCGTGTGAAAGCCATACCGCGCCAAGCCAGTGGCGATCATCGCATTGTCATGCGGCCAGACCGAGCCATTGTGGTAGCTCATCGGATTGTATCGCGCCTCCGTGGACGCGATGGTGCGAATGCCCCAGCCGCAGAAGGAGGATGCACTCATGAGAGTACGCGCGACCCGTCCTGCTCTTTCCGGATAGGCAATGCCTGTGAAGAGCGCGTGGCCGGCATTCGACGAGCGAACCCGGCATGGGCGCTTGTCGCCATCCAGCGCCAGCACATAAGTGCCGAGCTCCTCGTCGAAAAACGCCGCATCGAAGGCGCGGCGCAGCCCTTCCGCCCTCGCCTGGAGGTGGGCGACCCGTTCGGGCCGATCGAGCCGACGGAAAATCTCCGCAGCACTCAGCCACGCGCCATAGACATAGGCCTGCACCTCGGCAATGGCGATCGGACCTCGGGCCAGCGTTCCGTCGGCATGGAAGACAGAATCCTGGCTGTCTTTCCATGCCTGGTTGATCAGCCCCTCTTCCGTCTGCCGCCCGTATTCGACGAAACCGTCGCCGTCGCGATCGCCGTGCTCGTCGATCCATGTCAGCGCCGCCTCGATATGCGGCAGAAGACGGAAGATCGTCGAAAGGTCGCCCGTCCGCTTCAGGTAGTCGCCGGCCAGCATCAGGAACAGCGGCGTCGAGTCGATGCTCCCGTAATAGCGTCGGAAGGGAACCTCTCCGAGTTCGGCCATTTCGCCGTAGCGGACCTCGTGCAGAATTTTGCCTGGCTCAGCATCCGAGGCAGGGTCCACCTCCGTTGCCTGGTTGGCCGCCAGATGGCCAAGCACGCCGCGCGCTATCTCCGGGTCGAGCCAAAGCGTCTGCAGCGCCGTGATGAGGGCGTCACGTCCGAACACGGTGCTGAACCATGGAATGCCGGCGTAGGGATAAGGGCCTTCCGGCTTGTCGGTCATCAGCATGTACAGATCGGAAACGCTGCGGCGAGCGGCCTCATTGAAGATATCGTTCGACGTTACGATCGACGCCGCGCGCGAAGACGAGCCGCGCAAGGCCCGACGGGCATCCCGCAAGGCAAAAAAGAACGAGCGGTGGCCGGTCTTGTCGGTTTGCGCCGCCTGATCACAACCGATCTCAATGAACAGCGACCGGCTTTCGTGCGGCGCCAGGTCAAGGTCATAGACGGCAAGGTCGCTGGCAAGCCTGTCGGGCCGCGGGTCGAAGGAAAGCCGTGTCAGTCGTTTCTGACTGTCGAGACCGATATAGGAAAGGAGGATGGAGTTCGGCTCGATGACAGCCGGAAGCAGTCGCCCTTTTTTTGCCCTAACCGTGCCGCGGACCTCGAAAAGATCGGCAAAGTCTGCCGCGAACGCGATCTCGATGCGGATACGCTGCGGCCGCTCGTGATAGTTTTTGACGGTCAGCCGCTCGTGGCAGCTGGCCTTCCACAGGAAGCGCGACCTGCGCAAATGGATGAGGTCATGCTCTAAAATGAGCTTGCCCTTGTCGTTGAAAAGATCAGGATTGGTCAGGTCGCACGTCAGTGTTGCGTTGTCGTCGCGCAATGTCGACGACAGCAGCATCGGGCGCTTCCCGTTGATCGACAGGTAGAGATGGGAAAGATAGCGCGTATCCCGGTGAAAGAGCCCTTCCGGGCTGCCTGGGCCGGAAAGTGCGTCGCCGTTGTGGTCGAAGAGGGCGAAGGTATCGCCGTGTTTCAGGGTGCGTGGCCGCCGCTCCTGCAGCGATGCGGCAGCCGGAATGAAGAATTGCGCGACCGGTGCGCTGGCGCTGGCCAGCACGCCGGTCAGGTTGTCCGCAGAGGCAATCGACATGGCTTCTCCTTAGAACTTCAGGCGACCACTTGCAGGTCGAGCGCATGGCCGTTCGACCGGCGGATACGGGCGGCCTTGGTGCGAACACCTGGTAGACTGCGATAGAGTTCGAGGTAGTCCCGCGCCATTCGTTCGGCCGTGAAGCGTTTTTCAAACGTGGCGCGCACTTTTCTCCGGTCCATTCGCAATGCCCATTCGACATTTTCGGCCGCCTCGGTCACGCTGTCGACCAGAATGCCGGAAACGCCGCCATCGACCACCTCCGGAACGGAGCCGCATCGGAAGGCGATCACCGGCGTGCCGCACGCCATGGCCTCGATCATCACCAACCCGAAAGGCTCTGGCCAATCGATTGGGAAGAGCAGAGCGCCGGCATTGCCGAGGAAGGCTGCCTTTTGGTGTTCGTTTATCTCGCCCACGAATTCGACATTCGGATGACGTTTGACCATTGGCTCGATCACCGTCTCCCAATAGGCTTTGTCGGCATTGTCGATTTTGGCCGCGATCTTCAACGGCATGCCGACCTTTGCGGCGATCTCGATTGCCCGATCCGGTCGCTTCTCCGGTGAAATACGGCCGAGGAAGGCGAGGTAGTTGCCGTTGGGCGTGGCCGTGAAGGGAAGGAGGTCGGCGGGCAGCCCGTGATAGACGGTTCCGGACCAGTTGACTGGAGGCATCGGGCGGCGCTGGTCGTTGGAGATCGAAACCAGCGGGATATCGGGAAAGGCCTGATAGAAGGGACGCAGGTCCGGCAGGTCGAGGCGGCCATGCAGCGTGGTCACGGTTCGGTCGGCAAAATCGCGGATCAACGGGAAATGCAACAGATCGATATGGAAGTGGAGAACATCAAAGTCGGACGCCCGGCGGCGGATCTCCTCCAGCATGACGATTTGATGCGGCAGGTGGTCTTGGACGGCGGGGTTAAGCCGCAGCGCGACCTCCGAGCACCCCACAAGCTTCGCGTCCGTGACGGAGTCGGCGCTGGCAAAGAGGGTGACGTCGTGGCCCTGGGCGACAAGTTCTTCGGTGAGATAAGAAACGATCCGTTCGGTTCCTCCATAAAGCTTCGGCGGAACGCTTTCGGCGAGCGGTGCGATCTGAGCGATCTTCATCGGCAAAACCTCCTCTAATGAGCAAAGAGTCGTCGGCAAAAATCATGTCCGCGCCCATCATGTGGCACGCGGCGGGTTCAAATCTTCAGATTTCAAACAGCGGTCGGTGGCGTCCTCCCTTCCAGTAGCTGCACAGTCCGAAACGGTCACGAAGCCGTCGGTTCCCTGGCTTCCTGCGGCTGCTCCTGCCCTGTTGGATCAAGACCGGCGGAGCCTGCTCGGGGAGGGGCGCGCAGTCGCGGTCGAGTGCTTTCAGGGCCTGGAGGATTTCGTCATAAGTGACAACGGCTTCCATGCCCGGATAACGGCGCAACGCCGGCATGGATTCGATGGCGGACATGTCCGAAGCCCATGAGGCAAGGATCGCCCGCTTCTCGTCCCTGCCAATATGATCGGCCGCCAACACGTCGCGGGGGTGATCGAAATGTTTTTCTGGATGAAGAAGATGGGCAGCGCTGATCGCAGCCGTCGCATCTTCTGTGACGTGACTGTCGATGTTTTCCTTTCTCATAGCCTGGCTCCATTGAGCTTGACCGATGGAACATTGAGGGTGCTTCACTCGTCGTGACTGTCGAGGTACCCCGGGACCGCCCGGCGGGTGCAAACCCTCGCGCGAGTGCTTTTGCGCCAAATGATCTGGTTTTGCGCTTTTTGGATTTCAAGAGGAAAAACACAAAATGCGCAGCCGTTAGAGAACCCCGCTAAGTGGCTGCCTCGGATGAGGAAAACGGATCGCGTCTCCGATGGCAGCATGCGCCGAACGAACCTCTTCATTGCATTCTGGGAATTCTCAAAGCGCGACAAGGATCTTGCGCTGGAGCAGGCTGGGTGGCCCCTCAAAGCCTCTCCAAGGCCGCCAGCAGGCGCCGCTGTACCATCGCATCCTCCTGAGCGATAGCAGCGATGAGATCCTTGAGCGCGCCACGAACGCCGTGAAGCTGATCAACCAGCTCCATTACAATATCGATCCCCTCTTGGTTGACGCCCATGTTTCGGGAAAGGTCGAGGATCAACCTGGCCCTGGCAAGATCCGCAGCCAGAAAGCGTTTGTGGTCAACGGATCCTTGAGGCTCCAGCCAGCCGTGATCTAACCAAAGATCGAGTTCACCCGCCTCGATCTTAAGTTGAAGGCAGAATTCGAGCTCATCCACGGTCAACCCTCCATATTCCTTCTTGGGTTGTGATCCATTCCTCCAGCCCAACTTTCGACAAATGCCTTCAGTGCTGGGTCGGGCGCGTCCGGGAGGACGATCTTCACAGCGACGTAAGCATCCCCGGCCTGACCGCCGCGCTTTCGAACGCCTCTGCCCGTAAGACGGAATACTTTCCCGCTACTGGAATTCGGCGGCAATTTGAGATTCACCGGCCCGGAAGGCGTGGGTACGCGGACCGTGCCTCCAAGTACTGCCTCTCGGATCGTAATGGGCACATCAAGGCGGATGTCATTGCCTTCGCGCGTATAGATCGGATGCGATCGGACCACGATATCGATCAATGCATCGCCGGCCGGCCCGCCCCCGATACCGGGCTCGCCCAGGCCGCGCAACCTCAACGTCTGGCCATCGCGAGTTCCAGGCGGGATCTGAACGTCGAGCGTCGAGCCCTGGGGAAGAGTCAACTGGGTCTTTGTTCCGTTAACAGCATCCAGAAAATCGATTTCCATCGAGAAATGGCGATCGTTTCCAGGCGCTTGGAATTGGTCGGAACGAGGACCGCCGGAACGACGCGAGAAGAAGCTTGCGAAGATGTCGTCGCCGTCGCCAAAGTCGGCAAAACCGGCGCCATTGTGATAAGCGTCACCCGGGCGGCTCGCCGAGGCATATTCTCGATAGAAGTTTCGCGGAGCCTGTTCGGCGCCCGTCATGTCAATCTCGCCGCGATCGAAGCGGCCACGCTTTTCTTCGTCGCTCAGGAGCTCATAGGCCGCGGAAATCTCCTTGAACCTCGCCTCGGCCTTCTTGTCGCCGGGGTTCAGATCCGGGTGCAGTTTTTTGGCAGCCTGGCGGAATGCGCTTTGGATTTCCTTTTGCGTCGCAGTTCGCTTCAGGCCTAAAAGCTCATAAGGATCCGGGCTCATAAATGCCTCCGTTCGAGGGCGGAAATATCGCGAATTTCAATGGCGGTCTGAAGGCGGGTCCGTTGGCTCGGACGTGCCCTGGATATCAATCGCAATATCGGAGAAGAGAGAGCTGTAATGCTGATTCTCCATCCTCCTATCAAACTGGATCCGTGAACGGGGAAGACGGCCCGCGTTCACGACTGGTCAGGCTCTGACTTCCTGGCGCTGGAACAGCACGTATGCGATCGTAAACAGCACGAGCATTGCCGCCACGAGACCGGAAATCTGAGGCCAGATGATCAGCAGGCTGTCGATCGTCGGCAACGGCGCCCCAATGACCGCACCCTGCAGCTGATCCAGGAACAATGGCCCAACAGACCGCGCGGCCGGATCCAGAAGCAAGGCAGATATCTCTCCATAGAGAGTTTGCGGCGATAGTCGGCTAACCGCCTGCTGGGTCTCGAAGTTGGAGAGAAGCGACACAGGATTGTAAGGGTCGACCGGCGAAAGAACTCCTGCGACCAGCGGCAAGAGCATGCCCCAGAAAAGGCTGAGGATCAGCCAGATCGCCAGCGCCACGAGAGCGGACGTGGCCGTCGAGCGGATGAACGTGGAGAAAGCCATGGCAAGAGCTAGCCAGACGCCGGCATAAAAGAGGGTCGCAACCAGGTAAACGATGCTTCGGACAAGTTCCGGTGCCGAGGGCGGAAGACCAAGCCTAAGGATCCCCATGCCGAGCATCAGCAGCCACAGCACCAGGAGCGCTATACCGATCACCAGGAGACCACCCATGAATTTTCCAAACAGCAGGGCGTCCCGATAGATTGGCTGCGCAAGCAGTCTGCTCATGGTGCGCCGGCCATATTCCCCATTGATCGAATCGAAACCGAGGGCGATTGCGACCAGCGGCAACAGGAAGCCAAGGAACGAAGCAAACGACGGCACGGGTTCCTTGGCGACCGTAAGGAGCTTCAGGAACAGGAATGGGTCTTCAGCGGTTGTCTCGCGAATACGATCGATAGCGCCATAGACGGCGCCGACCGCGGTCAAAATCACGAGCAGCATGATGATATGCATCCGCGCGCTCGTCATATGATCGGCCGCCTCCTTGAGAGCGACCGTCATCACACCTTGAAACGGCGATCCTTCACGCTTCATGGCCGTACTCCCTGAAATAGCGGTTATAGGCTTCGTCCAAGCGGGCTCGGCGCAGATCAAGATTGATCAAACTGCCCCCGGCCTGGACAATGAGACGGGCCAGCTCAGGCCGCACGTCACGGTCTGCTTCCACCTGCCAGACGGTCTCGTTCAACATGGAAACGCGGCGGACACCCGCCGCCCCAACCACCGCCTTTTGCAGATCGACACCGGACGCCTCTACGTCGACAACGAATGCCCCGCCACCGATCTTGGCCGCAAGTTCCTCAACGGTCCCGATGAAGCCGATCCGTCCTTTGTTGAACAGGGCAACCCGGTGGCAGACCGACTGTACAGCATCTAGCGCATGCGATGAGATCAGGATCGTCATGCCGTCCCGGCTCAATTGCTGGATGAGCTCAAGCAGTTCCTGAGTCGACTGCGGATCAAGACCTGAGGTGGGCTCATCGAGAATGGCGATCCGGCAGTCCCGCATGAGAAGTTCCGCGATACCGAGCCTCTGTCGCATACCGCGAGAATAGGTTGAGACCGGCCGGTCGGCGACGTTCGCCAATCGAACCTTTTCGAGTGCCGCTGCGATTTTCTCCCGGGCATGGTCCCGGGAGAGGCCGGAAAGACGCGCCGTATAGCTTAGATTTTCGCGGCCGGTCATCGTGTCGTAGAAGCCGACGGAGTCAGGCAGATAACCGACTTCACGTTTCACGGCGAGCGGTTGGCGCAATGGATCCTTGCCAAGGATGCTGACATTGCCGCCGCTTGCTTCCGTCAGCCCCAAAAGCATCAGGATCGTCGTCGTCTTTCCGGCGCCATTGGGACCGAGCAGACCGAGAACCTCGCCTCGCTGGACCGAGAGATCGATGCCGGCAACCGCAGTGGTTGCGCCATAACGTTTCGCAAGGTTAAATGCTTCGATAACTGTGGTACTCATCGCCGGCCATACCTTGTAACTGCGGTTCCCAGTACGCCGATGGCGACGGCAATCACGCCGAGGCCGGCCATTCCCCATAACGTGGAGGCACGCACTGTCGTGCGGAACTGAACGGATTCCGAAATCCCGCCACCGTTGGCCCGCAAGCTGACCATATAATCGCCCGTCACCGCCCGCTCAGACGGCGTAATGGACACGTTGATCTCACGTGTGGAATTGGGAGCAAGGACATCGACCTGCTCTGGCTCGAACGCGACCTTCCAGCCGGAAGGTGGTGTGGAGGAGAGTTCCAGTCCTTCAGCGGGAGCGGACCCGTTATTGGCGACGGTGAACGTGAAGTTCGACGTTTTTCCGGCTACCGCCTCACCGCTCAGACGCTCCTGCGGTCCAACGATGCTGATCTGGGGCTCGCCGGTGATCTCCAAACTGAGATCGGTGCTGGCGCTCATCGCGCCGCTCGCGGCCTGGAACGCAATTGGATAACGTCCGGCGGACGCCGAACGAGTAGGGAGGACTTCCATCGTCACATCTGCTGTGGATCCGGCCTGGACGGGGACGCCGGTAATCTCCTCGGATCCGTAGCCCTGCTTGAAACGCGTCCGGAAGCCATCAGGGACAGTCGCAGAAAGGTTCAACAACGCGTCCTCGGCACCTTCATTCTTGACCCGGATCTTGTAGCTGAAGGTCGAACGTGGCGTACCCTTTAGCGCAGGAAGTTCAGGATCAAGCGTCACACCGCTTGCCTTCGCCTCCGCCAGACGAACCGTCAGGGGAAGTGTGGTCAGTTCGTCATCATGCCGGGCACGGATTTCAATCGGAACGGCCGTGCCGGTCGCATCGGCAGGTGGAGTGATTTCGAGCGTCAGTTTCTCACTCTCGTTGGGAGCGACGATGGCGGCCGATACCTCCCGCGCGCCCCCCTTCAAGGCCCACTTCCAGCCAGCTGGAATGCCGGAAACCTCGATCTGCGCACGCTGCGGGGGCAGATTCGAATTACGTAGCGTCAGTGGAATGTTTTCGGTCTTGCCGGCCCCTAAGGACAGTTCTGGGTAGGGTGTGGTGAGCCAGAAACCAGCGGGTTCAGCGGGCCGCGTCTCCTGGGCCAGCGCCGGCGTTGCCGCAATCAGCAGGGTGAGCGCGGATGCGGTCAGGAACATTGCAGAGCGTGTCATGTTACTTCTCCATCTTCACATGCAAGTTCGACAAGTCTTGAGCAATCACGACAAAGCCCGCCGGAGGGTGCCCGGCGGAAAGATCCAAGGAGAGTAATATTGCCGAAGGGCTTCATGGCCAGTTCAGCCGTGTCCTCCGGTCAGGCGGGGGAGACTGCCGATTGGGGCCGGGATTGCACAGCCGGCCATTTCGCCGACAATGATGAAGGCGATCGCGACGGACGGCCTCCATCTGCCTTGATCCTGCGACGCTTTTTGATTTCTACCACAAAGGGCTTGGCCTGCGGACGCATGATCAAGCAACCTTCTTGTCAAATTCGATCTGCTGCCGCTTTGCGTCAGCAGACACCTTACCGATGGTAATGCGGCGCGGCTTCATGGCGTCCGGGATCTCGCGCTTAAGCGCAATCATCAGCAATCCGTTCTTCAGGGTTGCGTTCTCCACCGTGACGTGAGCGGCAAGCTCGAACCGGCGTTCAAATGCCTGAGTTGCGATTCCGCGATGCAGATACTCGCCATCCTGGGGCTGGTTGGCCGACCCCTTCACGACAAGGACGTTACGCTCCTGCTGGATGTCAAGGTTGTTCTCCGCAAAACCCGCGACGGCGATGCTAATCCGGTAGTTGTCCTCGCCGGTCTTGACGATGTCGTAGGGTGGCCAAGTGTCGACCCCATCCAGACGCTGTGCGTTGTTGAGAAGATTGAAGATCTGGTCGAAACCAATGCTCGACCGATAGAGCGGTGTGAAGTCAAATTCGCTTCTCATTGCCATATCCTCCGTAAAGCAACATGGAATGGAGACGCACAGGAAACTTCGCGTCTCCCATTATCGGCCCCCATCTGGGCTGCCGATGCATTTCGATTTGGTTTTAAGGTTTTTCACTTTCAAGATCGGGAGCAAGAGAAATTTGCAGACACTTCCCTGACGCGCCAAGGGGTTAAACCACGTCTCGGAGATCAGTCGACAGTTTGAGCATGGGCGGGAATCGCGGCAGATCCATCTGAATTAGCTGCACGGAAATCCCTTACGGCTTCTGCTTTTCCTGACGTTTTTAACCGGGGCGCCTTCGACCATCCGCTTCAATCGCGCCCTCCATAAGTGAGGCGAGATCGTTTTCGTCGCGTGTCTCGCTCTGCAGAAGGGCTTCGGCGGAGCGGATCAGTAGTTCCGTTTGCTCCTGAAGAAGAGCCAAAGTTCGTTCGAATGTGTCATTGACGATCCGGCGGCACCTCCTCGTCAACCGTGGCGGCGAAGAGAGCCACGGGATCAGCCATGACAGCAGATCGCGGAGGAAAGTGCTCTCGACCTGTCATCACGACGCGGTGTTGCAGGAACTGCTGAGCCAGATCAGCATCGACCCGCGTGGTGAAGAAGAACGGGCGCTTGTTTTGCGGCTCTTTGTATCGCCTCGGACGAAATTGTCGGAGACCGCAACCTCTGTGGTCTTGCCATCTCTCAGGTCGGTCTCGAACTGGCTGTAGGGTATCCGAGCCAAGTGATAAGCGGTCGTAAAAAATGCTGGAAAGCCAACAGAATGAAGAACGCGACGATCCAGTGCAAGTTTTTGAACTGAGTCTTCTTATCCATATCCATTCATAGATCCATCTCTACCGCACCACCAGAAGGAGGCCCGCGCCTTCACGAACCAATTCAAGGGCCAATGTGGCTGGCCTTGCGGCGGTCGCGCGTTGCAAATCTGCGACGGACGCAACGGGTGTTCTGTTGACCGCGAGAATCAGGTCGCCGTCTCGAAGGCCGGCGCGCGCTGCGGCGCTTCCGGGCTCCACCTTCTCGATCACCACCCCGGGACCTCCCGCTTGCTGGGCCTCCTCGCTTGAGGCGGCCCGCATTGTGGCGCCGTCAAACGGGGTGCCGGAAAGATCAGCCATTGATCGGTCTTCAGCGACAATGGTGACCGCAATTACCATCTCATCATCACCACGCTTCACGGTCAGTTTGATCGTCCTGCCAGCCGGTGTGAGGCCGATGCGGTTTCTGAGATCAGTCGCTCCGTGAACGGCGCGCCCATCCGTTGCGACGACGACGTCCCCGGACTTCAATCCGGCCTCGTCAGCCGCGGAGCCGCGCTCAACATTGGCAATCAGCGCGCCGCGCAGGTCCCCCAGCTTAAGAGCCTCTGCCAGGTCCGGCGTAAGATCCTGGATGCCGATGCCGAGCCTGCCCCGCTCCACCTTGCCGTGGGTGATCAGTTGATCCATCACAGACGCCGCCATGCTGCTCGGAACTGCAAACCCGATACCGACATTGGCCCCGGCGGGGCTGAGGATAGCAGTGTTCACTCCGATCAGTTTTCCATCGAGGCTCACCAGGGCACCGCCCGAATTGCCCGGATTGATCGAGGCATCCGTCTGGATGAAGTCTTCATAGCCTTCGATATTGAGACCGCTCCGCCCGAGCGCGCTGACAATGCCTGAGGTCACGGTCTGCCCCAGGCCAAATGGGTTGCCAATGGCGACGACATAGTCGCCGACTTTAAGAGCATTGGAATCGCCGATCTGAATGGCGGCAAGATTTTTAGCCTCAATCTGGAGCAATGCAATGTCGGTTTCCTCGTCGCTGCCGACGAGCTTTGCCGCCAGCTGCCGACCATCCTTGAGCGTCACCGAAATCTCGGTGCCGCCATCGACAACGTGATGGTTGGTCAGCACATATCCTTTGGCGGCGTCGACGATGACGCCGGAGCCGGCACTCATCCTAGCCTGCTGTTGCTGCTCGGGCAGTTTAA
The DNA here is from genome assembly GCF_004368875.1 of Neorhizobium sp. R1-B. Classification (NCBI taxonomy): domain Bacteria; kingdom Pseudomonadati; phylum Pseudomonadota; class Alphaproteobacteria; order Hyphomicrobiales; family Rhizobiaceae; genus Neorhizobium; species Neorhizobium sp. R1-B. Next base: position 28,677 of record NZ_SOEM01000017.1, read on the forward strand.
AGAAGCGGCGGAAATTGGGGTCGCCATACAGCGGATTGTCTTGTGTCGGCGCGCGGGAGACGACTGCGATATTGACGACAGCCGGCGTAACCCGCTCGAGCATCGGTGCCAGTGTCGGCAAGCTGGCGGACGCCGCTGACGATCCCGACGTTTGCGCAGGACCCGGCGATATGGTGAACAGGATGGCTGCAGCGGCGACAGTGAATGAGGCGACAACCTGACGGACCCGCGCGGTATCGGACATGGTTTGCTCCTTAAAAAAAGGGTTACCGACCAAGCGCATTGCTCAACAAAGAAGCGGGCCCGGAATTCCGGACCCGCTTCCGGTGCGTTTAGGCGGCCGAGAATGGACGGTTATGGGTGAACCAGATGTTGCCTGCGGCAAGAACGGCGACGACGATGCCGGCAATAACATGGACCCAAAGCGCGGTCGTAACCGCCGAGAAGCCAAGGACCCACGGGGCGACCAAGGTCCAAAGGCCGAGGACAAGGTTGCCCCATTCCTCCACCTCATAGAAGGCATAGAGCGCCGCGGCGGCAAACACGGTGATAGCTGCGCCAACGATCCAGGCGTTCCACGCGGCATAGGTCTCGGTGGCGAAGCCGAACAGCCACGGCGAAACTAAAAGTCCGAGCCCGGCGACGATATTGACGACATCGAAAGCCGTCCGGTTGCTAGATGACAGAGACTTCATCATCGTTCATTCTCCTCATCGGTTGGTTTCATCATCAATGAACCGCCTCCCTTGGCAGGGAGCCGGGTGCGGCGAGAGCTCTTTCCGCGCTGTTACTGCGAAGCCATTTTCTGTGGGCGGAATGGCAAGCCGAAGTAAACGTTTGCTGCTCGGGTAGGAACGGCACCAGCTCGTCCTTGCTGAAAGCCTCGCTGGCGATTTCCTGCAGCGCACGTTCAGTCGCATTTGCGGCTGAAACATTAACCCGGGGCGCCGCACCGCGATTGAGCGCTCGAGCACGAGCCGCGGCGGCAAGAGCCAGCGCGTACGGATTCGGCACGATCTTTTCGCAATCGAAGACGACATTTGGATCCATGGACACACCTCATGCGGCTTGCTGAGCGATCGTGACGCCACGATCCCCAAGACCTGCATGCCGTTCGAGCGCGAGCAGCGCCTGCTCGACCTCGTCGAGCCGCGAGGGCCGTTGATTCTCGGGCATGCCCTCATTGGTCGCCTGATCCGCCAGGTACTCGGTCCAGGCCCAGTTCATCAGGATCGAGCGCTTGGTATCCAGCCACAGCGTCGGGTCACCGACAACATCCATCGGTGAGTGCCAGCTTTGCGGACCGGCTGGTTCGTTGCGGTCTGCTGCACGGTCGAGCGCCTCACCATAGCTCTCCTCAAGTGCTGCAAGGCCGAGCCGCTTCAGCGTGATGTCGGAGAAGCTGTGGGACGACCGCTTCGGTCGTTGGCCCAACCGTCGCTTGACCCGGCGGGCCGGCTTGGCCGCCCTCCTCTGCACGACGTAGCTCAAGCCTTGTCGCTCGGCGTACCGAATGGCGGATTGGAGGGTCGGGAATTCCAGTTCGACCTGTGTGAGCGTGTCACCGCCGCCGGTGTAACCCATCAAGGGCTCGATGAACGGTTCCTCGCGACGCTCGAAGACGAGTCTCCAGCCGTTCGCTCTCGCGTTGCCAGACGTCGTCACCGAGCGTGCCGGCTTATAGATCCGGGCGACGGCGTCCTCAGGAAATAGCGAGCGGCCGAAGGAAGGATGCCGGCGCCGGTTGTCGTTCGAAGGCCGGAACCCCGAAACTGGTTTGCTGATTGCGTAGTCTGTTTCTCTGACATTCTCCATCGTTCATCCCTCCCGATTGGCGAAGGATCCCGACGGCCGCCACAAGGCCGGCCGTCGGGCAGATCTGATTGTTAGCTCTTGATGGCGATCCGCTTGACCTGCGACTGCGCCTTTTCCGTCTTCGGAAGGGTCACCGTCAGCACGCCGTTCTTGAAGCGCGCATCGACCTGGTCATCCTTGACTTCGACACCAAGCGGGATGCGGCGCTCGAACCAGCCGTAGTAGCGCTCCGAGAACTGGCGATCCTTGTTTTCCGTCTCCGAGCGCTTTTCGCCTTTTAGCGTCAGCACACCATCGTTGAGCAGGACTTCGATATCCTTCTCCTCCAGACCCGGCACCTCGGCCGTCACCTTGATCTCCTTCTCGTTGTCAGAGATCTCGACGCTCGGCCATCCGCCGCTAAAGCTGTTGGTTCCGATCAATGACGGCAGGCCGGAACCAAAGCCCCGGAAAACGTCGTCGAATAACCGGTTTACCTCACGATGCAAGGAAAGGAATGGATCTCGATCGTTATCGCGCAACAGACTCGGGACCGGATTACCATTGTTGCGGCCCCAGGGAATGAGATCACGGACACTCATGGTTTCCTCCTTTCTGTTGATGGACACGCTTCATCCGTGGGCGCCGGGGTGCCCCGGCGCCTGCGTCTCACGCGCTGACGGCGATCAAGCCGCCTGCTTCTCAGCTTCGATTTGTTTGCTATCGACCTTGGGCAAAGCTTCGTCGGTGCTGATCTCGATCCGACGCGGCTTCATCGCTTCAGGGATTTCCCGCTTGAGGTCGATGGTCAGGAGGCCGTTGACGAGGTCGGCTCCTACGACCTTGACATGGTCAGCCAATTCGAACCGGCGCTGGAAGCTCCGACCAGCGATGCCGCGATGCAGATACTGGACATCTTCGGCATTCGCCTTCTGACCCGAGATAATGAGCAGGTTCTGCTCTTGGGTCATAGTCAATTCGTCCTGCGAGAAACCCGCGACGGCCATCGCGATGCGATAGTCGTCTTCGCCGGTTTTTAAAATATCGTAGGGCGGCCAGTTATCGATGGTCTCGATGCCATTCGCTGCCTGGAGTGCGTCCAACATCCGATCAAAGCCGATACTGGATCGGAACAGGGGAGAGAAATCGAGGTTTGTCCTCATAGCCATATCCTCCTTTGAAGCAACATGGATACAAGAGACGCCAAAAAGCGGTGAGCGCCTCCTGGACTTTGTAGCCGACCCCATCCGGCGGCCGGCATAAATGATGTAATTCAGGTGGTTACGGTTTCAAGAGGAGTCGAATGTCGACACAAAAATTAGACCCTCCTCACCGTCGCTGCCATATAAGATTGATGGATTTTCCACGGGAAGGAGACAAGCGACATGACTATGACTTCTCAGGACGTCGTCTCGGTCCTCGGCCCAGTTAATGAAACGCTCGTGACCGAAATTATCGCGACTGGCGCCACGCCGGCTGAACTCGCCGAGGCCTGGGCCTGGATCAACAATGACGAGGCATTGATGGGCGAAGGGCGGAGCCTGCCCACCGGCCGGCTAGCCGCGCTTGTCGATCTGCTGTCAGCGGACGAAGACGAGCAAGTCGAATAGCGCCGTCGGAGCAGCGCAATCGCCTCGACCGATCCCGTGTCAGCGGTCCCCCACTGCCAGCAGCTGTGCGGCTGCGGTCGGCTCCAAACCTGACGACGTCGGCTCCTATCAATTTGGGTAAAGCCGCCGTCCGAGGTGATTGACGAGATTCTGAAGTTCGCCCGACAGTACCGCAACGCTCATTTTCTCACGGGCCACCTGTAGTCGAACCATGTCGACCGCAAGACGATGGATGGTGGGGATCTCGCCGTTGCCGGATTCCAGCTTCTGGACTTCCACCAACGGGAGACCAAGTCGATCCGCCAGATCAGATTGCGTAAAACCAAGCACCTCCCGTGCGTGGATAAGCTCCTGGGCTGTCATTGCCGCTCTCCTCATCAATACCTTGCCGACGGAAATGTTCTCGCTCAGCTCGAGGCCTGATCAACCTCGGAAGGTGAGGAGCGAGAGAGACCATTTTAAGGCGGAGTGGGGCCCCGCCCCGAGGCATCCGCAAGAAGGTCATCAGGATTTCACGTAGTCCTGACAGAAGCCGTCGCGGAGTTAGTCCCCAGGGGTGACCATGCGCGAAAGGAAAATGCGCGAGATCGAGAAGATCGCCAGCACGATACGAGAGCTAGCCCAACCTGGTATGAAGCCAAAGGTGCTCATCGAAGCGGTTAAGGATCGTCACCCTGAAGCGACCAGGAAGGAGATCGCCAGAGCCGCTTTCCTTAGTGTGATTCTTTCGGCGCAGCACAGCCTCGAAGACCTGCAGGCGCTCCACGACATTGCTCATGACACCCGTGAGGACAATGACGTTTAGCCACTATCCTGCATTGGCGAGGCAGCGTTCGCCTGACGACGAAAAATTTCATCTCCGCGTCATGAAACTTGAGGGCAGCTGGAGGCTTTAGTTAGCGTGTATTACAACGAAGGACCTGCAAGATGTCTGGTGAATTCGAGAACAACGACGCTCAAGCTTCCATCCTGCCGGCGACTGAGCCCTCATTGGTAGAGCGTGCCGCGACGGCCGCCGTGCTGGAGAACCTGCGTCGCGATGGCGAGGTTGCCGTAGAGACAACGGTCGAAATGACACGAAAAACGTCACAGTTCTCATGGGATATCAATCCGCAGGAAGCGGCGAAAGCGATCTCTGGTGCGGTTTCCCTTCCCTGGGTGATTTGGTCGGCGGGCCTGGCGATCGTATGCTTTATGTGGCGCTTCCCGAGCGACTCGATCAGCAAGATAGACAGGGACGCCCCTTCGGCGCGCGGATGACCGCCGCCGTGCTGCGGTGACTGAACCGCGAATGGGTATAACGGCGCCTAGGAAGGCCAAACCCGCTGAACGAGCGAAAACCACGTCGGTGTAACTCCGCGGCCTGTGCTTAGCGTGCTTGTGGGAGAGCGAAGGTCGGAAAGCCCCGTAGTCGTGATGAAACGCGGCGCTCCAATCCAGCTTCGCGAAGGCAAGCCACACTGCTGCCGACGGACGGGCGGCAGTTGACAATGACGGAACGTCGGCCGCGGCGGCAACCTGACAGTTGGGAGAGGCCAGGCGCCCGATGTGTCGGCTTGGCCGTGTCGGGATTGTGTGTCTATCCTATTATACGGAAGAAAGCTTTTGCGCTGGCGGGAAGGCCTTCCACGTGAGAATACCGCTATCATCGTGGTGCGTCTCATGCCCATTATTGATGACCACCCGACGAGCGTCCTCTATCTTAAAATCTAGTGGGGTGGATTTGACGTCTGGTAGATAGGTCTGTCAATCAACAGGGAGGTCCAAGATGATCTTAACGAAGGAGACTATTGCAGCAGCGTTCATCTTCTTGATGAAAGCGACCACCAAGCGACAGGTATGCGAGAAGACCTTGACGGTCGAAAAGCTGATACAGATGGGCGCTGGCAACTGAAGCCGACTTTGGCGAATGCTGCAGCTAGGCCGACCGGATCACCTTTCCGGCGGTAGATTTGCCGGATTCCACACGACCTCCCATAGGTAGCCATCCGGATCGGCGAAGTACCCCGCATATCCGCCGTAAAATGTTTCCTGAGCCGTCTTTACAATGATCGCTCCCGCGTGCCGGGCCTGTTCCATAACCTCATCCACCTCATTTCTGTTTGAAACGTTATGGCCGATCGAGAACGAGGTGCTGCTGGTTGGCGATTTCCTCAGCCCGCTATCGTGAGCAAGGTCATCTTTTGCCCAGATCGCAAGCTTGACACCGCCGGAGAGATCAAAAAATGCGACGGCCCCATGTTCGAATTCTCGACCGACAATCCCTTCCGTCGGCAAACCCAAACCGTCGCGATAAAAGGACAGCGACCGCTCAAGATCGCCGACTCCAAGCGTCAAAACAGAAATTCGCGGCTTCATGCATCCTCCACTTCGTTGCCAATTCCTATCAAGTCCGGATCAGGGGTGAGTCGTTTTCCAGTGAAGCTGCTGTCAGGAAATGATGTTCGTCATTAGCAGATGTCATTTCTTGGACCTTGAATGTGTAAAAATTCCGGATCGTAGAGGCGCTTTCGAAACCTCATGTCCGCGGCATAGGCGGCATATTAGCAAGCGGCGATGTCGCAATCGCCGGGATAGGCAAAGAGAGATTCGACGACCCCGCTGCCACCGCATTGCGGGTGACACGGCTGGACATAGCCGCAAGGCCGAGCGCCAGTGTGTCAGGGCCGGCAGGAGTATCTCCCGCGGCGAACCAAAGCCTGCCGGCGGCAGCCATTCGAGCTGCCGGGAAAACACCAGCATCAGGACCAGCCCCAGGACGAAAGGCGGAATGGCGCGGAAGTGACTGCACCCATGAGACCAACGCGATCAGCAGTTCCACCTGGCGGCGATCCGCGTAGCTGCATCGCCCGGCAGAACGCGCATCAGTAGGAAGCACAAGGCGCCACCACAATGGCAACGATACCGGCCTGCAGGAGGCGCGCCAGAAGAAAATTCTTCATAACCATGCCCGTCACTGCGCCCATCGAAAGGAGAGACCGTAGTTCACCTCGAGCGGATGACTTTAACCCCAGTGATGCGCTTGCTGGAGACGATAGCCAATTCCGACCATGTTACGGGGATGCTTGGCAACTCCTCCTACAGGATTTCGACGGCACGTTTCTGGAGAGGTGCGCGGACGACAGGATCGCTTGTCGCGGCCAGCTGATCGACGCTCGCCTGCATGTCCTTGTTGTCCCAGCCCATCGAGCCCCGGTCGCTTCCCCCCCGGACCGTAGTCCTGTAGCAGCGTCCGACGGGGTCGGGCACGATCGAGTAGAGCCGCGAGACCAGACCCATCTCGTGTGTGCCGTCCTTATGGCGAGCCGGGATTGCCGGGCTGGTGGCGTGAGGGCCTTCACCTTATACGGGCCTGTACCCACGATCTGCGTGACCTTGCCGGCTGCATCGAAGGATGACGGCGCGAGCACAATGGTGCTGAAATCCACGAGATAGGCTGGCAATGCCGAGAAGAGTTCAGTAAGCCTTAACTGGATATCGTCTCCTTCGACGCTGATCTCTCCACAGGTGCCTGCGATAGGACACCGACGTCTGCCAGAGCCCGTTGCAGGCTGGCGACCGTCGACTCAGCCATTACCGGTGTTCCGTCATGGAATTGGGCGTTGCCACGCAACTTGAACGTCCAGACACGACCGTCCTCAGAAACTGTCCAGCTTTCGGCGAGACCCGGAACAAGCGTGCCCTGTCTGTCAGTAGTGACGAGCGTCTCGGCGACCTGGAGACGGCTGAAGACATAGCCGGTCTGCGCCGGCTCGATGCCGGTTATTTCCCACGGGCCGGCCACTTACAGGACTTCCGCCTGTGCATAAGTTGCCGGCAGCGATGCGGCGAGCATGAGTGTGAGGAAAAGCGCTTTCGCAATGCGCGTCGAATTTTCTCCGTTTTCAATTTGAGAATGACTAAAAATCAGTCGGGGTTGGAGGCAGGGGAAAACGCATGGGCTATGTCGTTCTCCGTCACGTCCTTCATTGGTTTGTGAACCGAAGCCTGGACCGTCTCTGTGCGCTGCATCACCAGGATCACGGTCTCTCTCGGAGGGCAGCCCGGCACGTGGCAGGCAAGCTCGCTGACCGAAACAACAGCGTCGTCTGGCAGCGCGAGGAGTTTGCGCGCCCAGGATTTGATCGCGCGAGCACTGTTGATGACCGTGTGTCCATTGCGTGCCAACGGGTTGAAGAAGGCCTCGCTCACGCCGCACCTCGCTTGTTTCTCGCTGTGCGCGGAGCCAGCACCTCGAACAGATCCCGGATGGGTTTGGCAGGCATATCCTGCCCGATCAGCACAACCCGGCTGCGCCGATCGTCGTCCGGCCAGGAATCGAGGCGCTGCAACGGATAGAGCCGGTGCTGCACGGCGTGAGCGACGAGCGGACGATCAGGGTCGTCGGTCAGTGCAAACAGGCCCTTCAGCCGCAGCAGGCCCGAGCTGATATTGCTCGTTACGATGTGCAGAAACGTCTCCACCGCCTGTGGTGAGAGCGGAACATCATGGGTCAGGCTGATCGCTTCGATCTCGTGACCATGGCGGTTCAGATCATGGACATGGTCCGGATGGCGCGCCAACCTCTCCATCGCCAGCCAGCCGGGCACGTCTTCGGCCTTGCCGGAGATCGTGTATTCCCATGGCCGAACAGCATTGGCAGGTCGAAGTCGACATGCCGGTCGTTAAACCGAGCAGCCGGATTGAGCGCTCGCAACTCTTCCGCCCAATCATGCAGGCCTTCCGCCAGATCTGTCTTGGTCAGCACGACATCATCCGCAAACGCAATCTGCTTCCAGCCTTCGAGGAAACTGTCGAGGGTCGCGCGACCATTCAAGACATCAAAGGCTGTGACGACGCCTGCGAGGCGGAAATGCCGCGCCACGAAATGATCCCTCAACCCCATGGCGGGTGATCCACCAGGAATGATGCTGTTGATGATCGGCGCCGGATCGGCGAGGCCAGTGGTCTCGATGACGACCCGTGCGACAGGCGGAATATCGCCGCGAATACGGGCTTCGTGTAGTTCCGAGAGCGAGCTTCTGATGTCGCTGGTTGCCGTGCAGCAGATGCAGCCGGTCGTGGTGCGGAAATAGGTTTCCGACCCGGTGCGGACCAGATCATGATCGATGGGAACGGTTCCAAACTCATTGACGATGACGGCGGTGCCAGCCATGCGCGGATCAGCGAGGATGTCATTGAGCAGGGTCGTCTTGCCGGAACCGAGAAAGCCGGTCAGCAGGGTCACGGGCACCGGGTCGTAAAGACGCCTCACATCAGGCTCCCCAGAGGTTTTTCGCGCCACTTTGCGCCGATTGAACAGCCCACCGAACATTCAGGAACCTGCATTGCGTTGTCGTTGATGGGGGTGGCTTGCCCGGCCGCCGGGCCGGGCAAGCCAACAGCTTAGCCGCCGACGATGGCTGACTTGATCGTGTTCACGTTGGAGCGGAACATGTCGATATAGGTGGAGGCAGGACCGTCTATTCCAGACAGCGCGTCGGAATAGAGCGTGCCGCCGACTTTGAGGCCGGTTTCCGTGGCGATCTGCTCGACGAGGCGCGGATTGCTGATGTTCTCAACGAAGATTGCAGAGGCCTTATCTTCCCTCACCTGATCCACCAGCTTGGCGACATCGGCGGCAGAGGCTTCCGCTTCCGTCGAAATGCCTTCGGGCGCGATGAACTTCAGGCCATAGTCACGCTCGAAATAACCGAAGGCATCATGCGAGGTGATGATCGTGCGCTTGTCCGCAGGGATTGACCCAATTGCGGCCTTCACTTCCGTTTCCAGCGCGCCGAGTTTTGCGAGATAAGTTTCTGAATTGGCCGTATAGGTGGCGCAACCCGCCTTGTCTGCTCCGCAGAAAGCGTCGGCGATATTCTTGACATAGGTTTCGGAATTGTGGATCGACTGCCAGGCGTGCGGGTCGAACTCGCCGTGATGGTGATGTCCCTCGTGGCCATGATCGTGACCGGCTTCGGCTTTCTCCTCACCTTCGTGATGCTCTTCTTCGGCACTTTTGAGCGGATCGATACCCTTGCTGACTTCCACGACCGCAGCCTTGGTGCCGCTCGTTTCAATCAGACGCGACATGAAACCTTCGAACTGTAGGCCGTTGACGAGGATGACGTCGGCACCTTCGAGGGAGGCGGCATCGGCCGGTCGCGGCTGATAGACATGGGCATCGCCATCCGGGCCGACGAACGTCGAAATATCGACGCGCTCGCCGCCGACGTTTTTGGCAAGATCGGCGATGATCGAGAAACTTGCGACCACCTTAAGTTCGGCTGCGGATGCGCTGGACGCAATACCGACGAGTGCGAGAAGGCTGGTATAAGTGGCGAGGCGGAATGTCCTGAACATGTAAAGCTCCTTGTGTTGTCAGGCGGTCTTGTGGCGGCCGGAGACGACGAGGCTGGCAAGCACTCCCCGGCGGCCCACCAGTGCGGAAAACAGGTAGAAGGCGCCGGCGATGAAAATGATTGCCGGGCCGGAGGGCATCGATGCGTGATAGGAAAGGAGAAGACCGCAAACCGAAGACGCAATTGCAATCACGACCGCGATCAGGCACAGGCTGCGAACGTCATTAGACCAGAAGCGCGCCGCGACTGCCGGCAGCATCATCAATCCCACGGACAGAAGCGTGCCAAGCGCCTGGAAGCCGCCGACCAGATTGAGAACGACGAGCACGAGGAACAGCAGATGCACCGGCCCGCCGATCCTGCTCACCGAGCGCAGGAAGAGCGGATCGAGGCATTCGGCCACCAGTCCTCGCCAGAAAAAAAGAAGGACAATGTATGTGGTCACGGCAATCCCGACGATGAGGCCCAGGGCCGCATCATTGAGCGCTAGGACCGAGCCAAACAGGACATGCATCAGATCAACGCTCGACCCCTTCCACGATACGATGAGCACGCCGATGGCCAGCGAGATTAGATAGAAGGCCGCCATTGAGGCATCCTCCTTTTGCACCGTGAACCGTGAGACCAGTCCGGAGCCAAGTGCCACCAGCAGGCCGACCGCGAGACCGCCAACCGTCATCGGGATGATCTCAAGGCCGAAGAACAGGAAGCCGAGTGCGGCACCTGGAAGGATCGCGTGAGACATAGCGTCTCCCGTCAGGCTCATGCGCCGCAGCATGAGAAATACGCCGACCGGTGCGCAGGAGATGGAGAGGATCAGCGAGCCAAACAGCGCGCGCTGCATGAAGCCATATTGCAGGAAGGGTCCGAACAGGTACTCAAACACGCGCGGCCACCTTCTTTTCAAGTGGGCCGGAGATCCCGTGTTGGTGCCCGTGACCCTCGGTCGGCAGTCGTTCTTCGCACCAGCCAGACCGCTCGTCCCAGGCTTCCTGGAAATCCCTCGCCCGCGTGAGATTATCAGAGGACATGACATCGACGGTCGGTCCCCAGCTCACGGGCTTACGAGCCAGCAGCAGCGTTTGGGGAAAGTGTTCGCGCACAAGCGCGTGATCGTGCAGCACACAAAGCGCGGTGCGGCCCTCGGCAACCCAGCTTTTGACAAGCGTCACGAGATCAGAAATCGTTCGAGCATCGACGGCGTTGAACGGCTCGTCCAACAGGATCAGATCGGCGTCCTGCAGCATGGTGCGGGCAAACAGGGCACGTTGCATCTGTCCACCGGAGAGGCTATCGAGCGGCCGCTTCTCGAAGCCTGCAAGGCCAACGGCTTCAAGGCAATTCTCGAGGTCAGTCAGGTCCTCAGGCGTCACCCGTCCGAGCAGACCTCGCCGCTGCCAGAAGCCCAGCGACACAAGGTCGATCACGCGCGCCGGAAAGGTTCTGTCGAGTTCGGACTGCTGCGGCAGGTAGGCCAGTCTGTTGAAGCGCGACGAGCAGGTGCCGCTGATCGGCTTCAGGATACCGGCGATCCCCTTGAGCAGCGTCGATTTGCCAGATCCGTTCGCTCCCGCGATCGCCGTCAGGGAACCACGCCGAACGTTCCCGCTCAGATGATGCACAGCCGCATGGCCTTGATAGCCAAGCGTGAAATTTTGAAACTCAAGACAAATATCGCTCATCGCGTCCTCGGGGATTGACAGCGACTGCTTAGGTAATGTTATTACGTTCGTCAACCGAAATGTAATGGTATAACATACGAACTTATTGAGTAGCGTACCTTGCTATGGAGAGAACCCGTGACGAAGCAAAAGCCTGAGCCACATCCGGGTGACCGTTCTCACCGGCTATCTAGGTGCCGGCAAAACCACACTTCTCAACCGGATCCTGGCCGAGCCGCACGGCAAGAAGTTCGCCGTGATCGTCAACGAGTTCGGCGAGGTCGGCATCGACAACGACCTTATCGTTGAGTCGGATGAGGACGTGTTCGAGATGAACAACGGCTGCATCTGCTGCACGGTGCGCGGCGATTTGATCCGGATCATCGAGGGGCTGATGCGCCGCCCCGGCCGTTTCGACGGCATCCTCATCGAGACAACCGGCCTTGCTGATCCGGCGCCGGTGGCTCAGACCTTCTTCGTCGACGAGGACGTCAGGTCGAAAACACGGCTGGATTCGATCATCACTGTCGTCGACGCCAAGCATCTTCTGGGAGAAATCGACGGAGCTCATGAGGCGCAGGAACAGCTAGCCTTTGCCAATACGATTATCCTCAACAAGACCGACCTCGTCAGTGACGATGATATCGCTGCCGTTGAGCAGCGCATCCAGCGGATCAATCCCACAGCCAGCATCATCAGATCGACCCGCTGCGACACCGATATTGCCAGCCTTCTGGATCGCAAGGCGTTTGATCTCGACCGCATTCTGGAGGTCGAGCCCGGCTTTCTCGACGACGAACACGAGCACGAGCATGACGATCATGTCACCAGTTTCTCACTGGTGGAGCGGGAACCCATGGATCCGGGCAAGTTCCTCAACTGGCTGCAGTCGACGGTCCAGGCATTCGGCATGGATATGCTGCGAATGAAGGGGATCATCTCGTTTGCCGGAGACGACGACCGCTTCGTTGTCCAGGCCGTGCACATGCTGCTGGAAGGCAATCACCAGCGCCCGTGGAAAGAAAATGAGGACCGGGTTACCCGATTGGTCTTCATCGGCCGCGACTTGCCCAGGGACATCATCACCGACGGCTTTGCCACATGCCGTGCGGTTCGACAGGCCGCCGAATAGCCGCGCGCGCCGAACGCGAAAAAAGTTTAACACAAGGAAGGAATCCAATGGGACTGTCTCTCACCCGAAACCGCTTGCTGGCCGCCGTAGCGAGCCTGGTGTTCGCCGCATCCGGCGCCTTTGCCGACGAAGATCATGAGACCAAAGAAGCTTGGCGTCTGTTTGTTGCCGACCATACGAACCCGGTCGTGCGCGTCATCGACTTCGAAAACGGCAAGGAACTCGGCCGTTACGACGTCAAGGGATATGCGTCGCTGACGGCGAGTGCGTCCGGTCAGACGGTGTTTGCCGGCCAGACAGAAGCGGATGTCATTCACGTTATCAAGACCGGCATCAATTTTTCCGACCATGGAGAACACCGCGATCTCGAAGTTTCCGAGCCGGCACTTTTGCCGGTGACATTCGAAGGCAAGCGCCCCGGCCACGTCGTGCCGCATGATGATCATGTTGTCCTGTTCTACGATCGCACCGACAAGGCAGAGATCGTCGACGAAGCCGCGCTTCTCGACGGAAAAGTCGAGAAGCGGATTGTCGATACGATCAAGCCTCATCACGGGGTGGCGGTGACGATGGGCCGCTACGTGCTGGTGTCCGTGCCGAACACGGAAGTTGAAACAAGGCCGGATGCCCTGCCGCCCCGCATCGGCCTTCGGGTTGTCGATGAGAACAACAAGCAGGTCGGCGATGTGGCGAAATGCACCGACCTTCACGGCGAAGCGACCTCGGCCCGTCTTGTCGCCTTTGGCTGCAAGGAAGGTGTCCTCATCGCCCGCCCGGGCGGAATCGACGGGCCGAAACTGGAGATGCTGCCCTATCCCGCCGATTTCCCGAAGGCCTACACCGGCACGCTCCTGGGTGGGAAGGCGATGCAATTCTTCCTCGGCAATTATGGCGACGACAAGCTGGTGTTGATCGACGCGGATGCCGAACAACCCTACAAGCTCATCGAACTGCCGACGCGCCGCGTGGATTTCCAGCTCGATCCGGTACAGCCGCGAAACGCCTATATCCTGACCGAAGACGGCGACTTGCATGTGCTCGATGTCATCAAGGGCGAGATCGTCAACAAGGCCAAGGTCACCGAGCCTTACAGCAAGGATGGCCATTGGCGCGATCCACGACCGCGCCTTGCTGTCGCCGACGGCCAGATCGCGATCACCGATCCGCGCCACTCCCTCGTTCGTGTCGTCGATGCCGAGACGCTGAAGGAAACACGCACCATAGCTGTCGAAGGCCAGCCCTTCTCGATCGTTGCTGTCGGCGGCTCGGGTGCTTCGCACTGATCGGCGGGAGCTTTGGCCCGGAACTGTGCCGCAGTTTCGGGCCCTCGCGCCCACAGGCTTTTCCGGAGATGATCATGTTGCATGCAGCCCATTCCTGCGGTCTGAAACCGACGAAAAACCAGAGCCTCGTTCTATTTGTGCTGCGATCGTCCGAGCTGCCGCTCAGCGCCTATAGCATTCTTGATCGTCTGCGGGATGAGGGTCTACGGGCTCCGCTGCAGGTTTACCGCGCGCTGGAAAAACTGCTGAAGGCCGGACGCATCCACCGGCTTGAGAGCAAAAACGCCTTCGTCGTCTGCTGTCACTCAAAGCATGGCCAAATCCACCCACGGATCACCGCCTTCGAAATCTGCGAGTCCTGCGGCAAGGTCAGTGAATTCCACAATACGGAAATCGAGGACGCGCTTGCCAGGCAAGCCCGGAGCAGCGGCTTCAAGGTTCGATCCAGCACTATCGAGATTCATGGTCTCTGCGCCTGTTGTGAATGATCTGACCCCCCACTGGCCTTTGCGCGCAAGGATGCCGACCGTGTCGTGTTCATGGAAGGCGGCAAAGTCATCGAGGTCAACGCGCCTGAAGGTTTTTTCACGCTCCGGAACACGAAGCGCAAAACGATTTCTGGCGAACATCATGCATTGATGTCATTGCGGCGAACGAAGTGGGATTGCTTCGCGTTGAACGGATGTGAACTGTCGACCCGGTCGACTCCGTGATCTGTGTCGAAAGAGGAGTGGTAGCTGCCGGAGCCCATCGTTTGTAGTGCGTATGTCGTCGCTCACGACGGCTGTGGTTTTCCATTTAACGAGGTTCCTCCTCAAATTCTGTGGTTAACGGGATGTTAGCGCGCTATCTGCAGGGATGCGAGCGCAAGTGAATTGGTCACCCGGTCCAATGGTCAAAGTTCTGGGTATCACCCTTGAAAAGAAGGATACTGGGTTGTTTCCGCTGCTGCGAAACCACTGGCTTGCGGTGCAGGCGATCGCACGATATCGGTCCCCTAGGTTGAACATCCGAAGCCCTTGGAGGGCCGCTGATCTCTCACCTGCTCGGGTGTCTCGCGAGGGCGCTTCTTCTGATGGTTTGATGCACCTCATGTCGAGACCGGCCTTTTCCGGCCTATCCGCCAGCTTCGCCCACGGAAAATTTTACGGCACGCTGGGAAAACGGAAGCAGCCGCCATCGTAGAGCGACCGCCGCTCCTTAGGATTTTAGTCGTCTTCACTGACACTTGCTGCCGAGTGGTTATCGAGGAGTTCGGAAACATGGCTGACCGGAAGAGGCCTCCCGAACAAGTAGCCTTGAATCTCGGTACAGCCATGCTGCCTTACTCGATCGAGCTGGTCACTCGTTTCGACACCCTCCGCGGTGGTTGCGATGCCAAGACTATATCCGAGATCGACCACCGCTTTCACAATGGCAGCACAATCCTTGGAAGTCCCGAGCTCCCTGATGAATGACTGATCGATTTTGATTTTATCGAACGGGAAGAGCCTCAGATAGCTTAAGGATGAATATCCGGTCCCGAAGTCATCCATCGCGATCCGCACGCCTAGCCCCTTGATGTGGTGCAAGGTCGCCAAGGCAGTCTCACTGTCTGTGAGAAGAACAGATTCGGTAATTTCCAATTCGAGCTGACATGCAGCGAGACCGGAGTCACCAAGGGCGGAAACCACTGCGTGAACAAGCATCGGACTTCTAAACTGGAGTGGTGAAAGATTTACCGCCACCTTTATGTTCCCCGGCCAGCTTGCGGCGTCCTTGCATGCCTGCCGCAAAACCCATTCCCCCAATGGTACGATCAGACCAGTTTCCTCCGCCAAAGAAATAAACTCCGCGGGTGAAACCAAACCTCTCTCCGGATGATGCCATCGCACCAGTGCCTCGAAGCCGACGACCTCTTCGGTCGCGGCATTCACCTGCGGCTGGTAATAGAGTTCGAACTGTTGGCTTGTAATGGCCTGACGAAGATCCGTTTCAAGCCTGCGCCGATGCTGGATTCCGATATCCATCGCGGGCTCAAAAAAACAGTAAGTGCCTCGGCCGCTAGTTTTCGCTTTGTAGAGTGCCGTGTCAGCGTTTCGCAAGACGCCATCCGCGGTGTCGCCGTCGTCAGGCGCAATTGCGATGCCTATGCTAACGCCGATATGAACAGCTTGCCCCTCGATGTTGAACGTCTCGCCGAGGGAATCGACCAGCCTCCGCGCAAGATACGAAACACCTTCTTTGTCCTGAACGTCTTCTCGGAGCACGATGAATTCATCACCTCCCAACCGGGCGATGGTGTCGTCGTCGGTCAGCCCGCTCTTAATGCGATCCGTGACCGCCTTAAGCAGTAGATCGCCAGCGGCGTGTCCTAAAGTATCATTGACGTCCTTGAAGTGATCCAGATCCAAACAGAGCACCGCACAACGTTTTCCGTCGGCGCTGAGGCTGAGTTGGTGGTCGAGTTTTTCCCGCAAAAGCATCCGATTGGGCAAGCCGGTCATCGGATCGTGCCCCGCCATATGTCTTATTTGCTCCTCGGCACGCACGGAATCGGTGACATCTTCGTGCGTCGCGACATAACCACCGTTTTCCATTGGATTGTGGGTGATTTTAATTACCCGGCCATCTACCAGATCCACGCATTGGCTGGCAGCGGAACCCTTTATTGCTGCGGCGACGACAACATCGAAATAGGCCTCCCGCTGCGCAGGTTCGTTTCCGGCTGTCCGGCGATATTCGAGGATTTGGTCAAGCGGTGTTCCGGGACGCGTTAACGACTGAGGCAGATCGTACAGACGTGCATAGGCGGCGTTACACAGCAGGAGCTTTTTTTCCGCATCGAACATACACAACCCATGTGGCATGTTGGCCAAGGCTGCATCGAAACGGCTGTTTTGATCGGCGAGATCTTTTTTGATATTAGCCAGTGCAGATATGTCATCACAAGTTATCATCCACCCTCCCTCTGCCATGGGAGTAGTGGTAAGCAAGATTACTCTGCCGTCTGCCGATATGTCGTGGCTTGAGACCTCGGAACGAGTTTGCACATGCGTTAGCCAGCTCTCGTGAAGGGCGTCCGACAGCGGAGCCGTCGCAAGGACCGGAATTTGTTCAGCCAGTTCCTTCGCGCTGAGGCCGACCTCGATTACGTCCTCTGGCGCCTGCAGTAACTCACCCGCCCGGCTGGTGAATATCACGATCCGTAAATCTGCATCCAGGAGTATCACGCCTTGCTGCATGTTTTCCAGAATGCGCAGCAAATCAACCATAACTCAACCTGTTGCAACCTGCGTTCATACACGTAATTGTAGAGTGGGTGCCAGTGAATACAAGAGCCGGATCGGCTTCGGGCCAACGCGGGAACTGGCCCTATACGATCGCCGCGATGCTGATTGATTTCTTAGGAGAAAATTGCAGATCTTCCATCACGGCACGTTTGCGTTCTTGCCTCCGATCCGCCCCCTCCTAAATCAATAGAATGGACGCCAACCACGTAGCGACTCCGTCAGAACGGGCGAGAACATCTGGACGGAAACATCTTCAGAGACTGCCACCCACGGTCGTCAATGAGGTGGATCGCCTTCTAGCCGGACGCACCCGCGACATTCGCTTCAGCGGGGAGATTTCTCGCCTCTTTCGCGAGCGCTCCTGGGCCCAGACCGCCAAGATCATTCGCGCCTGGATGGTTTGGGTCGTCGTTCTCGACGTCCTGACCTTGGTCGTGAACGCTCTGTTGCTGCCGACCGAAATAGTTCTGGCGATGCTTGCCCCGGCGGCGATCCTTCCACCTGCTGCTCTCATCACTGCAGCTGTGTTTTCAAAACCCCGCTCCTTATGGGTGCAGGGTTTGGCGATTCAGCTGGGACTCTTCCTCATCCTGCTCTCAGTCGCTTTGGTGGGTGTGAATGCTGGCGGAGAATTTTATGAGCGGCACCTGACAATCATGCTGTTTGTCGCCGTCACGGCGATCATCATATTTCCCATTCCGCTCGAATGGTCGATCACGATTGCCGCCTTTGCCCTTGGATTTTATCTTGTATTGCAACTGCAAAACCCGACCGTCCCGACGGGAAGCGCTCTGGCAGGAGCGCTCTTTTTCGCCAGCGGCGTAGTTGCGACAGTTGTGGCCCGCCGCACCGCAACGATCCTCGCCCACAAGACTTTCCTGCTCGAGTTGCGGGACCGGACCCGTTTGGCCGATTTGACGGATGCCAATTCCCGCCTGGAGCTGCTGGCCAGAACTGATCCTCTCACCGGCATCGCCAACCGCCGCTGGATGATGGAAACTCTCAACCGCATTTGGAACGACGAGGCGATACTCGTGAAAGGAGCCGCGATTCTCATGTGCGATATTGATCATTTCAAGCTGCTGAACGACAGCCTTGGGCATGCGGAAGGCGACCGTTGCTTGGTGAAGGTTGCTGGCATCATCCAGAGCAGCTTACGGGATGATCGCGATCAGGTGGCACGGTACGGTGGAGAGGAGTTTATCGTACTTTTGCCGGGTTTAGATGAGCAGAAAGCTACGACAATCGCAGAAAGAATTCGCACCCGTGTGGAAGCTGCATCGTTACCGAACCCTCGATCAACAATCGGGCCCTATGTCACAGTCAGCATTGGAGTGGCCGACGCCGGACCAAACGACGAACCTATATCGGCAGAGCAACTTCAACGACAAGCGGACGAGGCGCTATATCTCGCAAAGAAATTGGGGCGGAACCGCGTGGTGAGGTATGCACCGAATTTCAGCCCGCCCAACAGATGAACCAAAAACATCCGTGTGTGCGTGGTAACCGGTGTCACACCCGCACCTTAACGCCGCGTCCTATGTTTTCTGGCGGAGGGGTGAAAAGCGAGACATAACTGCAAAATTGGACTGCGTGAGCTACTTAGTGTCATCCACAAGGACCCGGTGAAACTCCAGGTGGCTCTTCTGGCCGCCGATCCGCCAGACAACACAGCAACGCAACCTATTCCATTTTCGAGGACCGAGTTTCGCTCGGCCCGTTGCCTCAACTGTGAAAAATCCGATGCGAACTCTTTCAAACTACCGTCAGGTGTGGTTTTCCAACATCCGGGTCGTTTGAAGCGCGGAAAGCGGGCGTCGGCGTTACGATTTCGTGGTGCGTCTTTCTTGAAGTCTCCATCGTTCATCCGTCCCTGTGGGCGAAGGATACTGGCAGCCGCCAAAGGCCGGCCGCCGAGTAGATCGGGTCAATCAGCTCTTGATTGCGATGCGCTTGACCTGCGACTGCGCCTTCTCGGACTTTGGCAAGGTCACTGTCAGCACGGCGATCTTGACGCGGGCATCGACTTGATCTTCCTTGTCCTCGTCGTCGAGCGGGATGCGGCGCTCGAAGCGGCCGTAATAGCGCTCGGAAAACTGGCGATCCTTGTCCTCGCTCTCGGCGCGCTTTTCACCCTTCAGCGTCAGCGCGCCGTCGGTAAGCAGGACCTCTATGTCCTTCTCTTCAAGGCCAGGCACTTCGGAAGTCACCTTGATCTCCTGGTCGGTGTCGCAAATCGCGACTCGGCCAGCCAATCCTGAAGGGGAGCCGTTTCCGAAGGATGATAGAAAGCTACGGAAGCTGCGGATTACGTCATCGAACAGGCGATTAACTTCGCGATGAAGCGCCAGGAACGGATCGCCCTCGTCATCGCGCGGGAGACTGGGAACCCGGTTGCCCGGCGTTGCGGCCGCAAAGTCTGCTGACGAAATTGCACGTCGCGTCTTTTCCGGGATCATCAAAGCGCTATGTTTTGCCGAGGATACTGAACCGGACGGCCGCCCATTTCTCAAGAGAACTTCAACGGACCTGATCATCACGACGCTCGTGGTTCTGCTCGCCCGAACGCGGAGGCCCCCTTAGAGGAAGGGTCAGGTCGCGGGCCGGGCTTTTCACAAAGCCAGAAAGCGCTCTCGGCCCTAATTGTCGCCCTTGGACAAGATATTGCCAGTGCCGCCACCCGTATATTGGCCAGGGGCAAATCCCTCCTGGGTGCCGTCAGGGCGAAATACCTTCGCAAAGCTGCAGGTGCGCACAATCAACAGAAGACAGAACTTTTGCCGGACCACAGGGGCGGAAGGCTGTGTACGGCAGCGACGGCATTGTTCCACGGATTGATCCGGCGAGCGAGGCCGAGCCGGTTGCCCGCGTTGCGCTCTATCCGAGGCGTGCTGGCGCTGGTCGCACTCACCAGCGCGGTAGCGGTTTTAGCCGTGTTCATATGGGCTTTAAAAGACGTGCCGTGGCGGGAAATCGCTGCCGGCTCTTTGAAGCCTTTTGTCGTTTTGGAATCAGCAAATGGCGCGCCGCTCGTACGCCAAGGGCCGTATCAGGGCCCCTATGCCAGCTTCGACCAATTCCCCCCTCACCTCTTCGAGGCCGTACTTTCCATCGAAGACCGACGCTTCATGGATCACTTAGGCAGCGACCTTCAAGGCATTACCAGGGCGCTCCTTCGAAACATCCAGGCGGGATCGGTGGTGCAGGGCGGCAGCACGATCACGCAACAACTGATCAAGCTGCAGTATCTCGATAGCGACCGGACATTAAAGCGAAAGATCCAGGAGTTGGTCATCGCGTTTTGGCTGGAATGGCAGCTCGGCAAGCAGGAAATTCTCACCCGCTACCTCAACAGCGCCTATCTGGGTGCCGGTGCGACCGGGATGCCGGCGGCCGCGCGGATCTATTTCAACAAGGAAATCAGCGAACTGAATTTGCCTGAAGCGGCCATGTTGGCTGGGCTGTTGCGCGCCCCGAGCCAGTGGAACCCGATCAGCAACGCTGAGGGAGCCCGGCAGCGTACCACCGTGGTGCTCGATGCCATGGTCGCAAACAGCAAGATCACGGCCCTGGAAGCGGAGACCGCAAAGGCAAGCTTTGCGAAACTTCAACCAACGACGCCTACGCCTCGCTCGGGAAGCTGGTTTGCCGACTGGATCTCACCGCAGGCGAGAGACGTTGCCGGCTCCTCGCCGGGATCAACCACTGTCCGCACCACGTTGATCCCTCGACTGCAAGCGATCGCCGAAAGGGTCGTGAGTGAGGCTCTCACCGGCCAGGGGAAAGTGGCCGGAGCGTCGCAGGCAGCGTTGGTGGCGATGACGCCCGAAGGAGCAGTGGTCGCGATGGTCGGGGGACGTGACTTTAAAGCGAGCCAGTTCAATCGAGCTGTCACTGCAATGCGTCAGCCTGGCTCCACCTTCAAGCTGTTCGTTTTTTATGCGGCACTGAAGAGCGGTCTGACCTTGTCAGACCGGGTTTTGGATGCGCCGATCGATATCAATGGCTGGTCGCCGGAAAACTCCGGCGGCGGCTATCGTGGCTGGGTGACTCTCGCCGAAGCCTTCGC
The DNA here is from genome assembly GCF_004368875.1 of Neorhizobium sp. R1-B. Taxonomy (NCBI): domain Bacteria; kingdom Pseudomonadati; phylum Pseudomonadota; class Alphaproteobacteria; order Hyphomicrobiales; family Rhizobiaceae; genus Neorhizobium; species Neorhizobium sp. R1-B. The sequence goes on from NZ_SOEM01000017.1 coordinate 49,842, forward strand.
GCGGTCGCTGAATGCCGCGACGGTGGCTCTTGCCCAGGAAATCGGGCTGGACAACGTGATTGCCGCCGCGCGTGAACTCGGGATCGAGGCGGCACTTGCCAATACCCCATCTTTGGCGCTCGGCACCTCCGAAGTAAACCTCCTCGATCTCACCGCGGCCTATGCATCTGTCCATCTCGGCAGGGCGCCGGTGAAGCCTTGGGGCATGATCGATTTCAGGCGGCGGGGCAACCGAATACATTTCGTGTTGGTCCCCAAACGAGGCCCGCTACCGACCTTTCTATGTATCAATCAGATCTTCTTGGCCTGCTGCAACTCGTCGTGGAGCGCGGTACTGGGCGCGGCGCCGATCTAGGCACATTTGCGGCCGGAAAAACCGGCACCAGCCAGAACAACCGCGACGCCTGGTTCATCGGCTTCACTGAACCCCTCGTGGCGGGCGTCTGGGTTGGCAATGACGACGATGCTCCGATGAACGGGGTTACGGAAGGTGCACTTCCGGCGCGAATTTGGCGAGATTTCATGAAAGAGGCACTGGCCGAGCCGGCGCCAGATGTTGCCGCGTCGGGAGGAGAGACTACTGACCATAGTTCCGCCCGATCTTGCAACATCACTGCATGCTCTCGTAGCTACCGTTCATTCCGCCCCTCCGACTGCACTTATCAACCCTATTCCGGCGAGCGGCGGCTTTGCGAAAAATGATTTTCTTGTTCGAGCTGATTCGGAGTTAACTGTAATAAACGGCTGTCGGAGACTCTCATCTCTCGAACGCGACGCTACGAGCTATCTGTCAGATCAAGAACGACCCGACAGGCAAGTCTACAGCTTAAAAGCCTAACGTGACTGTTTTCTATACAACAACCAGCTGTCACAATAAAGCTTCGACAACTGAGACATCTGCCCGGTGAACCACTCGCGCCGCTATGTATGCATGTGGGCAATGGCCAGAGCGGGACTCTTCTGTCGAGATCGAGCGAGATTCACCAGGATCCGCCGTCCGCTTTCATTGCCGGGGTCGCAACGTGAATATCTACCTTCAAAGGCTGAACAGAGACCTGCTTATGTCCCTCCGTGGCCGAAGTGATTTGCGGCTTCCGCGGCAATCTAACTAGAAGCAAATCTCCCATGCGCGGACGCGACAGGTTTATTAAGCGGCGTCGTTTAGGCAGCAAAAGCGCAGACTACGTCAAAACCAAAAGGCGACGATAAATGGCACCGGCAAATCTCGAGACAGCGGCTTACGGGGTCGTCGACAGGCTTGTCACTTGGATAACACGGGACAAGTTCATCTCTATCCTGCTCATTGGTGGTATGGGACTTCTGGGCAAAAACCTGGTTACCAGTATTGCCGAGGTGGCCTCAATTTATCGTCCAGAGTTAAAACCCGTTGCGGTCGCGACATTCGGGCTGGTGGAATGCATTGGCCTGTTACTGGTGGGGATAGGTATTGCGTCAAGGGTGATTTCCCGCCGGCATGTGAGCCGGAGAGATCGGACCGATGCCGCGGTAGAGCTTCACAGCGGATTCGACCAGATGTCACCTGCGGAGAAGCAGATCCGTTTTTATGAGCATTATGCTGTCAGGCCATCAGCCAACATTATCGATGCGCTGATGTCCCACCCCGATGATCCAGTTGGCGTTTCTGAGTTGTATAAAGACGGGTGCCACCACGTGGTATGGGACAAAACCTGGTTCCGACTGAGGAGCAAGTGGCATCGCTGGGAATGGCGCCTCACCATTGCTCTTTTTGTCAACACAGCCTTGTTCTCAGTCCTGAGCCTCGCGGCAGGAATTGGCCTTATTGCCTTGCGGTTTCAGGAGGCCGGCCAGATAGCTACAGGACTGGCATTGCTCGCCGGAGGCATTCTCTCCGCCGTCGGAGCGGCCATTTACCTCAACGACATTGCAGGCTATGCGCGGGCGAAGCATCTCGTGGATGCGAGACCTGAGCGGTCTATCGCATAGGCAAAGCGAGCTTAAAGTTCACCGTAAGAAGGATTGGCCGCCCAATTCGAATGGCTGGGCCGAGGGAGCGTCCCGCGGCACGTGCCCTCGTCAATCCGACGGGTCTGACAGCGGATCGACCTCACCTTCGTCTTCGTCCGGTTCGTCCGCGATTGCGATCGGAAAGTCGGATGTAAGCAGTTTCATCTTGCTAAGCAGACCCGCGTCCTCCAGCGCCCCCATGTCCGGCAGGTCGCGCAGGCTCTCCATCCCGAACTGTGACAGGAAGGTCTTGGTGGTCACCCGCGTATAGGGCGCGCCCGGCTGCGGACTGCGGGGACCGGAGGAAACAAGCTCCAGCGAACGGAGATGGGCAATCGTATCGCGGCTGACCTCCTTGCCGGTGATCTTCGAGATCTCCCCACGGGTGATCGGCTGATGATAGGCGACGATCGCCAGCACCAGCAGATCTGCCTGCGATAAGGCCCGCGTCTGCTGTTCCGATCCAGTGACGCTGCGGATCGCGTCTGCGAACCGAGGCCTCGTGCGGTGTTGCCAGCCGCCGGCAACCGAGACGAGCTCGTAGGGCCGGTCGCGCAGCTCGTCGCGAATGTCGTCGATCAGCAGATCGATGCTGCAGTCCCGTCCCACCAGCCCGGCCAGCGTCTCGCGGGGCACCGGTTCAGTGGACGCGAAAATCAGCGCTTCTACCCGGCCCATCCATTCGCGCCAGCGCAGCTCCGGCGGCAGATCGGTAAGCTCCGTATCAAGTTCCTCTCTCGGACGCGGCCGCCGTCCCATCGCCTAAAGTCCGTACAGGCGAAACGTTGGGCGGCCCGTCAGTTCACGCACGCCACCGAGCGCCACCAGCCGCTCGAACAGCCGCCGGCTGGAGCGGTCGCTCACCGTCCTGCCGGTCTGCGCGGGTTGCGCATCCTCGCTGATCAAAATCGCCACCATGGCGTCGGCGTCCTTGCTGCGCAATTGCGGCGCCAATGCGAGTAGCCGGGTCGCACGCCGCGCCAGATCGGCGTACAGATCAAATGCCACTATCGCCCCTCGCCCATAAGCAAAGGCGCAGGCGGTGCGCCACCGTTGGGGATCGGCACGCGGACCAGCGGCGAGGCGCAAGTCGTCCCGCTTCAGATGCGCGGCAAAGAGTGGCACCGGGACCGGCCAGTTCAGACGCCGGGCCAGCACCGCATCGGCAAGCCAGAGCGCAAGCGGGCGGCCATCGGGACGCAGCTGCAAACTGGCCGCGGCCGCTGCGCTCGCCGCCTCGATCGGGTTCCTGGTTCCCACGCTCGCCGTCAGTGCTGTATTGATCGCCTGCTGCGCCGGTTCGTCGATGGTGACTGACAACAGATCTGCGAAGATCACCGGCCATTCGGCGTTGAGCGATGCCGGCCCGAGCGACGGTCCCCTGGCCAGTGCCCGCCAGGCTTGCAGCAGCCGCCCGGCCGGGCCAGGGTCATCACCGGGCCGAGTCAGGTAGAGATGATCGCGCAGCGCTGCCGCATCTTCGGTGCGGCCCTGCAACCGGACGACGGCTTCGGCCGAGATCAACGCTAGGCGCTGCCGCCAGAGTTGGCCAAGGGGGTGGTCGCTGCGGGCGATCGGATGAATGCCTGCGAGTGTTGCGCCAGCGAAAAGGTCCGCGTCTCCAGCGGTTTGACGCGCCCCCGCTGTCCGTGCCCAGTCAGGCACGGGCGGGAAGATTGGCGGGGGATCAGGCAGGGTTCGCGGTCGAGCGGCCATAATGCAAGCTAGTCGAGAACGGCGCTTTTGGCAACCAATAACGGCCAAAACCGCCGCGCCTGTCGAGAAATAAATACGTCCGATAATCTTGCATTATCGGACGTATTTGACGAGCGCAAGTAAATGTGGTAGAAAGTCATGAAAAGGTAGATTTCTGGAGGTTGTCGTGTCGCTCAATATTAAAAATCCAGCAACGGTAGCGCTGGTCGATGAGCTCGCTCGACGCCAAGGGATCAGCAAGACCGCAGCTATACACCAGGCCCTAACCGAGCGCCTTCACCGTCTTGGCCATAGTGAGATCCCGAAGGACCGCTTGCTTGTTGATCTACGTGCCGTCCGCAAGAGGATAGCGCGGCTCCCGGAACTGGAGAAGCGCAGTGACGAAGACATCGTCGGTTTTGATGAACACGGAATTCCGAACTGATGGTCATCGATACGTCGGCCATCGTCGCAATCTTGCGCGACGAGCCGCAGGCAGAACGACTGGAGTGTGCGCTTGTCGCCGATCCGATCAGACTGATCCCGGCGACATGCGTATTTGAAGCGCGTATGGTCATGGTCAGCCGACGCGGCGAGCATGTCCTAGCCGAGATCGATCTTTGGCTCACGAAGATCGGAGCCGAGATCATTCCGGTCGATGCCGAGTTGGTCGATCTGGCAACCCAGGCTTGGCTCGTCTACGGTAAAGGTCGCCATCCTGCCGCATTGAATTTCGCGGATTGCTTTTCCTACGCCTTGGCCAAACGCGCAGATGCCGCCCTGCTCTTCATCGGAGAAGACTTCAAACACACAGACGTCAAGGCGGCATGATGACGATCGACGAAACCACAATGGATGAAGGCCTGAATCAGCCCGCCCCCTCCCCTGCCCCGACGGGTTCCAGCCTGCCGCGCCATCTGCAGGATCTTACCGATCGCGCTCGCGGTTACATCGAGGCGGCTAGTTCCATCAATACCCGAAAAGCCTATGCTTCCGACTGGAAACATTTTTCCGCCTGGTGCCGGCGCTCCAATCTTTCCCCCCTCCTCCCACATCCGCAGTCAATTGGCCTTTACATCACAGCATGCGCTTCCGGCACGGCCGAGCGCGGTATGAAAGCAAATTCAGTTTCGACGATTGAGCGTCGCCTGTCGTCTTTATCGTGGAGCTACGCGCAACGCGGTCTCACGCTTGATCGCAAGGACCGGCACATCGCTACAGTGATGGCTGGTATCCGCAACAGTCATGCCCGTCCGCCGCTTCAAAAAGAAGCGGTCATGGCCAGCGACATTATTGCCATGCTCGAGACCCTTGATCGCGGCAGCCTGCGCGGCATGCGCGACCGGGCCATGCTGCTGATCGGCTACGCCGGCGGACTTCGGCGATCCGAGATCGTCGGCCTCGATCTCGAGGCGCATCAGACCGAAGACGGCCGCGGCTGGATTGAGGTCATGGACAAAGGGATGCTGCTGACGCTCCGTGGCAAGACCGGTTGGCGCGAGGTCGAGATTGGCCGAGGATCGTCGGACGCCACCTGCCCGGTCTCGGCTGTCGAGACCTGGATCAGGTTCGCCAAGCTAGCCCACGGTCCCCTCTTCCGTCGCGTCACGGGACAAGGGAAAGCGGTTGGGCCGGAACGGCTGAACGACAAGGAAGTGGCGCGACTGGTGAAGCGTGCCGCGACGGCCGCTGGCATTCGCGGCGATCTCAGCGAGATCGAGCGGGCCACCAAATTCTCCGGCCATTCATTGCGGGCGGGGCTCGCCTCCTCTGCCGAAGTCGATGAGCGCTATGTGCAAAAGCAGCTGGGTCATGCGTCGGCAGAGATGACCCGCCGGTATCAGCGGCGGCGTGAAAGGATTAAGGTCAACCTGACGAAGGCCGCAGGACTTTAGAAACAGCGGCCCCTCCCCTCCCAATATTTTGCGCTCGATAACAATCGAATTCGAGCATCCTCCCAACGCAACGAAAAAGTCCGGTGCGGGAGGAGGTGCACCGGGCTTCGATTATGACGGACAACTTGGGAGGAGGAGTGCTGCCAGTCGCACAGGGCGGCCTGGGAGGAGGTGGGCGGCCTAGTAACAACAACATAAACTGCGTCGCACAAAGATTCAAGTGAATATTGTGCGTCGCAGCATTTTGGCGGAGGCGCCCTAACGCCTATTATCGGCACTACCACGACTTTGCCAATCCAATCTGCGCAGGCCTAAGCCTGAGCTGGCGGATCGAAAACGCGGCGAGGCACTGACATTTTGATCAGGAGGCCCTGCGGCTGCCACTCTCTTGAAACTTCTCCATTGAGGGTGCGGACGATCATCTGTTCCAGTCTCGTACCAAATCCCGCATCTGTTGGTTCGGCTTTACCAGAAGGTCGTCCGCCCGTTTCAAGCCACGAGATCTCGAGGCTTTCCCCGTGCGCGGCCACCGTCACGTCCAATCGCCCGTCCGCATTGGATAGGGACCCGTATTTTACGGCATTGGTCGCATATTCATGAAAGAGCAGTGCAAGGCTCGTTACGCGTTCGGCGCTGATCGGTGCGTCTTCTCCGTGAAGGTGCCACTGTCGTTCCTCACCTTGGCCGAACGGTGAGAGCAGGCTGGACAACAGCTGGGACAGAGTCGTCGAACGCTCTTGAAACGCTTCGTCGCCGGTGAAGCTCGGCAGTGTCATCTCGTGGGCTTGCGAGAGGGCGACAAGACGGTCTTTCATTGTCGAGGCGAGCTCACCCGGGCTCTGCGCGGTGCGGGCCGCCAGGGTGATGATGCTACCGGTGATGGCAAACAGGTTCTTGACCCGATGATGCATCTCTCGAAGCAGAAGATCCTGGCGTTCCGCTGCGCGCTTTCGATCCGAAATATCCCGGGCGATCTTCGAGGCTCCGATAATCCTGCCGTCGCCGTTGCGAATCGGCGAGATCGTCAGCGAAATGTCGAGTAAGGTGCGATCCTTACGACGCCTGATCGTTTCGAAATGATCGACCCGCTCCCCGGCATGGATTCGTGCGAGGATCGCCGGCTCCTCGTCAAGCCGATCCTCAGGAATGAGGATCGTAACCGGCTTTCCGACAGCTTCTACGGCGGTGTACCCGAAAAGCCGCTCGGCGCCTTTGTTCCAGGTGGTGATGATCCCCTGAAGGGACTTGCTGACGATAGCGTCCTCGGAGGATTCAATGATAGCGGCCAGGAAGGCGGCCGCGTCGTGCTCCGGCTTATCCGCTCCTGCGGCAGCATCAGGCGGCCGGAAGCGTCCGTCGGCTCCGTCGCCATCGCCGCTATCATGTCTGTCTGCCATTGGCGTTACGTACCCTGGGATGTTATCGAAAAGTTGGATGGAAAGAGCCCTACTCCCGTGGGAACATTAGCTCCCCACGCCAAGAAATAAAGGCTTTTGTATCGCCCGGCTGTTGCAAAATCGCGTGACGGTTTTACGGTGCGGCCGAACCCCACATCCTGGACGACCATCGCGATGAACGAACTTCCAAGACTATCAACCGGCATATCCGGTCTGGACACCATTCTTGGAGGCGGCCTTGTGGAAGGCGCATCCTACATCATCCAGGGCCACCCGGGTGCGGGCAAAACCATCTTCGCCAACCAGGTCGCCTTTGCCAACCTTTCGCGAGGGGGCAAGGTGCTTTACGTCACCCTTCTCGCCGAGACCCATGACCGGCTGTTTCAGTCGCTCGGAACGCTGGAGTTCTTCGACAACGCGCAGCTGGGGACTTCCATCACCTATGTCAGCGTCTTCCAGACACTGAGGGATGAAGGCCTTTCCGCTGTTGTGAGCCTGATCCGCCAGGAAATCGCCAGGAAAGAAGCAACGCTGCTGGTCTTTGACGGCCTCCTCAGCGCTCGCGATCGGGCCGACACGCAGCTCGACGTCAAGACCTTCGTCGCCGAAGTCCAGAGCCAGGCCGCGTTTGTTGGATGCACCGTTCTTTTCCTCACCAGCACCCGGATTGCAGAAGATAGCCCCGAACACACCATGGTCGACGGCGTCATAGAGCTTAAGGATGAGCTATCCGGTGTAAGAGCCGTACGGCGCCTTCAGGTGAGGAAGTCGAGAGGAAGTGCCGCTCTCGGCGGGTACCACCAGTTCGAGATTACCTCGGCCGGCATCACTGCATACCCGCGAATGGAAGCAATCGTGGCTCCGACGGTTGCTCCGGATGATCATAATCCTCCCCCTCCCCTCTCAAGCGGCACAAATGGACTGGATCGATTAATGGGTGGCGGCCTTCCTCGCAGCTCGGTCACGCTGATGTTCGGTCCTTCCGGCTGTGGGAAGACCGCAATGGGACTCAACTTCTTAAGCCAGGCAAGCAAGGAAGAACCTGGATTACATTTCGGCTTCTACGAAACACCGGCCCGCCTTCGGGCCAAAGCGCGCGCATTAGGCGTCGATCTGGACACGCCACTCGAATCCGGCGCCTTGGAAGTCATCTGGAACCCGATGACCGAGAACCTGCTCGACAAGCTCGGGCACCGTCTGCTTGATGCGATCCGGACGCGCGGCGTCAAGCGCCTGCTGATCGATGGTTTGGGCGGTTTTGAGCGCGCCGCCGTCCACCCGCCGCGGCTCGTGGAATTTTTTGCAGCGTTGATGAACGAGATACGTCGGCTCGGCGTTACCACCATTGCGACCTGGGAACTGCGGGACCTGTTCGGCCCGACTGTGGCGGCTCCGGGCCCGGAGATTTCAAGCCTCCTGGATAATCTCGTGATGCTGCGCCATGTAGAGATCGACTCGCGGTACAAGCGCACCATATCGGTGCTCAAGGTGAGGGATAGCGCCTATGAGCCGGTCATTCGGGAGATCGAGTTTGGACCTCGTGGGATAGCGGTTTCCGCGCCGCTCGAGGCAGTGATCGGCGCAGCCACCGGCGTGGCGACACCCTCACCGAATTGATTCAAGTCTGGCTGAAAGAGCATGAGCAGCAACAGATGCCATTGATCGTAATCGCCGAGGATGAGTTCCTGATCGCTGACGTTCTGGCCATCATGCTGGAAGATGCCGGTTACGAAGTCGCCACGGCATCACATGGCAAGGCAGCCTTGGCTCTCGTGCGCGAAAAGCGTCCTTCGCTGGTAATTACAGATTTCATGATGCCGCTGATGACCGGGCTAGAGTTGGCTCAGGCAATGCGCGGAGACGGTGAGCTATCGCACATTCCGATCATTCTGACGAGTGGAGCACAGGGAAGCATCGGTCGCGCCAATCCAGACGTGTTCGATGTCGTCCTCGACAAGCCTTACAACGAGAAGAAGTTGATCGCAGCAGTGAGAGCGCTCCTGGCGGAACCAGATTGAACCAGCCAGCAAGTTCCGGATTTTGCAGCAGATGGCGGAACAGGTTCTCCTGCCGGCAGTTCTGAACCTATGACCCAGGACACTGAAAAAGACTTAGCAAAGATCATCGGGCGCGCTGGCCGAGAGAGGAACAGGATGACTGCGCGCCTTGTTCTGCAGCGTGGCGATGAATCGGTTCAACGGCGGCGATCCCATGCCATTCGAGCGTGCGATGCGCGAGTCCAGGACAGACACGGGTATCTCTCAGCTCCAAACGGCGTGTGGTGGATGACGTTCTTCCCGTCACAGCCCGCTTTTGGATCAAGATGGTGGCTTTTAGATAACCATTACGCACGCGACCGTGCTATTGCGGTTTTGCGTTAGAGGAGGCTAAATCATGGTAGGCAGACGGGACGTTTCTTTTGAAGAGTGGCGCGCTCTTCTGCATCTTTTCAGAGCTGAAGACGTGGCGCTTAAGGAGAACGAACAAAGGCTCCTTCATCTCGGGTTGATCGATCAAGGCGACGGCATCGCACTCAGCGCGGCGGGGAGGACGCTTATAGAGCACGAGCTTCTGTTGGAGCGGAGAAACCGCCTTCAGCACTAATGGCGGTCTGGGCTGGGCAAAAGGCCAACCGCCTGTAATGAGGCCACCGTCCCGGGGTCTATCGGGACGTCCGAGAAAGCCCGCAGCGCGTTCGCAAATCTACGGTACGATAGGCCAGACAAACCGATTGCTTTCCGTCAGAACAATCCAGGAGCGTTCGTCGTCAAGACCCAGACGCCGCTTGGTGGCAGCCGGGATTTCAACGGCGTCTTGCGGGTCGGATGGCGGCGAATGCGTGACGGGGGAAACTCTCACGGCCGGCGTTCCGTCTTCCAGAGTAGCGACGATCGCCAGGACAAGCACCGGACGGTCTTTGTCTGCCTCCTCCCGTCCTTCGAGATGCTGCCAATGCCAGATATAAGAATATCGGAAGAGCCAGCCGACCTTTGGTTCAGTCGGCAGCATGCTTTTCCGTCAACAGTTCGGCATTGAGATGATATTACGGAACAAAGGAGTTTTGCCATGACATCCACAGTAACCGCTGCGGCGGTGTCGAAAAATTTCGGGGCTTATCAGGATGCCGCTGTCCGTGAGCCGCTGATCATCACCAAGAACGGCCGCCCGCGCACGGTGTTGATAGCTTATGAGGATTATCTCCGGCTGGCGAAACGGGATCGCCGGGTTGAACTCTCGGCAGCCCTTGGTGACGATGAACTCGCAGCCATCGAAGCTTCGCGGATGGAGCCGGGCCTGGTGTGATTCCGGGAAATGCGATTCTCGATCCTGCTAGAGATGACGAGAGAGGCTTCCACGGTTCGCCGTTCGGGGGCCTTTTTCTTTTGCGGTTCAGTCTCCGTTTGTTTCGGTTTTCGATCCTTTGTATTCCTCGTACAAACTACCGATGTGTGAAGACAGCCATTCGCTGAAAGGCCTTGCTTCAACATTCGTAAGCTCGATGGCAACCTTCTTGGCCTTCGAATTCATCACCATGTTCAATGCGCGATCGGTCGAAGTCCAGTCCCGGACAGGGACTTGAGTCTTCGGCTTTCTCGCGGCTGATTTGACTTGTACCGCTTCAGGTAGTTGTGGAGCGTATCGAAGCGCTCGTTCTCAGAAAGCTTTCGGAATTCGGCGGATTCCGAAAACTCCACTGCTACCTTCGACAGGGCAGGGGCAAGAACAAGCTGACGAAGGCTCAGCCATCGGTCGCGCCCTATTTTCTTGAACGCTCCCAATGCCGCGATTACTGATCTCGGCACTGCCTCGACCACCGCGAGCATCTTCGAGAGCATTGCTTCGTCGATGGCGAGCGAGGAACGAACCGTTTCCTTGGTCATGCCTGAGCCAATCAGGTTCTGTGCGAAGTAGGCGCGCTCGATGAAGGATAGGTTTGACCGGGCCGCGTTTTCCTGGCCTTGAACGATGGCCGAGGTGGTGTCGTCGAGCTGCTTGACGATTGCCTTGACCGGAACCCCAAGCTCACGAGCCACCCTGAGGCAACGATGCCCGAAGACGACCATATATCGCTTGGCGTCTGTCGAACTCGGGCGAACAAGGATAGGCGTCGTCTGTCCTGCTTCCTTGATCGCCTGAAGCAACTCCTGAAATTCTTCCCCATCGTCCGAAAGGCGGTCGGCCACGAAGGAGACATCGATCAGTCGCGGATCAAGATCCACGATAACCTCACCTTCCATAAGCTTCTTGGTGTTCTCGGCCATGTCCTCGATGGAGCGGACCACCGTCTTCGCAGCCCCCGTCATGCCATAGCCGGGCTTGGTCGGCGTCTGGTTTGCCGAGATCGACGCCATATCCAGCTTGGCGAAAGGATTTTCACGAGACATGAATACCCTCCAGATTTAGTGTCAACGCCAATAAGCCGTTGAAATTACGTAGTAAAATACCAAAAAAACGGCTGACAAGTGTCTCATTTTCGCCCCCAGGCACCGTGGATGAGCTCAACAATCTCCGCATTGGCCGAATTCAGGCTTTCCATGGCTCGGTCGTAGGTCGCCCGGACGAATTCTCCCCGTTCGACCTCATACAAAGTCTGCTTCTTGATCGACGCATCGGAAATCGCGGTCGACTTCAGCACGTGGTTTCTCGGCATTTGCTGTGCAAACATGACTGCATGAACCCGACCATCTGAGCCTGCGGGATGTCCGTGGGTTCAAATCGTGTGATGAGGTAGCGGAACCATTGAACACGCATTTCGGCGCCTGCCTCGGCGACCGGTCCCATGATCCCGCCGAGCATCATCAAAAACTGGCTCATCGACATGATGTCCAACATCTGAGGGTGGATGGTAATGAGGTGCAAAGCGCCCGATGGACAAGCGGTCGTCACCGGGATCGGCGGAGACGGCAAAGGGCCGGCTCCGTGCCATCGGTATAGAGCGCAGTCCGCTCACCGAGCGGATGATCCCCCACGCCGAAATCTTATTGCATATTTCGCATAAAATACGTAAATTACCTACTTCAAAATCGAGGCCGAAGATGAAGCAGTATACGTTTTCCGACATGAACCGGGCGTCCGGAGAAATCCTGGAGGCCGCCATGATCGAACCGGTCGCTCTCACCAAGCGCGGCAAGCAGAAGCTGGTGATCCTCACAGCCGATGCCTATGAGCGCCTGAAGGGTGAGCAGCATACCAAAGCTTACCTCCTGGAAGATGCTCCCAACGACATCCATAACGAGTTGATGGAAGGCATCGATGCAATCCTCGACGAGGCGGATCGCAATGCTTGAACGGGGCCAGATCGTCCGCTTCCATTATCTGTGGGCCAGACAGGCGGATGCCGGCGAGGAATCCGGCCGCAAGGCGCGACCGGTTTGCATCGTCGTGCGCGCGCTCGGCAATCCCGGTGCTGTCTACCTCTTCCCGATCACCTCACAGGAACCGCAGGACGGTCGCATTTCACTTTCCTTTTCCGAAATGGAATGCCGCCGCGCCGGTCTTTCCTTTCCGTGCTGGATCATTCTCGATGAGTATAATCGCGTCGATCTCGACAAGGCTTTCGACTTCGCCTCGACCCGGCCCATCGGCAGTGTAAGCACCGCCTTCCTCGAAAAGATCGCAACGGCAGTCAAGCAAGCTTCCGCAATCCGCCGGCTTAGGGGCGTCAACCGATCTTAGGGGAATGATATGGCGATGAACGATCTTGAATGCCCCGCACTCAAGCGGTGGCTGAAGATCGCCCGGTAACGTGAACCATCTTGGAGACCTGCATTTGGGGCCAGGCGGACGTTTCCCACGAGGCTCCGGAAAACCCTACGGCGCTATATGGGAGCGCGGGTTTCCTCCGCTTGGCTACCGCTCGCCTGCGATGCCGGCTCACTCCGGCCGCGGTCGCGCCGCCTGGCGGCACTGCGGCTGGAAAACGAATTCGAACAGCGCTCGCGCGCAGACTTAACCTGTCGATCGCGCCAGCGCGACGTGAAACGAGCACGGAGCGATCCGGAAAAGATGAAGAGTATCGGAGAAATCAGTATAGCGCCGGCCGACGCTCTGGATTTCGAGAATTCTCGCTGCGCAGGGAGCGGAATGAGGGCAGCCGCAGGAGCTTAAACATAGCGGCCCGGAGGGGAAGCGGGATCGACTGCCCCCGCTGCTTGCGCTCCGTTTTTCATGGGCGGGTGGGGAGTTTCGAGGGGTGGGCCGCCAGGGGGCACCCCTCGCGCCTGGCCCGCTCCGCTCGATGCGGCTCGGGACAGGCTGCGGCGTTACCAGCCACGCTTGTCGTTTGGCGCTCGCCGATCTGACTGAGGCCGCTACGGCATTCGTTTTCTGCAGTGGTACGTTATGATTGTCTCCATCCCGAGTGAAGGTTGCCGAGGAGACAGAAATAGAAACCCGCGTCTTCGGCAGGCTGCAGCTTCCAAAAGTCGAACGTGCGCTGACCCACCACCGGATGTTGCTCATGCCAGTTTTGATACCAGGGTTTTAGACTGTTGTACAAGTCGAAGAAGACCGCTGTCGCCAGTCACAGATATTCCTGCCCGTCAACAATAAGCTGAGCCAGTCAAATGTCAGAAGGAGCAGGCAGAGGTTACGTCGCATCCCTCACTGAGCCACTTGTGGCCGCTAGCGGCTTCCTCGAGTTGGGGTAAGGTCCTGTTGCCCTCTCTAAAGAGATTGATGAATACCTCCGCCGCCAAGGCCGCGTCCGGAGAATGTCTCGAGATCGAATGTGCAAGGCACCACTGCTCCAGCGCGGCGTCCAGGATCTTGAGCTCCGCCGGCCCAAACGTCGCGTCAAAGAATTCACTCATCTAACCCTCCCTTGATTCCTTTTTGTTTTGAAGCGGAGGTATGGATTCGAATGGCGCCATTCAAGGAGGTGTTTGGCGGCGGCCAGTGTATTGCGGCTGCAACATGCCTTGCGGATAAAGGCCTTCCGGGTCGCCTCACCCAAGCTTTCGCTTTGACACCAAAAACCTTCAGCAGCATCGTTGGGCGAGGCTGGAGCGGTTCGATATGTTTTCTTCTTACGATACCCTCGACAATGAGGACTTGACGGTTTTGCGTCAGGTTCTCGAGGAAGTTTGCGCCGAAAAGCAAATCACTCTCGACAGCGACGCGGCAGCGGCAACTGCTCGGGACTTGGTGAACTGGTACCTCTTTGGGATCAAACAGCCTCAACAACTGAAAGCAATACTCAAACCGCTTGCGTGAATGCGAGGTCTTGATGGGTATAGAACCGCAGCTTGCGTTCTCTGCCCTTCCCATCACCGACGTTCGTAATAGAAGTCATGGCGGCTCAATCCGCCCGCGCCTCGCAGGCGCTTGTTTAGGCAACTAGGCCAAGAAGACTTAGTCCTTCTTTTAGATCGGAGAAACAGCGGGCCGGTCGGATCCTGAAGGTCATGCTGTTCGGTTCATATAGCCGCGGCGGCTGGGTGGAAGACCACAAGAGCGGTTATCGCTCCGACTACGATATTCTGGTCGTCGTCAACATGCACAGCGTCGGAGAGGAAAACGAGCTCTGGCACGATGTCTCCGATCATTTTTTGCGCGAGCTATTGGTGACAAAGACGATCGAGACGCCAGTCAATGTCATCGTGCACACGCTCCAGGATGTGAACGACCAGCTCGCCCGGGGAAGGCCGTTCTTCATCGACATCATTCGTGATGGCATCGTGCTCTAGGAGAAGGAAGGTCATCCGTTTGTGGCGCCGAAGCCGCTAGATGAAGATGAGGCCTTGGAGGAGGCCAAGGGCTACTACGAGCGGTGGTTTCCAAGCGCACTGGCGTTCGGGATTCAGCAGATTCTCTTCTCCGACGAGGCAACCCGACAGAAGCGGCAATCAACTGCCATCAATCGACAGAACGCCTCTATCACTGCGTCCTACTCGTACTCACTGTCTACAGCCCGAAATCGCATCGGCTCAAATCACTGCGCTCGTCAGCCGAATGACTTGAACCGAAGCTGATCGAAGCATGGTCGCGTGACACGAAGTTTGCCCGACGCTGCTTCGAGCGGCTCGATCGTGCCTATGTCGACGCGCGATATTCGCCGCACTACGAGATCGCAGAAGAAGAGCTCCGCTGCTGATCGAACGGATCCAGGCTCTGCAAAACCTTGTCGAGCAGATCTGTAGGGAAAAGCTGGAAGGATATCGGCCGACGACGGGCACTTCCTGTTGAATGTATTGATTTCGAGGTTTCTGCGGCGGCTTTTGCGATGGCGGTCATCCCGTGAGCCACGCCAGCGGATTGAGACTGATCATCTTACCCAGAACTCAGGCAGGTTCAGTGCTCGAACCGCTCCAGCATCTTCTTCAATTGTGCATTTTGCAGTTGAAGCTTGCTCGCCAATTGCTCCCGCAGCAGCTGAATCTCTTCATCAAGGCTTAGCGTGTTGTCATTAACGGTGGGAACATCCGCCGAGGTCGGCGGAACGACTTCAAGCACTTTCGCCTTCTTGCCGCGTCTGCGACGACCTGGCTCGACGCGTTGGCGAAGCTGGGCCGGTTTCGCAGCAACTGGATCAACCGTATCGGCACTCTCAGACTGGACCGCATCAGCAGCCTCCGCGAAGTCGCTGCCTTCCACATCGGCCGTCCCCTGAGCGCTGATCACTGCCGTGGAATGCTGAAGATCCGCTAACGTCTCATCGGCTTGATCCTGCAGTTGCAGCTCTTCAACTGCCAGTCCATCGCTGGCGCTCACGCTTCCTTCGCTGGCGGGAATCTCAGAGGGCGTGACGATAGCCAACAGTTCCGGCGTCACGTCGTCAGCAGAACCGTTTTCTGGCCGCTGCTGCCGTCGCGGCGACACCAGCCGAGCCAGGAATTTCCAGGGAGACGCCATTTTGTCGACCTCTTATTCCACCCTGCATGCAGGCTGCGCGTTCAATCCTTGGCGGCAAAAATTACCGCCGCCAAAGTGAACATCTCGATAAGCATGAAATGCGGCCAGCGCTTGGCCGCGTGCTGCAGATCAATCGAGGTTCAGCCGCTTCCGCAGATCGGCATTTTCAGCACGAAGCTTCTCAGCCAGCAGCTTGCGAAGTCGCCGGTTTTCTTCCTCCAGCTGCAGAAGATCGGCCATCTCGTCAATTGCCGCCGGCGAAGGAGCAGCGACTGTTGGCACAGCCTTCGGACCACGTTTGACCGGCCCCCGCTTGGCACTCATTGCACCACCGTCAGACTTGGCCTTGCGTCCCCTCCTCTGCTTTCCAGCTGGGACGTTTAAAGCAGCGACGGGTTCCGCCGCAACTTCTGCAGACTGCGTTTCGGCGGCCGCCTTTTTGGCGCGCGGTTTGCGCTGTTTCTTGGGCACATCGGGCGATGCTGCGGCTGGCGCTTCAGCATCAGCGATCGTATCGTTTTCGTCTGCCATTCTGCTCTCCTGTAAATCCGATGCAGTTGTCTGATGCTCGATCGACACTGTCAATAATGGTCCGGCCGGTTCTTCGGGAGATAAAGATCCGCCACCGCCGGTTTTGCTATCTGGTGAGCCGACTGGCGAAAATGGCAGTGCCTCTTCCAGTATATCTTGTGACAGGGATTTGAGGTTTATGTCTCCCCAGATCGAATTGGATTTCGGTTCGGTCTTTCGCCGGCCGGATTTGTACTCGACGGCAAAATTGCGTTGTACTTTTTTCAATTGTGAAGCCTGGGTGCCTGCGGAGGTGTTTCACCGACGCTGTGAGCATCGCGACAAGCCTTGCAAATAGCGGCTCCCGCGCTGGCGGTCTATATCATCACGATTGTGTCCACCAGAGCAGGTACAAGCATACCAGTCTTCTTAAACGCAGATTCAACACAGCGCCCTACCAGAAACATGTCGGCGGCAATATTGCCGAGGACCGCAATTGCTCCTCAGGGAATGGTGACTTGGGGCCGATTCTGGACAGAACGAGTCAGGCGAAGAAACGGACAAAGCCGCCGCCCCGCAGTCGCCCATTGCAGACTGGAAGCCTCCTTGAGTCGACCATTGAAGCCATTAAGTAACATTACGCCTCAGCCCTTCGTCGATCTCGTGCGGCCTAGGGCAACCTCACGGCGTGCACTTTTAAGCGAAGTGGCGAACCCAGAATCGGGATCTTGCAGCAACCGCTCTGTCGCATTGACGTGCTGCCGAACCGCCACGTCTCGGTTTTCTGCCGCGAAAGCAAGGACAGGCGCGATCACGTCCTTTCCCAACGCAACAAGGGCCCGACTCAAACTGAGCTGAGCCTCGGCGCTTCCGTGGCCAAGGCGGGCGGCGAGTTTTCCCGCCAACCAGTCGCGCTCGCTTTCGGGCACCAGCGCCACGGCCGAATACCAGGCCGTGCGGACAACGCCCTGATCCTCGTCATCCAGGCGACCCGCCACGGCTGGCCACGCCGTCCGATCCTTGAACTTGGACAGCGTGTGGAGGGCCTGGCGCCTAGCCTGTGGTTCCGGGCGGGCCAGTTCCTCGACCACGCGCGGGACCACTCTATTCGCCGGGAGCCGGATCAGCGCCCAAGTCAGCATTTCACGGACCTGGAAATCCTGCTCGACCACACATTGACGCAACAAGATTTCCAGGTCCAGCAACGAAGGGCTCATCCCCGCTCGGAGGGCCGCTTTGAGACGCATTGATGGGTCGGGGTTGGATAAAGCGGCTTCGAGAGGGCTCATCGGAATATCGGTTTAAAGTTCGGAGAGGACCTTTGGTTGGTTGGCCACTCATGGCCGGACCGGCTGTTACTCAGTTCGGCCGACTGCTCGCTCTGGAGTGCAGCCCGAAACCCCGGTTCATAACCTGTGCCGGCTCCCTCGGTTTTGTCGATCACGGTCATGCCTCCAGGCATGCGCTAACGAGCTTAAGCAACATCGCGGCGTCGACCGGCGATGCGATGAGGATGATCTTGACGCTGCGACGCTCGGGGTCATGCGCAATATCGACCGAGATGGGCGCGCCGGAGGGTTCTTTGCCTTTGGAGGCTCCGAGCAAAACGGCTGACAGGCGTTGCAGAAGCGCCGGATCGACATCTTTAATGTCCACAATGCTGGTGGCTCTGGCCTCGTGCACGTCATTCGGACTATTCGAACCAGCGAAGGTGTTCAGGTCGGACCGCATCACTCGATACTGCTTGCCGACCTTGGCCGCGCGCAGCCGCCCCTCCCGGATAAACCGCAGAACGGTCTTCGGATGCAATTGCAGGAGTTGAGCGGCAGCTTCAACGGTCAAGAATTCAGTTGCCATTCGCCCTCATTATTCCCTATTGTTCTCATGAGAGGATAATGAAGGCGTTATAGGGAGTCAATACTGTCGGCTGTGAGGTGGCCGTCCCAACGGCAGGAACTGACGGTGAACCAAAAGCTATCTCGCGAGCCAGAACAAGCATTCGACCGCCCTATATGCCGGCGGAAACGAGCGGCCGCGAGCTCACCAGCTCGATGAGGCCGGGCAGAGTTGAGGATAATAGCTGGCCTATCAGGCGCCGCTCCATCATCTGTTTTGCCAGCCCCAGCCGGTCATGCTCCTTGAGGCCGAGCTCCGCGGCCGCGACGATGCCATTGACGATCGCCAGCAGCCTTGTGTCGCGACCGCGATGCCGGCGCCGCTCGACGGCGACGGATTTGAGGCCGAGATTGACGGCAGTCAGATGCGCCGCCGTTGTCAGTCCTGCCTGCCGCAGCGCTTCGGCGGCCAGCAGCCGGCCGGGCCATGGCGCGTGCTGCAGGATCTGCAGCACGTTCCAGGCGTCGAAGGCGATCGTCGCCCGCAATACCCCCCCGGCCTGGCTGCTCTGGTACTCAGCGTGGCATCTCGTTGAATGGACAAACGTCGTCTTCGAAGGGCACGTGCCGTCGCCGAAACTGTGTGCCCGCCACGATCTCCGGCTTGTTGATCCTGTCCATGCGGAAGTGGCGGAAATCTTCACGGCCGGAGTCCCAGGCCACGAGATACCAAAGTGGCGGCAGTATAAGCATTGCCTGTGGTTCGACCTCGCGGACGGTTTCCACTCCTTTGGCGTCACCGTAGCGGAACCGCAGATTTAGCCGCTGGAGAAATGCCGCCTCGAAGGCAGGCAACAGTTCGGGATCAATTGAACCCAGGTTTGAAATGTCCTGCCTGGGCGACAACTGTCCGACATACAGGCAGTCGAGGAGACGACGCAAGTCTCGCACCTTTTCTGCCGACAAGGCCTTTTCGATCTTGGCAAGCCCCGCATCGGCGAGATCGGAGAAGGGAAGGGATCGGGCCGCGCGCATTGCCGCAACGCTGATGATGAGTGCAAACATTTCCGTCACGGAGAGCCGAGTAGTTGTTTGCACCGATTCCGGGTCGAGTTGAAGCCCGCCACCCCGGCCGGATTCGGAATGGATGACGAAGCCTTGGTCACGCAACGCTCCGATGTCGCGCAGCACCGTTCGCCTGGAAGCGCCAATTTGCTCCGCCAAATCGTTGACCGTTGAGGTTCCGTTGCGCCGGAGGATGCGCACTATGGCGTCATGTCTGAGGCGGATGTTCATTTGCGGACCCTAGCACAATCGGTGCCAAATTATGGCACCGATTTACTCTAGGCGGGTCCTGGCAACTCAGCAAGGAGACTGAACATGACATCCCAAAGCCAAACACCTGCCGCCAGTGTAACGCCGGTCATCGTCAACCCTTCCCACCTGCATGACCCGACGCCGAATGGCTACAGCACAGTGGTCATCGCCCCTGCTTCCGGTCGGTTGGCTTTTATCTCAGGGCAAGGCGGACAGGACCAGGCCGGCGCACTCTCGTCCGATTTCGGCGAACAGGTGAAGCAAGCCTATGCGAACCTCGCAGCCGTGATCGACGCGCTCGGCGCTCGCCCGGACCAGGTTGTGAAACTGACGGTTTTCGTGGTCGACCACGATATGTCGAAGTTGGGTGTGCTGACCGAGAACGTGACGCGGATGTTCGGCGCCAAGCTGCCTGCGCAGACGCTGGTTCCGGTGCCAAAGCTCGCCATCGACCCCATGCTTTTCGAGGTTGAGGCTGTGGTTCTCTTGGATTAAGCACCTGAGCTGCGCCGACCTGTCGGTGCCCGCACTTAGCGGGACACCCCGGTCTGCGTCGCCGGCGAACCGGGGTCGGTCCGTAAGGCCGGGACCGATTTCTCTCGAGTTTTGAGAGTGCCTTTGGCGCATGCGGCTCAGGCCGCTTCAGACCGGCATTGGTGCCGAAACCATAGAGCAAAGAAGTAATCGTTAATCCAGAGCAGTCTTAGGAAGGGCGATACGCCGAGGTTTTGAAAGCATCGAGAAACCCCTTGTCCGGCGCCGCTTCCTTCAAAATATCAAGAAGGCCGGACGTCGGCCAGCGCTGGCCGATGACCGATTTGATGGCGGCCAGCCCCTTCGTTCCGGCTGGCTTGAACGGCGTGATCGAAATCCGGTTTTCGCAGCGCCAGAGATGATTATCACCTTTTCGTTTCGCGGGATTGTTTCATTGAGGAGCTGCAACTCGTGTTCCAACTCCTTGCGAGCCATCGTCACAAATTCGCGGGCATTCTGTGCCACTGATTGACCGATTTGGCAGCGCAGAGCCGCCGTTGAACGCTTCAATCGGGCCAGCAGGCCAACAAGCGGTGGAGCTTTCCGCCTTGAACGGATTCGAACTGCCGACACCCACCTAGAAGATGCTAACTGCTTGAGCATTCTTCGGTTTCTTATGTTCGAATGTCTCGGTCTCGGATCGGGAACATGTCCTCGCCGCGGTGATGTAGACGGGTGTGATGTAGCCGACATAGCCAGCGTACCCTCAGAGGCTCGTCGTATCGATCGTGATGAGCATCGACCGCACGAGTCCCACAGACTTTACATGTCTGCTTTTCCAGATCAGCCGCCTTCACCGCCCGCTGCACAACAAGATGAGCATCATATTTGGCCGGATTTGCTCGGCGCCAGTTCGCCTGACGGGTATGGGTTTTCAGCATTTACGCATCCCAGATGAGGCTAAGAGGCAACAAGCTCGGCGAGCTTGTCTGCAACCACTACCATCGTGTCTTCTTCAGTGCTCAGGCCGCTTCGCGACGCCAGAAGAGGGCTGACATTGCGGAGTGCCTCATACGTTGTGTTGTGGACGATGGGTACGAGCTGCTCGGTTGCCAGGAGCGCCGAAAGCTCCTTGTCAGCAACACCCGCAGCAGGGAGACGGCGTAGCAGCGCGGGTGTCACCAGCACAACTCCGACCCGGGACTTCACCAGACCTTTGTCAAAGATGTATCCTAGAACATCTGGATTGATCTCGTCATCATTGCGCAATGGGCGCTCGTCCAGGTGCCACTGGTAGCGATCAAAATAAGCGAAGATGCGAATGAAGGCTTCGTCATGCCAGAGCTCGTTTTCTTCCGCGACGCTGTGCATGTTGACGACGACGAGAATATCGTAGTCGGAGCGGTAACCGCTCTTATGGTCCTCCACCCAGCCGCCGCGGCTATACGAACCGAACAGGATGACCTTGAGGATCCGCCCGGCCTTCTGTTTTTCAGAAAGCTTTGACTGCTGCGCGGCGTCGAACTCCTCGAAGATGATCTTCAAGGCGCGCGAAAGCTCGCGCCGCTTGCGCTCAGGAAGATGGTTCAAGGCTTCGTTGTCAGTCACGCCACCGCTCGTATCCATTCGTCGTGCCGTATCCTTTAAAAAAAAGCACCGCTCGCAAACCAGTGCCTGACATGCCCATCAATCATCATCCTCGGTTTGGTCCGTCAAGGATATACAACCGGAAGACCAGGCCCGCCAGCAGGTTGAAGATCCGGCTCCGCGCTGAGCATACTGCTGGGCCTGTCGCGCCAGATCGGTCGAAGGAATGCCGGTTCAGATCGCATCATATCGTCCCCTGAACTCCGCATCGGCGTAATACCGCAGCTTGCGCGCGACGATCGGACGCCGTGCTGCCAGAAACAGCAATTGGTTTTGCTCGGCCATGTTGCGGACCTCGTCCGGCGTCAACAAATGCCGGCCGGTATGATGCTGGCTGAAGGAAAGCCCCGACTGTTCGGAATCGAGCGCCCACGCCACCGTCTGGAAGACAACGGTTTCCTGTCCGAGCAGATCGGAGACAAGACGGGCGGTGTCGTGATCGTTGACACCAAACACCTGCAATATGCCGGCATTCGATAGGAAGGTGCCGGCTCGCTTGCCATAGGTGGCGCGCAGCTGATGGATGTCCTGCAGGATCGGCCAAAGCTGCACGCCGTATCCTGCCATCAGACCCATGGCGCGTTCGACGGGAGCGAGAAACCCGAGGCTCGCAAATTCATCGAGGAGATACAGAACCGGCTTTGCCTCAGTGACCGGTACGACCGAGGTTCTGGCCACCTCGATCAGGCTATGGGTGATCAGCAGGCGAAGCCATCTGGAATAGGTGGAAAGACGATCCGGTGGCAGGACGAGGAAGACGGTGGTATTGCGCCTCTTGAGATCGGCGAACCTAAAATCCGATTGGCTCAAGACCGAGATCATTCGAGGGCTGTCGAGGCGGTGCCATCGATCAGCTCGCTTCTTTTGCCCGGCCCTTGGTGGGCTTGGAAGGCGTAGCTTTTTTGCCTGCGCTAGCTCGCGAAACACCTGACGGAAGGCGGTGCGGTTGTCGCGATGGAAATCAGCGATCGTCTTGAAGTCAGGCTTCAGATGCCGAAGCAGCCAGATCACCTCGATGTTGCGATGTGTTTCCGCTTCCAGTCGGCGGCTCGAACGCACACGGTTGAGATAGCCGTAGATGTAGAGCTTCAGCAGATCGGCCAGATCGTAGCCGGGGCGGCCGGTCGCTTTCGGTGTCACGCGACTGAACCCGCCGCCTGCAAATCCAGCCCATCAACGAAGGCTTCGATGAGCGTGCAGGATTCTCGGCACCGACATAATCATCCACCGCCTCTGGAAGAAGCAGCATCTGAGAGCGGCGGCATTGGGTGAAATCAGCTTCATGCTTGCATGTGAGATCGCCAATGGTTGGCCCGCGCCCGATCCACCAGGAGCGCGCTTGAGTTGCAGAGCACTTCGTAAGCGCGCCATTCCCCGTTGCCGCCGCGTTACCGCAAGACGTCGCCACCGAGTAAGCAAAAAAACCGTCAACCATCAGCAAAAGCAGCGATTTGATCAAATTCTACGAAATTTTACGGATATCAAAACCGCACCAAGTCTGCTTATCATATTCCCGGCCGACGAGATTTTGTCCGAGCCTCAACCAGATTGAGAATCAATTCCTGATTGCCGGGCTTCGCAGTTGTTTCTGTAGTCCCGCACGAGTGAGCTGCAAAACTGCGGGTCCGCCGCAGGTCGTCGCCCAAGCGGCGGCGAACGATTTTTCAGTGCAACCCTACGACTAAGATCCGGTTGCCAAAATCTGGAGAGCAAGATTCCCGACGAGGCGAGATGGGAGTGAGCTGGCGTTTCCTGCAGATGGTCGATCAAGCAAGACTTTCATTGTCATTACGTGTGTTACGGGCATTCAAGCGTCGGGAGGACCTTCTACCGGCGCTACAAAACCTATGCGAGCGGTACGGCCTTTCACACATATCGTTCCTCGTGGTTCACAGTGGAGGCAATGCCGGGCCCTACCCCTACTACTGCACGACCTATCCTGACACTTGGACCCAGATATACGTCGACAAGCGCTATTTCGACATAGACCCCGTCATTCACGTGGTTCGGTCGGAGTTACTGCCGGTCGACTGGTCCGCGCTCGATCGGCAGCCGAGAAAGGTGCAGAATTTCTTTCGTGAAGCCCGCTCCTACGGTATCGGTCCGCACGGTTTGACAATCCCAATCCGGGGCAGAAACGGCGAACGCTCGCTCTTTTCCGTAGCATCCGATCTGCCGAAGCGCGAATGGGCACGGCTACGCGCTTCGAGCATTCATGAGTTGCATATCCTTTCCCACTACTTCCATGAGGCCGCGCTCTCCGCCAGCGGTCTTCGGGAGGACGATCGCTATCGAACTCTCTCGGGCCGCGAAGGCCAATGCCTTCAGTTGCTTGCGAAAGGTCGGATCTCTAAACAGATAGCGGCAGATTTGGGCATCTCGCAAAACGCCGTCAAACTATACCTACGGTCGGCAAGGCTGAAACTTGGTGCCGCAACAAGTCATCAGGCGGTCGGCAGGGCGACCTTCCTTGAATTAATCGAAATCTGATTGCGCTCGCCAAGCCCGCCGGGACGGCCGACTTTTCGATTTTCATTTATCAGGGAAAGCCGGTTGGCCCCGCCTCGCGGCGGGGCCTCTCCGGGCCTCAGTCCCGGTTGGGGCGAGCCCAGATCAGCTGGTAGCTGTCCTCGCCTTCGACCCCGGTGAGCGTCGCGTAGATTGGGGCGGAGAAGCTTGGGTCGTCAAGTTTGACCGACAGGTAGTCGCGATCCTGCTCGGAGCGCTTTTGCCAAGCGGCACCCAGCTCGACATTGCCGGCGTAGATGCGGAAGTGCGGACCTCTGTCGGAGGGGTTCTCGATGCGGGTGATGCGGACCTTGACGTTGAGGGCGAGCGTTCGGATCGAGCCGTTGAGACCGGTTTGCGAGGTGGTGAAGATGCCGATGGTTGCCATTGTCGTATTCCTTTCCTGTTTCTGGCCGCGCCCATCGCGACCTCGATGGCTGTCGCAGGATCGGAGACGATCGGACCGCACCTGAAAGGCCGGAATGGAGTGGAGGGCGGCCAGGAGAAACTTTGTTGTCCGCGAGGAATGGGCGCACCGCGCTCAGGGGAAGAAAGTTTTGGAAGGCCGTTGCGGGAATACGATCGAGGCGAAGCCGGTTTTCGATCAGACATGCCTCATCGAGCCCGCGAAGGACGTGGCTTGCCCCAGGCCAAGGGCATACGGCGATGGTAGCTACGCCCCGACTGCCTGACGGGTCCCTGCAACGGCCGTTCCGCCGCCCGGTCCAGCTGATCAAAATCAAGCTCGGGGATGAGCCGAACAATGGTGCTGCTTTGGCGGCGTCCCGCATGCTCCGTTGCGCACGCGACACAATAACGAACAAGACCGCCCGGAATGGGCCTCGATCCGGATGCGAAAGCAGCCGCCGGGCCAAGCAATCGTTACCGGAGCCGGTGGAAACGGCCGAAGACTGTCCGGTGCTGCGTACCGAGGGGGGAAATCCTGAAATGGGTGCGCAAGGAAAATTCGCATGCCGGCAGCCGGCGACCGATGGGTCTAATCGAGACGGATGCCGGCGCAGTCGAGGTCTTCGACTATATAGACGACATCCGTTAACCAGCTCGATAAGGCCGGCGATCAGGACGATTTGTCCTCGCGATCCTGAATTTGACGGGTGGGACGGGAGCATGAGGGATGGGGCTTTGGGGCATCCCTCGTCCTGGCCGGCACCGCTCGATGCGGTAAGGGACAGGCAAGCGGCAACATCGGCGGACCGGCTCGCAACCTTGCAAACCAAAGGGAGTTGCGCCGCCTCCTTCGGCGGCGCGCTTGCTTGCCTGCTTACGCTTTCAACGCCGCCATCCTTTCTCCGAGCAGCCAGAGGGCTTTGTTGAGTTTGATATCCTGATCGATACCGTTGACGGCGCGGGACTTCACACGGCGCGGCCTGCCGAGCTCGTCGCGGCCAACGCCGCGCAACCCGCCCTTGATGGCGTTTTCCTGGACCACATTCCAGACGGTCCAGAGATCATTGGCGCGGTCATCGTAGCGGCGGGGAACAAGCAACTGCTGCGCCTTGATCGGCGTCATGCTCTCGCCTTCGTTGTCTCCAAAGCGGAGCACATGGGCAGCGTCGGCGAGAATGTCCGCCTCCTCAGGGTTCAGCCGCAAGGTCGACCAGTCCTGCGGAGCGGCCAGGGTGCGTTCGGCCTCGCCAAGGACCCGATAAGTACCTTCGATGACCTTGTGCTGTACGTCGCCGGAGTGGCGAACCTTGATGGTGTCAATGGTGCCGGTCTGCGTCACCAAGGAATTGAGGCAGCGAACGCGAAAAAGCCCAGCCATAAGCTCGTAGGCGCTTGTCCCGTCATTGGCATTCTTGAGCAGGATTTCGCAAACAGTGTCCCCGACACTGTACACCTTGCCCTCATCGACGCGGCGTAGGCGGATGAGATGCTTCGTAAAATCGGCCTTGCCTTCGGTGCGGCTGCGTGACTGCTTGGCGCCGACCGGCACGAAGCCTTCGGTGATAAGGCTACGCAATACCTCGATGGTCGGGATAGGTTTAAAGCGCTCTGACCGGCTCTCATGGGCCGTCACGGCAAAAATCGACGGTGCGATGCGACGCATTTCGGTTTCGGTCAGGGCGCGACCGGTATCGAAACGGGCGGTCTCGGTGTAGATGGTCATATTCTGTCTCCGTTGGTTTCGGTTGCCATCCCGAAGGGCAAGCCCCTCGGGCGAAGCCTTCCCGGTCTTGCCGGGGGAATGGCCTCTGACATTCCCCGGGACAGAGGGGGGAGGGCGAAGGCCCGCCCCACGGCGGCGGACAGGACTGTCAAGCGGCGTGGCGCGGAAGGCGGGCGATCTTCACGGGTCCGCTTGCGGACTGGCGCGGAAGATAGACCGGCTTCACGGGCCGCTTGACCGGCCTGGTCGGCGATGTCAGGGGCGGAAACGAACAAGGCGGTCCGGAACGGGCCTCGATCCGGATGCGAAAGCAGCCGCTGGACAAGCGATCATTACCCCTACTACTGCGCGATCTATTCTGACTTGGGCTCAAATATGCGTCGACAAGAGGTATCATCGACCCCGTGGTTCGTGTCGTCCGTTGGAGGCTTCTCCCGGTTGACCGGCCATTGTCGATTGGCAGCCGGCACAGGTGCAGAAAATTTCACGAAGCACGCACACGGAATCGGCCTAGGAGGATTGACGGTCCCAGTCCGAGGCAGAAACGGCGAACGCTCTCTCTTTTCGGTCACCAGGGAGCTGCCGAAGTGCGATTGGCTACGACTACGCGCTTCGACCATCCATGAGTTGCAAATCCTGCCCCAATATTTTCATGAGAAGGCGCTTTCTGCTGGCGGCCTTTGGGAGGGCGATCGCGATCTCAATCTTGCGAAACGCGAAAGCCAATACCTTCAGTTGCTTGCGAAGGTCGAATTTCCAAACAGTAGCAGCCGATCTCGGCATCAGAAGACTCTCCGTCAAGCTGTACCTGCGGTCGGTGTGGCTCAAGCTTGGT
Organism: Neorhizobium sp. R1-B; assembly: GCF_004368875.1. Classification (NCBI taxonomy): domain Bacteria; kingdom Pseudomonadati; phylum Pseudomonadota; class Alphaproteobacteria; order Hyphomicrobiales; family Rhizobiaceae; genus Neorhizobium; species Neorhizobium sp. R1-B. The sequence continues at coordinate 76,925 of NZ_SOEM01000017.1, forward strand.
GCCGCCACAAGTCATCAGGCGGTTGGCAAGGCGAGCTTTCTCGAGCTGATTGAACTGTGATTTCGCTCGTCCTAAGGCCGCGGGCGCTTCGCCATGACAGTTTTTCAAAAGATCAATCTACCGGATTCGGCAAATTGGCGAGGCTCTCGGCTCGTGCGCAGATGTAGCCCATATATCGGCGGCAACCGTAAACATCTCGCCAAAAGCCGGGATGCGGCTTCCGCCTTTCAGATGGGGAGGTGGCGATGGTGGATCGACTGACGATTGAGCGCTGGAAGAAAGCGCCCAGGCTGACGTCCTTTGCGGCATTCTTCGAGAGGACCGCAAGCGGACAGGGTGGAGCGCCCGACCTTGCCGAACCGCAGCTCGACGTGAGCCTGCTTGATTTCGATCTGGACGCCGCTGTTTTCGCCGATACACATCGAAGGCTCTGGGGGCACTTCGACAGCCATTATTTCGCCAGCATCCCCTATAGGCTCGAAGAAGAATGCCGACTGGGGCCAGCAATCTTATCCTTCGCCTTGAGGGTCTGGGCGCAAAATGCCTCTCCGACGAGGATCTATACGCTCGGCACTGGTACCGGTTGCCTTGCGCGCACGCTCGCCACGCTTGGCGATGGTCGCATCGAGACGCTCTCCTGCAGTCCAACAGCCGCCAATAAGACTTCGTTTCTTTCAAGGAGGGGAAGCGAGCACGCGCACTTCTTCCACGGCCCGTTCTTTGAATTGGACGACGATCGCTACGCGACCGACGAGGATCTTTTGCCGTTTCGGGATGGGTTCGACGTGCTTTTCGAGGACACGACGTTTCAGATGTACGACCGTGATCGGCTAATGCAGCTGGATTTTGTAGCCCCTCGCATACGTCCTGGTGGCCTCCTCGTGCAGGTGCAGAAACTCTCGGATGCCGACCCGGCTGTCTATGAGGAACGCGAGCGGCAAAAGGACGAGCTTTTCAAATCCCGGTTCTTCTCGACGCGGCACATCTCCAAGAAAAAGGATGAAGTCCTCGACACGATGGCCGATCTTCAGGTCGACTTGCCGACGACGATCGCGGCGCTCAGAACGTTCTTCCGTTACTCGGTGATAACCTGGAACAGCGGAAACTTCTACACCATCGTGTCATCCAACGCCCGGGCTTCCATGTTGGAGCTGATTTCGCTAATGTTGAAGCCGGCCATCCCACCAGCCTATTGCTACCACCAGTTACCTGCCGCGATCGTTGATTCCTGGGGTGATCCCTTGGCTTCGGATCTGGCTTGGCGCAGCGCAAACACCATGACCCTGCTCGCGCCAAAGCGCCTGGCATCGTGAAATGACGGGAAACCCTCACTCGGAGGACCGCTGCAGCGCCACCGACGTGCGACACACACTGTCTGTGTTGATGCCGCGTGTTAAGGAGTTCTGGGAACGTCCGCTACAGGACTATGCATCGGCGGCCTACGATGTCTCCAAATTTCGAACCGGGTGTTTTGTGCGTCATCAAGCAATGGATCTGCTTCGCCGGTGCATAGAACGGGCGGCGAGACGATCCGGTTATGATGCCGAGGACGCCCGAAATGCCGGCCTTCAGATACTGGCATCGCCGGTGATGCAGACCGGCCCACATTGCCTGCTCCTCATCGATCACGACGCGTTTTACACGCATCTGTTCAGCCTGTCAGGGCTGACGGCTCATGGCCGCGAATGGCACATCACCTATCACGCCGCGACGGTGAGTTTCTCAGAAAAGGCAAAGAAGGGGCCGGGCTGGCTATGTCTCGACGGTGAGCCGCTCAACGTCTTTGGCTTGCCCCGCAGCCGGATGGACTCATTGAGCATCTGCGGTTGGAGTGGCCCCTATCGCTTCGCACTTTCGAACGCCAAAAGCGATCCGGCACCGAATGCTTCCGCCGCCCGTCTCCTCGCCGACTTGCCTTCGGATGATTTTCCTTCTGCGGCAGAAGCGATCAGAGCCGCCAATCGAGCCCTTTGGCGCAACAAGCTCCCCTTCCCCACCAAACTGCTTCAGCTTGATGACATGGATATCGCGGACCTGGTTGCCGACCACCTCGAAGATCCGCAGTCATGGCTATCGGCACGCTTTATCGGAGGAAAGGTTGCAGAGAGTATCCTGGACGCAATGGACCACCTCAATGCTGGACCATGGCAAGGTTGGGTCCGGAGGACCACCGACTTCTTCTGGCGCCTGGAAGGAGGCCGAATAATTCCGCTTCGGCTCCAGGACAATTTTCTTAGAGCGCGGTCGAGCTTTGAGGTGAAAGTTCGCCCTAAGATCCTCGCAGAGGCACTTCGACAACGGGCGATCGTGCCGAGCCTGTACACCGTGTTCCTGGTAACCTCGATCCTGCCGGGTGTCAGAGTGCTTGGAGGGTGCCGCCAGACGATCTACTACCCGCTCATGCGCTACCTGTCCGCGGTCGGCTTTCAGCGATCAGGGGAGCAGGATCTCCTGACGGAACTGGGCGGCGACGACCGACCCGGGGTTTGGGGTCATCGTGTTCTGAAATCTTCCGGTGGCTGCCCCTATAGTGAGATGGAGCTTCTGCAAGGCGCCGTGACACCGCTTGGGCAATTCGCAGAAATGTCCTTGTTGCAATCGAGCGGCGACCTTTCAAGTTTCACCAGGGATCCAATCTGGGCGAACCTTTCAGAGCACATCAGCACCGGAGCCATAACCGCCAATTCACCCGCGTGGCAGTGGTCTTAAAGCCCGATGACGTCGATATATTTCGCAGGATAAGGCTGGAGGCGCTTTCACAGGAACCGCTTTCGTTTGCAAGCGTATACGAGGACTGGGCCCAGCTTTCCGACGAGGAATGGCGCCAACATCTGGAATCATCCGGTCTTCATCGCGTTTGTGGATGAAGAACCCGTCGGGATGATGGGGGTCAAGTTCCAACGTCCGAGCCGCTTCTCGCATCGGGCGACGGTGATTGGCGTCTATGTGCGAAAAGAACAACGCGGGACCGGGATGGCCAGACAGCTTCTAGATCACGTCATCCAGCACGCGAGCGACCACAGGGTGCAGCAGCTTGAGCTCACCGTGAACGCGGAGAATTCGGCTGCGATCCGCTTTTACCAACGCCACGGTTTCACAGAAACCGGCCGGATTCCGAACGGATTTCGGGGTTTCGGCCAGAAGCAGACGAATTGATCATGGTTCTGCGCTTGAAGGCATAACCAAACTCTCTCATTCCGCTTCACCATTTGACGGCATTCTTCGCTCCCCCCACCTTCTCCTGATCGGTTTAGCTCGTGTTGATACGTTGCATTGGTGGCCTGCGAAGCAGGATGTCTCAGTGGCGGGAGGCCAGAGACCCGTGGCCAGAATTCTCCACTCGCTGACGATTAGCATGGGTCGTCGGCTCGGCGTCTCGGATTTATGTTCAGCAGGTTGCTCATGTGCCGAGGAGCATTTTCGAACTATTAACCTCTCCGTCCCTGGCGCGCATACTATTAAAACCTCCACTTGCATGCCCCATACAATCGAGCAACTTAACGAAGAAAATTCAGGGGGCTCAACTGACTCGATTCGACTCTTGCGAAGCAGTGGAGGCTGGCCTCCTAGTGCCCCTCGTGGCTGTAGCTGTCCCCTCTGCATCGCATGAAAATCGATTTTCCGGAGGGCGAATGGAGTTCTCCTCGCTCTCCGTCGCTTTGGAATTGCATTGTGTTCGGTCATGATTTTCGGGAATGGTCCCGCGAGAGCATCAGACGAGGCCGATTTTGCCAGCATAGTGATCGAAGGGCAAAATTTGAGCTTGCCCCTATCCGAAAGAACTTTATTTGAGTTCGATTCAGCAGTCGGTAATAAGGTCATCTGGCTCGGACCAGCCTTTCCTGCAAGCAAGGCGGATACTAAGAACCAGGTCACCAGAGCCGTTGCCGAGGGACAGAGGCTGGATTCCGCGAGCTTTGTCTTCCAATCTGCTTGCGATGACGGATTTCTGATCTCACCGCCATGCCAACATGCAAGAAACAGCATGGATGAAGAATATACTGTCTACGATGTACTGGTTAGGCCATTTAATGAGCGAATTCGGTCGCTGACGAGAATCGCTCGAGGTGTTTTTGACGCCCCCCAAGTCCTCGAAGATGGTTCGAAAATAAGAGTAATAAGATTCGAGGCGATACTCTACGCAGCTTCGGAAAAGGTAGTAATGCATTATACTATAATGTTGAATTGAACGGGACGATCATCGTTATTATACGCGCCTTAGACAAAATCCCGATAGCAAAAGCCTGCCGTGAGAGCGCTGCTCGACGCGCACGCCAATGATATCATTTTGTTGATGACCCGCAGCAGAGGACAGCGAGTTATCGGGTCGTCCTTTTGGGTCGGCATAACTGCTAGGGCAAGCGATGATCGACGACGCGTGGACTGCGATCAAGTTTGCCCTGCTTATCGCGACCGCATGCTACAGGTTTTACCACAAATGGATCAACGCAAAACATATCGTGACGCATCACCATGGACAGAGATGATCGCCGCCGTTGCAGAGAGGAAGGTCGCTTATCTAGTCGGAAACTTAGGACCGACATTAAGGAGGCCACACCGTCGTCACTACGTCTTAGGTGTATATTGACACTCCTACAACTCACAAACAAGATATTTCCTAATCTGGCGGTGGTTCATGCCAGAGCTTGTCATTACAAGCATTTGCCTCGCAGTTGAGCCACCGACATTCGAATCTGGAACTTGTAGAGAGTAGTTCGACGGGGTCTAGGGAAAGACGAGGTCCAGAATTTCAACCGCGATGGACTAGCACAGTTGGTTGTGCAAACAGGCGGCTGAATAATCATGTCAGCGGGCAAGTTATAAAGTCATCTCTGCCGCTGTTTACCATGAAAATAAACTCTAGGCGACGCAGGTGATCAATGGCAATGACGCTTCGCAGACGTGATATTTTGAGCGCAGCCGCACTATCCCCGATTTTTCTTATTCAGGGGAAGGCTACGTCATTGGCTCAATCCAGCCAGACAAACACAACACGTAGTAAGGTCGCACTTGTAATAGCTAACTCGACCTACGCCGAACAATCACCGTTAAACGGACCGTCGAGGGACTCGAAGCTGGTCGTCGATCAGCTTAGGAAGATCGGTTTTACATGTTCCCTGAAAACAGATCTCGATCAATCCACCACAATCCGGGAAATATGCGAATTTCGCAAGGGCGCTCGCCTCGCGGACATGGCGATCCTATACTACTGCGGCCATGCTATTGAACTTGATGGGACAAATTTTATTGTTCCAACTGATGCGAGTATGGAGGACACGTTTTCAGCCAGCAACACATGCATTGACATTCTGATGGCCGCTCAATCGGTGAGCTTTGCTAAGGTCCTTGGCATACTGGTTGTTGATGCGTGCCGAGATAATCCATACCTCTCGGACATGACCGTCGACGCTGGAGTAAGGCGACAGTTTTCTAGAGGGCTTGCTCCTTACCTCCCAGCACAAAACGTACTGATCCAGTATTCAGCAGCTCCCGGCCAAGTCGCCAAGGATGGAGACGGAACACGTGGCAGCCCATTCGCTCGAGCGTTTGTTTCCGCCCTATCAGCTAAGGATGAGCCAATAATGCGGGCGATGCAGGCAGTTGTGAAAGATGTCCTCGCCGACACTTACAATGAGCAAAAGCCGTATTTCGCAGGCAGTATTCACGATCAGAACCTTAGCCTAAACGGCAGTAACCCGGGCGCGCCCTCTAGCGGAGTGATCGTAGATTTTCAAATTGCGGACTATGAAGATGTCACTGTGTCCGACTTGGTTCAGTATGGGTTTGCTTACAAGGCAGAGGGTGTCGATAGCGAGGGAAACACTACGATCCGTCCTGACAACGACTATTTCGACGCGCTGGCGGAGGGGCGAACTCCCGTATGTTTGGCGGAGGATGTAGGCTATTTCTCGCCGGAGGAATTCAGCGGATGGGGCATTTCGTTCCCACTGCTGGATCTCGTCGCACGACGCGCCAAGAATGAGGTGATAACGATCTCTGAATTGGTTGTAGAGGTAAAAAGAAGCGCACCCGACAATACTACATATGTAGATTTCGAGGCACCCTCCGACGAATTTTGCCGTGTTGTAGTATATAATGAAGGTTGGAGTAACATCGAGTCGGCTGTGTTCGAATACAATGTCTATGTAAGCGACCCAACCGATGTTGATGACATGGACAAATTTGTCCAAGATGCCAATAGGAATAGCTATAGCTTCCGTCTGAAGACAGGTGAATTCAGAGAAAGCTGGCACCTCTCGGTTGAAGAAGGCGTAGCGCAAAGTCTTCCTGACTTCGCAATGCACAGCTATGCATTTTCAAACGCGCCTTGGTCGGGCGCAGGTAGGACGGGCCGAAAGCCGGCAGGCTATGATCAGTGGCTCGCTGCCCACCCTTACGTATTTGAGCCCGACAACGAGCAAAGGAAGTCTCCATGGATCGTCGGGCGCCTGACTGTGACACCTAAGGGGCAAGACAGTCTCCCATTCGTGGTCAACGTGGTGGCCAACATCTCGATCTACGCACCTGAGGGATTGGGTGGCGGGGGAGTGGCTTACAACGATGTCACATCTGTAGACCTGCGCGTCAACGGGGCTGACTACCTAGTCCGGAAGAACATTGTCTATCAGCTGGATAATGACACCAAGACTTATCGCGTCCTCATGCCGTTGGTCGCAGAAAAAACATCAGACCACGTGCTTCGGGTCAGCGTCATCGGAAACGGGGGGAAACAACTTTTCAGGTCTGATTGGTTGAATATCAAGTTGGTTGTTCCGCGCATGTCCAAGCGATATGCTTCATTCGAAAAGCAGTAACTACCCACCTAAGGCGATCCTTTATGACAATACTTTGTTGTAATTATATACTGCCAAACAGGCGCCTGTTCCTCGCGGGACTTACCGCATCAGTTGCGGCTTCGGTTTTTCCTGCCGGAGCACAGCAGCCGAACTTCGAGTCTCTTTTGCGCGAGTATACAGCGAATGAGAGGCTTCTAGAAAATGCTTGGAAATATCGTGAGGTGGGCGTCACAAGGGGCGTCGGGCGAGGCACGCGCTCTTCCCGAAAAATCTCGCAAAGCGCTATCGATCTGATCGTTGAATTGGAAGTAGGTGGCCGCAGCCAATATGAGCGAAAATATAGAAAGCCTATTTGGCCTCGGGGAGAATCCGGGGTCACGATGGGGATAGGCTACGATCTCCGTTTTGCCAATTCTTCTCTACTAAAGCGGGACTGGGAAAATCTGCTAACCCAGCAAGAGCTTGATATCCTCAAGCAGGTCTTGGGAAAAGGAGGAGAAGCTGCGCGCGTTGCGTTGCCCAGTGTGCAGACAATCTCGATTCCATGGCCCTCAGCAATGACCCAGTTCCTCAATTTCTTACCCTATCCCACCGCTGATGCCGAAAGTATCTTTCCAAACAGCAATGAATTGAGCGATGAAAGCTTCGGAGCCCTAGTGTCCCTCGTATACAATCGCGGTAAGGCCATACCCCGAAATTCCCCGCGACGAACGGAGATGGTGGCTATCCATGACTTAATGGGTGAGCGAAAATTCGGCGCCATACCTGAGCAAATTCGGAAGATGAAGAAGCTTTGGACCACGCCGGACTCGAGAGGGCTGGTAATTCGCCGTGAACTAGAGGCGCTCCTCTTCGAATTGGGACTTAAGTAACATCAGAAAGTCCCGCGCTTCCCCACGGCATCTCCATCGCGCAAGGATGTCAATCGGCTCGGAAAGTTGGCTCTGACTCAGTTTTGATGCAGTTGTAATGATGATGCTTTGCTGGTTTCCACAAAGGAATCAGCCTGATGAGCACCAAGTTTCGTCCTTCCGATTTGGTACCGGCTGGTTTCATCGCCGAACGCATCACCCACATTGACGATGAGACCTGCATCTTGCTGTCGCGAGCCGGCGCTACCGCGTCATGTCCGGCATGCGGACGAATCTCGCGAACGGTTCGAAGCCGTTATTGCCGCCAGGTCGCGGACCTCCCTCTGTCGGGAAGGCGTGTCCGACTTCTCGTCCGCACACGGAGGTTCACCTGTGACGCGGTGCTCTGCGGCAGACAGATGTTCTCCGAGCGGTTTGGCGATGTGCTCCCTCCCTACGCCAGACGAACCGGGCGTCTCGAGCATCTCGTCCACCATTTGGCACTTGCGCTTGGAGGACGCCCGGCGGCCCGTTTTGCTCAGCGGCTGATGCTTCCCGTCAGTAACGACACCCTGCTGCGAGTCATCCGCAGGCAAGGGTTACCGCCATCGACCCCGCCCTCGGTGATCGGCATCGACGACTGGGCCTGGCGGCGCAATCATCGCTATGGCACGATCGTCTGTGACCTGGAGCGCCGGCGGCCGATCCGTCTGCTTCCAGACCGTGAGCCAAAAACGGCAGAAGCCTGGTTGCGGGGAAATCCCCAAATCCAGATTATTGCGCGTGACCGCGGCGGCGCTTACGGGCTGGCGGCAGCAAAGGCGTTGCCCGATGCAGTGCAGGTCGCTGATCGATGGCACCTGATGGAAAATGCCAGCCGTGCATTTCTGGACTGTGTCCGCAAATCGATGCGGCAAATCCGCAAGACACTCGGTGCAACGCGCATCAATCCCAAGCTGCTGACCGCGGCCGAACGCCTTCAATACCAGGGCTATCTCCGGCGTGAACAGACCAACACGGTCATCATGGCGTTTGCAAAGGACGGTGCGACGATAAAGGAAATCGTGCGCCGTACCGGTCATAGCCGCGGCTTGGTCCGCCAAGTGCTCAGGGGACACGCAACGATGTCTTTCGGTCAAGAGAAAGCTCGCTGGAGACCTATCTCGAATGGCTCGATGCTCAATGGGCTGCTGGCAAGCGGAACGCTACTGAGCTATGGCGGCGGTTGAGAACACAGGGCTTTCGTGGGTCGCGCCGGGTCGTGAGCGAATGGGCAACACGACGGAAGCGGGCCGACAAGGCAGATGCGGAAACGCTGAACCGTATTCCCTCTGCCCGAACGATTGCCCGCCTTTTGACAACCAGCAGAGACAATCTGACGAAATCCGAGACCGTCACCATCGCTGCAATAGAGGGCGGTGTTCCCTTACTGGTCAAAGCTCGCGACATCATCGCCGACTTCCACCGCATGATCCGGCGCAAGGCGGAAAACGAGCTCGCGCCGTGGATCGACCGCGCTCGCGAAAGTCTGGTTGCCTCCTTTGCAATGGCGTTGCGAAAGACATACAGGCAGTCCGAGCAGCGATCGTGTCGCCGTGGTCCAACGGACAAACTGAGGGGCAGATTACCAAGCTCAAGCTGGTGAAGCGCCAGATGTACGGCCGCGGAAAGCTTGATCTGCTTCAAGCCCGCCTGATCGGTGCGACATGAGCACCAAATGTGCGTCAGAGCCAATATTCCACGCCGAAACACACCAGGATCATGCCACTGCAGACAGGCGAGACCGTCATCAGTGAAGCAGCGACAGAGATTTCACAACTAGGGGAGCCCGGCCGCGCCATAGCGCCCAGCGGCCGGATCGTGACGAATCAAGGATGATCTAAAAACGATGGCTAGACCGGCGGAAGGCTGGAATGACTTCTGCAGGCTCAGAGAGTGTCGAGCTAGTGAAACAACACGGCCAAGCTATGTTAAACAGTTTTCGCAAATGTGGGGCAGTTTGTAGGTCGGCGGCGCTTCAGCATCAAAAAATCAAACGAGAACAATTATTTGAAAAACAGTGTGGCGGAGAGGGTGGGACTCCACACCCTTGCTTGCCAGATATCGAGGAAAATCAACAAGCTATTGGAGTTCAAGGATTTTTAAGGACCGGATTGGTACACAAAGGTCGTACACATGGTCCTGAAAATGTCTCGTCCCGTCAAGCTCAAGTCCGGCATCTATCATTTCCGTAAACGCGTTCCGGAAAGCCTCCAGGCACTGGTAGGGAAGACCGAGGAAAAATTCAGCCTACAGACCCGCGATCCTCAGGAGGCAAAGGTAAGGCACGCCCGCGCCGCAGCGGAAATTGAGTTGCGTTGGCATCAACTCTCGGCCGGCCGCATCTCAATTTCGCAGAAGCAAGCCACGGCGATTGCGGGTGAGATATACAAGGAGCTTGTAGCCGACCACGAGGACAATCCGGGCAAGAAGGGGTCGTGGACTGGTCGCCTCTATCTTGACTACATGTTTCTTCACCCAGAAAAAGTTCGGGTGACGAACCTATCGGCGGACAAGGAGGCAGCCGGGCGTTCGTTGGAGAAGCTGCGGGTTGAGCGCAATGACCATGCAATCAATCGATACCTCGCGAAACATGGCTACTTGCTTGACGATGAGAGCATGATCCTCATTCGCGACGCGGTGGCATCCGCCGTTCTGCAAGCAAAGGAACACATAAGCCGACTTGCTGGCGGTGATTACCGCCCCGATCCTGATGCAAATCGATTTCCACCTGTTGAGATTGCAGCGGCAAGAGTTCGTGACGACGAGCCCAACAAATTCCTTCTCATTCAGGTGTTCGAGAAGTTCGCCGACGAACAGAAAATCGCATCGTCGAGCTACAAGAAATGGAAGGGCATCATCCGGACCGTCGCCAAGGAGGTCCCGGATATCCGAGACCTCACCCGCCAGTGGATTGTCGATTGGAAAGACCGCCTACTGGCGTCGGGAATTGCGAACGTCAGCATAAGAGATTCATATCTCAGCGCGCTTCGAAGGGTGTGCTCTTATGGAGTGGCGAACGGACTCATCTCAGAAAACCCCGGAACGGGCGTCACAGTTTACGTTCCGAGAAAAATCCAAACCCGGGAGAAGGAATACACGGCTACCGAGGTTTCAACCGTGCTTCGCGGCACGTTGGATCCTGCTCCTGCACGCATGTCCAGAGGCATGCGCGACGCACGGCGTTGGGTTCCATGGCTCTGCGCCTATACGGGTGCCAGAGTGGGAGAAATTGCCCAGCTTCGGAAGCAGGATATTCAAGAGCACAGAGGACACTGGTTGTTATGGATCACCCCTGAAGCCGGGACGACCAAAGACGCGAAACCCCGGTACGTGGCATTGCATTCGCATCTCGTGGAGCAGGGGTTTCTGCAGTTTGTCCAAACCATAAAGTCCGGTCCGTTGTTCTATGATCCTGAGCTGAGCCGCGGGGGAAGCGACGCGCACCCCCAATATAAGAAAGTGGGCGAAAAGATCTGCTCGTGGATCCGGAAGGATCTAGGGGTTAAGGATGATCGGATACGGCCCAACCACGCGTGGAGACATCTGTTCAAGACGATCTCCCGCGACGTGGACATGGATGACGGCGCAACTCGTTACATGCAGGGACACGCGTTGAACTCGGAAGGCGATAAGTATGGATCGTTCCGGGCAGGAGTGCTCTCCCGCGAGATCGAAAAGATCCCACGTTTCGAAATTTGACCACAAACGCCCGGCACAGCGTCACCATGCAGAGTCCGTCAGCGCAACGTAGCCGAAACATGAGCCTGATCCGAAGCAAGGACACCGGACCAGAGCTTCGGGTGCGCAGGCTCGTTCATGCAATGGGATTTCGCTACAGGCTCCATCGGAAGGACCTACCGGGCAAACCGGACATGGTTTTCGGGCCTCGGCGACGAGTGATATTGGTTCATGGCTGCTACTGGCATGCACATCTTCGGTATGATCCAGGCTGCAAGCGAGCGCGGCCGGCAAAGTCGAATATCGAATACTGGGGTCCCAAGCTGGAACGCAATATAGCCCGCGACCAATCGAACCTTTACAAGCTCGAGCATATGGGATGGAAGGTGCTTGTATTATGGGAGTGCGAACTGAAAGACGACGAGACATTGTCCGCACGCATCCGATCGTTTCTCGAATAGCCCACCCTGCGCGAACCTTACGCCACCTTGGAAAAGCGGAGAAAGCGGATTCACAAAAATTTAGTCATCGTATAGGCTGCGTTGTTAACGTTCTTGTTTTGTACTAATAGAACGATTGATTCGATTCGGAGATGACTATGCGGCGTATGGGAACGGTCATTGATCTGTTTTGTGGTGCAGGCGGCCTGAGTGAGGGCTTCCGGCAGGCTGGATTCGAAGTGCTCGCTGGCAGCGATTTCGACGATACCGCAGGCAAAACCTTTGCGGCGACGCATCCAGAAGCAACCTTTTTGGGTGGCCGAATCCAGGATCTGACGGTCTCCCGTCTTCTCGAAGTCACAGGCCTAAAATCCGGCCAACTCGATGTTCTCGTGGGCGGGCCGCCCTGTCAGGGGTATTCCGTCTACAACCACAATCGGGGCGTGGATGACCCGCGCGCAGGACTGTTCCGCGAATACCTGCGGATCGTTGAAGGCTTGCGTCCAAAATGGCTGGTTATGGAAAACGTTTCGGGCCTCACGTCCATCGCCGACGGAGGCATTATCCGGGAAATTCAGACCGGAATGAAAGAGCTTGGGTATGAAGTCGACTTCAAGATCTTAAAGGCGGAGGAGTACGGCGTTCCACAGGAGCGCCGCCGTATCTTCTTCATAGCCAATAGGATCGGAGCTCCGATACGTTTCCCAGAGCCGACCCACGGCAAGGATTTGAAGCCGTTTGTGACCATCTGGGACGCGATTTCGGATCTCCCTGCGGTGGAGAATGGGAAAGGCGGAGAGCTCGAAAAATACGCTTCTGCTCCATCGAATTCTTATCAGGCTGAATTGCGCGGCAACCGTAAGCAAGTCGCAAACCACGCTGCGCCCAAGCTGAGCTCCACGAACATGGAGCGCATGAAGCATATCCCGGCCGGAGGATCGTGGCGGGATATTCCGTTCGACCTTCTTCCGGAGGGGATGAAGAAGGCAAAGCGGTCCGATCACACAAAGAGGTATGGGCGCCCAAGGAAGTCCGATCTTGCCTGCACGATCCTCACGAAGTGCGATGTGCACTGGGGAGCGTACATTCATCCCGAGCAAGATCGGGCGATCACGGTCAGGGAAGCGGCTCGATTGCAGTCGTTCCCAGACGGCTTCGTTTTCCATGGCTCCAGGACAGAGCAGTACATTCAAGTTGGGAATGCTGTCCCACCCCTACTCGGCCGGGCGGTAGCAGATGCGCTAATCTCTTGCGATTATTCGTTGTCACGAGAGAAAGCGGTCGCATAAATGGCAAGAAGACCGGCCGGCCGGAATGTCGACCAGGCGAAATACGGCATTGCGGAATGGTACGGTCGGCTCTTCCGGAACATGGGAGCCAGCGAGCGTCAGGCATACCTGAATCCAACTCCAATACCGGAATGTCCGTTTCTGGCGGCTGCACCAGAATTGGCCCCTCGGGGTAGTACGCGCTGCTCAAAGAAAGGCGGCGTATGCTCCATCAGGAACTTCACGCAGACTGATGATCAAGACGTTCGCTTCGGGAAGATTACCTCAACCTGTCCGAACCGCTTCCTCGAAGACAAGGAAGTGATCCGCTACATCGGTCGGCTCATGCTTGGCACTGACGACCCTGTTGTCGTGAAGGAGATCCCTTTTCTTCGACGAGTCACCGCTGGGCCCGTTGAAGGCGAGGATGTTCCTATTTCGGACGAAGCAGCCGGAGAACAGCCAGACACTGAAGATGTCGGAAAGATCGACCTAGTTTTCGTCCACCCTGAGAAGGACCCCAAGGAATGGTGCGCCGTCGAGATTCAGGCCGTCTATTTTTCGGGCGCGTCGATGTCGCGGGATTACGAGGCGATTAGATCCTACACGGGCAACGGGACTCCGATGCCGGGCGGCGGTAGGCGGCCTGACTTTCGAAGCAGCGGCCCCAAGCGGCTGATGCCGCAGCTTCAGATCAAGGTCCCTAGCCTTCGGCGGTGGGGGAAAAAGATGGTCGTGATCATCGATCGCCCTTTCCTCGACGCTATGGCTCCCATGGATACGGTCGGTCATGTCAGCAACTGCGACATAGTCTGGGTCGTGGTCGATTACGACGAGCAGCGCGAGCAAGGCAGCGCGAAATTGATCGTGGACCAGGTGCTCTTCACCACCCTTGAGGATTCCGTCGTCGGCCTGACGGCCGGTGTGCCAACGACGTTGCCCGAATTCGAGGAAAAGCTCGCACAGAAGGTGCGGTCAAGGACTATAAGATGATAACTCTCACCTAGCAGCCGAGGGTCAAAGGCGCTGGGCGCGAGAATGGCGAACGCGCTCTGGGGCAGTTTTACGCGAAAATTTCTTCGGTACCAACTTCAACTGCAGTCTCGGTCGCCTGCTGCTCTGGTTCAACTTTCGGAGTGAGAATAGCGTCGATCAACGAAAATACTTGTTCGAACGCCTCAAAGTCTTCAACGGGAAGAGTCGGCACAACCTTCTCAGCAAACCATTTCTTTCCGTCGTCGACAATCATTTGCCAGATTTCGGTTCCTTGGATGGTCGTGATCACTGTATTGCCGCAGCGAGTTTCTACTGGCAACCCCCTGAGCCGGAGCCCTTTGTCTTCGACCGTCTTTTTCAAAGCATCGATCGGGAACATGAACTCTACGCAGTGGTGACTACTCTTCTCCAAATCTGGCACCTTTGCAGGTACGGGCAAACGGATCGCGTAGGCCTTTTTATTCTTGGAAACCTTTACGTCGTCGTAGGTTTCGAACCTGCCAAAGTTCGCATCCAGGTTCCATCCTTTAATCCCATCGATATCCCGATCGAACAATCCGATTACCGAGTGCTGATGATCAGCCATTATGGATCGAAGGCACATAGCGAGTTGAGCCGCGCCGGCCGCGTCTGTCTTCTCTTGTTCCCCAAGGACATTGCAAGACTTGATTTCGAAAGGAGGCGTCCCGCCCCGAAGTTTCTTCCACGCCTCAATCAATATCAAGACGTCCGTTTTGCCTTCAGTGAGCAGGACAGGCCTGTTCAACTTGTTCACTTCCTCCATTGCCGCCGCTAGATGCCGTTCAGCCTCTTCTGCGGCTGCCAGCCGCGCCTGGAGCTTCTCGTGGAGATCGTTCATGAGCTTGATGTGACCAAGCTCGTCCGCGATCAGCATCTCGGGGTCTTCTTGGGACACCTTTTGTTTTTTCGCGCTATTAAGGTGAGTGAAGATTGTGTCTCCGCCCTCCCGCTTCGCCATGTAGATTGATTGGCCTTCCCGGGTAAGATCGATGAAAGCTGGCGAATGGGTTGTCAGAAAGATCTGCGCGTTCTGACAGTAGCTCGATGTCATTGCGTTAGCGAGTTCGAAGGCCCGCTTGTACTCCATCGAGTTTTCCGGTTCCTCAATCCCCCAGACATGCAGTTTTGGCGAGCGTTCGGCAATATAGTTCAAAATGGCTGGCAGAAACCGCACCCTGACTCCGTCGCCTCGGTTGTCCAGTGAGACAGACTCCTCGAAGGAGCCGGACGTTTTTATGTTGAAGGCCCTGAACAATTCCGCATAAGTTGAGGGGAGTGATATCCTTGCGTCCACGCCAGTGATATCGAAGAACGCCTGCCGAAGTTCCTGCGCTTGGCCCTCAAGCTCGCCGCTGAAGCGTTCGATGTCGTTAGCAAACCCTCCACTGCTGCTCTCGAAGAGGACAGATTGCAGGTCCGAGAGAACGGCTTGAAAAATGCTGCGGTCTTTAATCGCTGGCAGATAGGTGAAGACGATAGAGTTAAGGAACCGTTGGAGGCTGCCTTCTGCTTTGTTTTTGGTCGTTTGAAGCGAACCCTGAGCAAGGTGTCTTTCCAAGTCATGGCTCAGGTTTGGCGTCTTACTGTCTCGATACCAAGTCTTCCGCACCTTGAAACGAGGCGGCAACGTCTTCTGGAAGGAATCCTGGCAGTTGAATTCGACCTCTATCTGGATGAACTGACGGCCCTTCACCGACTCTCTACGGACCGCATCGAGACGGGAGTGAGAGAATTCGTCCCGGAATACGATATCGGCCCCGTGCTCGTCCTTCTCGTTGAAGAAAAGGTTCAAGGCACGCAAGAGATTTGACTTCCCAATGTCGTTGCTACCCGTAATTATGTTCACGGGTTTGCACTCTCGAATTCTCTGCGAGTTGATCGACCGGAAATACTTAACTTCCACGCTATTTATAAGGTTGGGATTTTTTCGCATTCAACCGTCGCCCCGAATCATGCGCCTATCATAACGTGCATAACTCGGAGGACCAGCGTCCCCACCGCTACCAACATTAAATCTTGTGCTTGACCGATTTGCCGCCGACGACGAGCATAAAAAGACCGCCTTCATAGGACTGGAATCCTCAGGCGGTCTTTTGGAGCATTGTTCAAAAAATGATGAACGACGGCGAAATGATTGTAAAGACCCTTGAAACGGGTCGGTGACGCGGGGGCTGGGACATAGCCCAGCCCGGACAACAGAATCTGATACTCTACAGCGTCAACAAATTTGGCTCGACGGATTCGACTACGGCGCTTTCGGGCCTCGCCAGCATCTCGAAAACCTCCATCCGATCAGCAGCCGCGACGGCGGCATCCGTAACGGTGTCGTCAGCTTCGCGCAGCGCGTCCGCAACAGTGACAAACCGTGGCGCGAATGGACGGCGCATGCGGGCCCTTACGCCGCAGAGGAAGGCGAACGGTTGCTGCGGCAAGACAACCGCGCTGACATCTACGTGTCGCAGGCCGCATTCGGGAAATGGCGGTCGATATCAGACCTGACGGCGATCGGCGCGTGTTATGCCGACCTAGACTATCACACCGTCGCACGCTGGCGCGGAAAGGCTCCCGGCGATGTCGCGAGCGCCGTTCTCGGTCATCTTGAGGACGCGATAGTTCCGCATCCGTCCTATGTGCTTTCGACCGGCCGTGGCCTCGTCTGCATCTGGCTAACTGAACTGCTGCCGCGCGCCGTCCTGCCGCGCTGGAATGCCGTCCAGAAGCGATTGGGGGTGATCCTGGACGTGTTCGGGGCGGACAAGCGGGCACAGGATGCCGCGCGCGTCTTCCGCCTCGCGGGAAGCGAGAACAGCCGCGCCGATTGGGATCGTCGCACGGTCGGCATGGTCTGGTGCCAAGGGTCGCCAGAGGCACCGACACGTCACGTCTTCGGGACGCTGGCGGACGAGGTCTTGCCCGTCACACATGCCGACCTCATCTCCCTCCGTGCCGAGCGCGCCAAGCGCAAGGCCGAGGGCAAGGACAAGACAGGCCCGGCGGTGTATCTGTCGGCGGCATCGTATTGGGAGACGGTCCTGACCGATCTTCAACGGCTGCGGGCGCACCGCTGTCCAGAAGGGGCGTTGCCAGAGGGCCAGCGCGACGCCTGGCTCTTCATTGCGGGCATTTCGATGTCGTGGATTTCACCGCCGGAAGTCCTCGGGCGGGAAATCATCGCGTTGGCGAGCGAGGCGGCAGGATGGCGCGCCAGCGCGACGACATCCCGAATGTCCACCGTGATCAAGCGGGCGCGACAGGCTGCGGCGGGGCAGACGGTGACATTCCAGGGGCGTGAGGTGGACACCCGCTATCGGATGCGCGCCTCGACGATCATCGAGTGGCTGGGCATCGATCCGGCGGAGCAGCGCGCGGCAGGCTTGCGCGTGCTCGTAGACGAGGACCGGAAACGGGAACTGTCTGTCGAGCGGACGGAGAAGTCACGCCGGAGCCGTGGTGTGAAGGATCGGACCGAACAACAGGCGGCGCGGCTGGAGATGGGGCGCAAGGCCCTGTACCTGCGGGCATCGGCAGGGATGACGGTTGCGGAACTGGCCGCCCACCTCGGAGTGTCGGTCGGGCAGGTGCATAAGGCGATGCGGCAGGCCGAGCAGCAGTGACTTTTCTATGGCGGATCGGCTGGGGGACAAAGCCCCCCAGACCCCAGCGCGAGGTAAACACCATACACCGCATCACTTCGTGAATATGCCGCCCGGCGGTGTGACGACGGGCAACCGCGTCATCATGACCTAACGTGAAATCACGTCAGGTCTCGCCGTCCTCCCGGACGGCGACAAGGCCCCTGCCAGGTTCCTCGGAAGAGTCCGCCGGAAGGCTCCCCGAAGGGCCGACGGTTTGAACGCAGTGAAAGCCATTAGTCGGTCACTAAAGACTATTGTTTCAGGCTCCGCCGGCACTGAAGATTCTTCCACCAGCATTCACCGGGAGGATCACATGCGGGAATACGATCTGCCAATTATTGTCACCAACCACGGCCCGGCTGCATCGGCGCAGCTCAAGGTCATTCGGCTGCCAACGTCCTGGTACGCGGTCGTCTGGGAAAGCCCCAAAAGGTATGCCAGCTTCAGTCAGGACCGGACGGAACTGAACGGAGGTCACGAGCATCTGAGCGACAACGATTTCCTCGGTCGCGTCCGGCTCGTCGCCAGCTTCGCCCACGGCATCGATTTCGACTATTCGGAGGTTCTGTGATGGTCCTGAATATCACTACCACGCTCCGCGATCGGGTTCGCCGCATGGTCCATGCCAAGGCACGCGCCGAAGGACTTGGAATCGCTCTGATGACGCAGATCAAGGCCGATCCGAACTATGGACCGCTCTATGCCGAGCACAAGGCCGCATACGAGGAATCCTTGATGCTCGAAGCCAAGACGTTGGGCATGGTGGACGGCAACGTCGATCTCCTCGAACGACTCATTCGAGATGTCCATTCCGAAGGCGGGGCGACTTCTCGGAAACACTGATGGCCTTCCAATTCATCCACATGACGGCTTACAGCCGCAAGGGCGACGGCAAGGGTCGCTCTACGAGCTACGTGTTCAATGAAGCCCGACGCGATCCAGCGGCCTCCATCCACGTCTCGAATCCTTCGTCGCCCGTGGTTGTCTATGGCTCGACGATCGATGAGGTGGAAGCGCGGCACGATGCTGCTGCCGATGTCGCGACGACAACGCCGAAGGGTGGCAAACCTCGGAAAATCCAGAAGACGCAGCACACGTTGATGACGGTAGTGGCGAGCCATCCGCTGACAATGGAAGAGGTTCGCGCCGATCCTGACAAGCGACGTGAAGCTGAAGAGTGGGAGAAGCGGACGGTGGCATGGCTCCGTTCACAGTACGGCGACAAGGTCGTCTCTGTGATCCGGCATGAGGACGAGTCGCATTACCACCTTCATGCCTACATCGTGCCGGACGATCTGGCCATGCGTGCAGCGGCACTGCATCCGGGGCAGGTGGCGAAGGCTGCCGTCATGGCGGCCGGTCCCGTCGATGGTGAAGACATCAAGGCTTTGAACAAGCGCGGGGATCAAGCGTATCGAGCGGCGATGCGGGCGTGGCAGGACTCGTATCACGAGACCGTCGCCATCCCCTGCGGCTTGACTCGTCTCGGCCCGCAGCGCCGCCGCCTGACGCGGGCCGAATGGCAAGCGGAGCAGACGCAGGCCCAGGCGCTACGCACCACCCTCGATCGGGCCAGAGAGGTGAAGCGCAAGGGCGAATCCTTTGTCGCGGCGACAAAGGAAGATGTCGCCGCGCTGAAGGCTGAAGCGACCGCGGCACAGGCCGAGGCAGCCCGTCAGATGGAGGCCGCGAAGACTGCCCGGGAGGCTGCCCTTGCGGCACAGGACAAGGCCGTTGCCGAGCAGCGGAAGGCGCGCTCCATGATGGCTCGTGTGCGTCAAGAGGCCGCTCGCGTCCGCGAAGCGACGGCAAGGCTCCAGCGCCTGCCGGGTGCACTGCGCAGCGTGTTTGACGGGTTCCGGCGCTCGAAGGTCGCGGCACGCATCCGCGCCGCTGTCGAATCTGAGATGGAAGCGCTCCGGCGAACCGCCGCTGATGCCACTGACCGTGCCAGCGCTGCCAGCGCCGCGCTGCGGGAGGCTGAGGCGCGGGCGAAGAACCTACGGCAGAACCTTACAGAGACCGGGCGCGATCTGGCGACGGCCAGGCGCGAACTCGCGGCATTCCGCCCGCCAGAGCCGGAACAGACCCCGGGCATTTCGACGCCCGCTCTGCGACGGCGAAGCTGAAATCCTCCGAAAATCGCGATTTGCACAAAAATTGAGCGCCAGAGAAGGCCGTATAATGCGTTCAGCGCTGCTGGACGGGTTCGTACGCGTCCAGATTCGACGTCGAATCCTTGTTCCGGGGGTCGCAGCGCCCGCCCGGCGTTTGCGCCGGTCCCCGCCTGCCCGCATCCTTTTCAGGTGCAAAGGCAACGGAGGCCGTCGATGAAGCTAGCGGCGAAAAAGAGACGTCGAACATGCGCCGACAGGCTGCGCCGCGATCTCGCGGAACGGCAGCGGCAACGCCGTGGCGGCGATCCGGCGGGCCGGGTGATGCTCCAGCTCCTAGGCATTCTGTCCGGCGCACTCGCGCTGTTCCCGCCGATGCCGTCGTTTCCCTTCACGGTCGGTGCGACTTCCCGCAGGGCAGTTTCTTCGCCTCCCGGGCGCGCGGTTCGACCACAGTTCTATGGAGATGGCTGCGTCTCTCCCGCGATCGCCCGGGACTCGCGTTCGCGGTCTTCTAGGAAGGCCGATCTCGATCACGTCGATGACGAGGATCGCGGCCCCACGGCCCGTGCGATGGAGCGCGGGATTGATCCAACGTACTATCGGACGAGCAGCCGCGCAGCGCCGACATGGTCGAAGCTCGTGAAGGACCTCAAGCGCCGCCAGACAGCGGACAGGGCTCGTGAACTGATCGAGTTCCGCGTGCCGCCGGAAGCTGTCGAGTGGCTGCACAGCCGCATCTACCTCGAAGATTGGTTGTCACTCCGGCTGCTCGGCCGGGACGGTGCCAGTGACGACGAGATCGCGGCTGCCGCGCTCGCGGAGGCGCAGCGGTGGCAGGCCGCGCAGAGCAAGCCACCAGAACCAGAACCGAAGCCGGAGCCGGACGGTTCCGGCGATCCAGACTCAGGAGCAGGACCGAAACCATGACCGATACCATCACCCTTGCCAGCAACAGCCTCGCCGACTTCCTCGATCGCCTCGGACTGTCTCACACGGCGCGCGATCGCGTTGTGGAGATCGATCGGACGCTTGCCGAAGAGCTTGAGAGCGAAGCGAGCGACGCTGACCGCTGCGCCGATCTCGTGCTCGAAGCGGCGGATCTCGTGTCCGGTCGGCTTCGGCCTCTGATTCCGTCGTCGGGCGGCTTCGACTTCGACGCGATGGACTGGGGCTCTGAAGACGAGGAGGAATAGTCATGTATAATTTGGTCATCGGCGTGGTCGCGGGCATCATCCTCGGCGTGCTGTCAGTCGCCGGGATCTGGTACGGCGGCGCGGTCTACGAGCGAGCGCGGCTCCGATCGGAGCTTGTCGCGGTCATAGGGCAGCAGCAGCAGATAGCAGCGGCGCTCGATCTCTACGAGACGGACGGCGGTCGCGTGTCTTCCCTCGGCAATGACGGGGCGGCTCTCACCGGGCTCCTGGAATCCGGCTTCCTGAACGCACCCCCTCCCGGGACATGGCGCATCCGGCGCGGCGGAGAACAGGTTTGGCATCCGCTGAGCATCCAGACTCCAGAAGCTTGCGCCTCGGTGAATGCGTTCGCTGGGCTCCCGGAAGTCTGTCCGCCATGTGACAGCGAGACGCTTTCTCGCTACCCCGCATGTGAACTGCCGGAGGGCGAGGTATGAGGACGGCTGTTGTCATTCTCGCCGCTCTCGCGGCTCTCTCGAACGAAGCGTCGGCCGGGACGTTTGTGCTGCGGTCGTCGACGACGGGCGTGATCGCCGCCCCGGTCGTGGTTCCTCCGGAAGAGCCGACGATACCGCTGCCCCCTGAGACTCCGGCGGGCTTCATGTTGTCCATGACTGGTCAGACATCTGTGGCAGCGGGCGCGGCGCTCGGTCTGCGTCCGGTCGTGTCCGGGGCATCCGGCTCGGTGTCGTACTCATACTTCGGCAGGCTGCCGCTCGGGGCGACTTTCGACGTCGCGACAGGGAGGATCGCGGGGAAGGCGTTGAAGCCCGGGACGTATCAAGTCTGGCTGTCGGCTACGGATTCCGCAGGGGCGACGGTGACGGCGGAAATTGTGATCGTCGTGACCTGAAACGCGAAATCGGGGCCGACGAGCCCCGATGTCCACTTTCTATTGCGTTTAAACGGCCCGTACAGCGCTTCTAGGCGCTTGGGTGGTGTCTTTTCCCATCCGTTTTCGAGATGGTGCCTGAGCGCATCGCCCGCTCGGTTTCTTGGATAGTTTCCCAAACCCCGTGAAGATCGGACCAGATGGCCATAAGGCGCTTGTCCAAGTCCTTGCCTCCCGGCCACCCCCTCTCGTCGAGCCAGGCAAAACCTCGGGCGGCATCGCGCAGCTCGTCCATCAAGTGGTTATAGCGGTGCCAGTTCAGCGGGAACTGTTCTGTCGGGATATTCATAATGTCGGTCATGCTTGTCTCCATCGGCTGATCCGGTCGCTGTATTCGCGCCGGAGTTTGAGCACCGCCGCAACGTTGCCGGGGTCGAGATAGTCCCAGGCATCGCGCTCCGAAAGCGTCGTGATGCCTTCCAGCGTGCCCAGCACAAGCCCCATCGCACATCGGACGGATGTCGCGCCGGGGATTTCTTCTGGCTTCTTGTCGCCGTCGAGAACGGCTTCGATCCGTTCGCGGACCTGATCTTCGAACATTGTCTTTCCTTCCTTATCGTCAGTCTCTGGCTGCGATGAAGAGTTGGTATCCGGTGGCAGTCTCTTCGGCCTGCACGCTGTCGAGACAATCGCCACATCGCCGCTCGACGAACTCCTCGAGTCCGTCGAGCGTTGCGGGGCCGTGCTCTCCTTCATGCCAGTCTCCAAGAGCCCGGACGATGATGCGAGGCACAAGGCAGGATCGGCATCGCTGATCCACCGTGACAAGAATGCTCTCTTGCTGTTCGGGAATCGGCATGTCGCGTCCTCACCTTTTTGCGAATGGCCCGACGTTCCAAAGGACAACGTCCTTTGCGTCGCGCATGAAGATCGAAACGTCATCCAGCCCGAGGATGAGGCACCTAGCCTTCCGTTGAAGCGGTGTGTCGTACTCCAGCGAGCCGACAAGATTGTCCATCTCATCGACGTATCTGTCGTACGCCTCGTTAAACCTTTCAAACGTGGCGATGATCTTGCGGGCGGTGGCGCTATCGGTGGTCTGCTGCTCTCGTTCTGTCATGTGGTTCTCCTGTAACCGGGTTGATGACGGCGATACAAAGTTCACACATTTGAAGAGACGTCAATGTGTTTATCTATTTGAAAATATTCAAGGATTCGACATCGAATCCTTCCCGGAGAAGGCTCTGCAAGGACTCGAAGACGCACAAGTAAGGATTCGATGTCATCGAGTCCTTTGGAACGGTTTTTGAATCCTTGCGGGGAAGGTAAGAGGTCGTTAACCACGTCAAACGGTTTCGTCGTGTCAACAATTTGCTGTCACGCTGAAAGGTGATCCAGGGCGCGGACACCAAGGCGTTGCACGTCCCGGGCGAGGGCTTCACCGGAGCCGGGAACACGTGTCCGGCGGATAAGTTTTTCGGTGCCAGTCTTCCGCTCGCGGACGTGGATTTCGGCAATATAGAAAAGCATGCCAACCGCGTCCGTCTGCATCGTTTCTATGACCAGAACGTCGATCGCGAGGCCTCGGATCAGCGTCTTTTTCTTCTTCACCGAATATCTCCTAACTCGTTGACAATGTTAGATTTATAGAAGATTTCGGGTGGCGAGCCCAGGCTTCCGGAAATGATTTCCGGGATCAATGATCGGATGGCGATCGAAGTGTTAACGGCTCCGGCGGAGCGGGAGGGCTGTCAGGCAGAATCTGTCGGGGTGGTGCGGCCCGCAGACCGCCGCAGGTGGTCGAGGACACGGCCCGGCCGATTGTGCTTGACCGGCCGGAGCGACCAATCCTCCCGCAACCGGGTGAGGACTGAGGGAAGGCCGGAGGCCGCACCTACTGCCCTCACCCGGACTAGGCCCTCGCCAATGAGAGCGGAGGGTAGCAGAGCGCAGCGACGCGAGGAGGCTGAGCCTCCTTAGTCTTCAGGGAAAGAGAGCATATCGGAGCTCTGAGCATAGCGACGGCTGCGCCGCAGAGTGGGAATTCGCGCATGCTTCGGCGGTTCCTGAGGTAGCCGTAGGAAGTCCAGCATAGCGCCGCCGTTCCGGCGGGGACTGGGACCGACTACCTCCGTCGAGGCATTCCTAATTGTTGACACCTCAAAATTGGCGTCGTACCGAAAGTTGCGGATAACCGTGGCCCACAATAGTGGTACACACAGCCTCAACCCCGGCCTTAAAAGTACTTTATTTTCAATAGCTTGTGCCCGACCTGAGAGATAGGTGACGTTTCGTACCGGAGACATGGGTGACACTTTTCGCTTTTTGGCGGGAGGTGTTGATGCCGTGGAAAGAGACTTCGGTGATGGAGGAACGTCTACGTTTTGTCGCCCGG